>NZ_JBHYJX010000017.1:0-145709 GCF_042740985.1 Streptomyces sp. NPDC058985 | reverse complement strand
GGTTACATTCCGAACCCGGAAGCTAAGCCTTACAGCGCCGATGGTACTGCAGGGGGGACCCTGTGGGAGAGTAGGACGCCGCCGAACAATCATTGAAAGGGTTGGACCCAGAACTTCGGTTCTGGGTCCAACCCTTTTTTGTTTTCCGTCACTTGAAGTTCACGTTGCGCTACGACGATCGTTCGTATGGGTACCTCAGCAATGCTCAGGGCCGCCGGCGTAGGAGTCGGCGACGAGGTCGTCGTACCTGCCTTCGGGAACGTGGAAGTCGCCGAGGCAGTGGCCCTCGCCGGCGCGCTGCCGGTGTTCGCCGACATAGATCCGGGGACGTACTGCCTCGACGCCGCCGCGGTGGAGGCGTCGTTGACGTCGCGTACCGCGGCCGTCGTCGCAGTGCACCGGTTCGGACACCCGGCGGACATGGGCCCGCTGCACGGGATAGGACAGCGGCACGGGCTGCTCGTGCTGGAGCAGGGCGAGTCCGAGGCGCCGTACGACGAGATAGCGCGGCGCAGGGAGCGGGCGGCCTACCTCGACGGGAAGCTGAGGGGGGTGCGGACCCCCGACTGGGGCGACGGGCACACCTATCAGCAGTACGTCGTGCGGGTGCCGGGTAACGGACGGCCGGACCGGGACGCGTTCGCGCGTGCCGTGCGGGGACGGGGAGTCGACTGCAGGGTGCCGGTGAAGACCCCCGTGCACCGGTTGCCGGGCTTCCGGCGATGCGTGTCGTTGCCCGAGACCGAGCGGGCCGTCGACGAGACGCTCGCGCTGCCGGTCGAGGCATCGTTGACCAGGCGGGAAATGCAGCGGATCGTGTCCGCGTGCAATGCCCTGGGCGGGCTGTTGCAACCCGCGTTCGGATGAAGTCCGTGGTTGGGAGCACCGGCTTGTTCGGGGTATGATCTATTCCGTTGCCGCGGGGAAACCCGCAAGCGACAGGCCCCTATAGCTCAGTCGGCAGAGCGTCTCCATGGTAAGGAGAAGGTCAACGGTTCGATTCCGTTTGGGGGCTCCACTGCAAAGGCCCCGCCCAATTGGGCGGGGCCTTTCGCATGCCCTGGTCAGTCCGCGTGCGGCTCCGGGACGCGCATCGCGAGGATCGCCATGTCGTCGGACGGGGCGTCAGAGGCGAAGCGCTCCACCGCGCGCATGATGCGCGCGGCCACCGCCCCCGCCGTCAGGCCGGTGCACGACGTGAGGACGTCGGCGAGGCCGTCGTCGCCCAGCATGCGGGTGCCCTCGCGGCGTTCGGTGACGCCGTCCGTGACACAGAGCAGGACGTCGCCCGGGTCGAGGGTGACCGTCTGCTCGTAGAGCTCCAGGTCCTCGATCACGCCGAGGAGCGGCTGGGGCTCGGCCGCCGGTTCGACCGAGCCGTCCTGGCGCAGCCGGAGCGGGAGCGGGTGGCCGGCGCAGACCACCTTCAACTCCGCGCTGCCGTCGTCCTGCGGGCGCATCTCGCCGTACAGCAGCGTGAGGAAGCGGCTGCGGGCGCCCTCGTCGAGGATGGCCGAGTTGAGGCGCTCCAGGACCGCCGGGCCGCTGAGACCCTCGCGGGCGAGCAGGCGCAGGGCGTGCCGGGCCAGGCCCGTGACGGCGGCCGCGTTCGGGCCCGTACCGCAGACGTCGCCGATGGCGAAGCCGTAGGCGCCGTCGCTGATCGGGAAGAGGTCGTAGAAGTCTCCGCCGACCTCGTTGCCCTCGCCGGCCGCGCGGTAGATGACCTCGACCTCGACGCCGTCGATGAGGGGCAGCTCGGGGGGCAGGAGGCTGCGCTGAAGGGACTGGCTGATGGCCGTGCGCTCCGAGTACAGGCGCGCGTTGTCCAGGGCCAGGGCGGCCCGGCGGGACAGGTCCTCGGCGAGTTCGAGGATCTCCTGGCGGAAGTGGTCGTCGGTGGGCTTGCCCAGAGTGAGCATGCCGATGACGCGGTTGCGGGCGACCAGCGGCAGGACCACGGTCTCGCCGCCCACCGCGGAGGCGGTGGCGAGGGTCGGGCCGATGCCGGTGCTCAACTGGTGCGTCGGGCCGCCGCTCAGGCCGAGGTCGCGCATGGACGTGCGCAGCGCGGCCTGGTGGGCCATGTCGGCGGGGGTCGTCCAGACGCGGGCGCCCGGCGTGGGGACCGGGTCGGGCGGCGCGATCTTCGACAGCAGGGACTTGATGCCGTCGATGAGTTCCTCGTCCTCGTGCAGGACGTAGGAGAGATACGGGTCGGAGGCCTGGTCGGCGATGGTGTAGACGGCGCACCAGGTGGCGAGGGTGGGGACCGTCATCTGGGCCATCAGGGCCAGCGTCTGGTCCCGGTCCAGGGTGCCGGCGAGGAGGTCGGAGGCCTCGACGAGGAAGCTGAGCGACCCGCGGCGCAGCCGTTCCAGCTCGCCCAGGCGCGCCGACTCGACGGCCAGGGCGATGCGGTCGGCGGCGAACTGGAGGCGCAGCGCCTCCTCGTTGGAGTACCGGCCGGCGGCCTCGGCGGCGACGCCGAGGGAGCCGGTGAGGCGGCCCTCGACCTTGAGGGGGACGGTGACGACCGAGCGCATGCCGGTGCCGTTCAGCAGCGGGACGGCGCCGGGGACGGCCGCGAGGTCGTCGTGGACGGCGGGCATGCGCGCGGAGCCGTAGCGGCCGGGGCCGGCCTCCACGGGGACGCGGGCGAAGCGCTGGCGGGCGGAGGGCAGGCCGGTGGAGGCGCGGACCTCCAGCTCCGTCTCGTCGTCGGTCGCCAGCAGCAGGAAGGCGGCGTCGGCGTCGAGCATGTCGCGGGCGCGTTCGACCGTGCGCTGGAGGAGGCCGTCGAGGTCGTCCGGGGCGGGGGAGCCGATGAACACCTCGAAGGGGTCGGTGCTCTGGCCCTCGGAGGACGAGGAGTCGGCGGCCGGTACGCGCATCGGGGTCTGCAGGACCGCGCGCTCGTGGTCCCGGACGAGGAGGCAGACCGTGGACGGCTCGCCGCCCGCGTCGCGGACGCGCAGGTGGGAGGCGTACACGGGGGTGACGCGGCCGTTGGCGCCCCTTATGCCGTAGCTGCCCTCCCAGCGGGAGAGCTGGAGCGCCTCGGCGATGCCGGTGCTGGTGCCCGGAGTGTGCGGCCAGGCGGCGAAGTCGGTGAGGGGCTTGCCGGTGACCTGCTCGGCCGGGTAGCCGAAGAGCTCCTCGGCGTCCTCGCTCCAGGACGTGACGGAGCCGGTGCGGTCGATCTGGACGACGGCGACGCGGACCCGGCCGTCGGCGAGCGGCAGCAGGTCGGCGGGGAGCGAGGGGCCGGCGGCGCGGGTGCCGACCGGGCGCTCCGGCAGGTGGAGGTGGAACCAGACGTTCTTGTGGGTGGGCGTGTACTCGACGCCCCAGCGGTCGGCCAGGGCCGCGCACAGCTGGAGGCCGCGGCCGCCCTCGCGGTCGGGGCTGCCCATGTTGGCGGGGGAGCCCTGGAGCGGGACCTCGCGCTCCGGATAGTGGTCGGCGACCTCGATCCGTACACCGTCGTCGCTGCGCAGGCACTCGACGTCCGCGGTGGTGCCGGCGTGCACCACCGCGTTGGTCACCAGTTCGCTGGTCAGCACCACGGCGTCGTCGACGATGTCGGCATGGCCCCAGCCCTGCAGTGTGTCGCGGACGAAGGACCGGGCACTCGCCACGGACCGTCCGACGGGCTCGAAGCTGGCGGCCGCGCGCGCGGTGATCACAGAACTCCTCGACCCTCTCTCCCCGTGCACGGCCTCATGGCCGACCCGGTCGTGCCGCTGCTGCGGCAGTCCACCCGTCGGCCCGGGATCCGGGGGCTGCTCCCCCGGGATCAGTCCGGTGGTCATTCCGGCCGCCCCTCCGATGCCCGCTTCGTCTCCGTGCCACCGCCCAGACCGGACGCACCGGCTTGGCTGGACAGCCGCATGCAAGGTTACTTACCTTCGCCGCCCATGCGGATGCCGGTCTGCAGTGTTTCCGCCCAGAGGGTGTGCGGACGATGTGCGAAGCTGCCGAACTGTTATGGCCTGGTTCGGCCGGGGTGAAACACTGGGCAGGCTTCTCGTGAGGTCCGGGCAGGTGAATGCGCGCCGACTGCGGTGGGCAGCAGCCCCTGGAGCGGGTCCGGTGAGCCGGGCCGGAACGCTCGGCATCATGGGAAGTACGCGGCAGTAACCGGTCCGCCGAGGGTCGGCAGCCGGGCACAGCAGTATCGGTCGACCCCTGCGGGAGGGACACAGTGGAGTCTGGCGCAGCGACGCGGGCCACGAAGACGCGCGCGAAAGGCGGACAGTCCCTGAGTAAGAAGGGCACATCGCGGGGCGGCAGTACGACGGTGGACACGGCCGCGTTGAATCGTCTGCTCGCGGCGCTCGTCTCCATGCGTGAGGGAAACTTCCGCAAACGGCTGACGGTGTCCGGCGACGGCGTGATGTCGGAGATCGCGGCGGTCTTCAACGAGGTGGCCGACCGCAATCTGCACCTCACGGGCGAGCTGGCGCGGGTGCGGCGCGTGGTCGGACGTGAGGGAAAGCTCACCGAGCGGCTGGAGACCGGGGCCTGCGACGGTGCCTGGGCGACCGCGATCGACAACTCGAACGCGCTGGTCGACGACCTCGTGCGGCCCGTCTCCGAGGTCAGCCGGGTGCTGTCGGCGGTGGCGGACGGTGATCTGTCGCCGCGCATGGAGCTGCGGACGCAGGTGGAGGAAGGGGCCGGGCAGCCGCTGCGCGGTGAGTTCCTCAAGGTCGGGCGGACCGTGAACAACCTGGTCGACCAGTTGTCGACCTTCACCGACGAGGTCACGCGGGTGGCCAGCGAGGTCGGTACCGAGGGCAAGCTGGGCGGACAGGCCCGGGTGCGCGGTATGTCCGGTTCGTGGAAGGACCTCACGGATTCCGTCAACACCATGGCGTACCGGCTCACCGCCCAGGTGCGGGACATCGCGCTGGTGACGACGGCGGTGGCCAAGGGCGACCTGTCGCGGAAGGTCACGGTGCACGTGGCCGGCGAGATGCTGGAGCTGAAGAACACCGTCAACACGATGGTGGACCAGCTCTCGGCGTTCTCCTCCGAGGTGACGCGGGTGGCCCGTGAGGTGGGCACCGAGGGTGCGCTGGGCGGGCAGGCGCAGGTGCCGGGTGTGGCCGGGGTGTGGAAGGAGCTGACCGACTCCGTCAACACCATGGCCGGGAACCTGACGGCCCAGGTGCGCGAGATCTCGCACGTGACGACGGCGGTGGCCAACGGCGACCTGTCGAAGAAGGTGACGGTGCCGGCCCGGGGCGAGGTCGCGCAGCTCGCCGAGACGATCAACCAGATGACCGAGACGCTGCGGATCTTCGCGGACGAGGTCACGCGCGTGGCCAACGAGACCGGTGGCGAGGGCCAGCTGGGCGGCCAGGCGAACGTGCCGGGTGCGGCCGGGATCTGGAAGGACCTGACGGACTCCGTCAACACCGTCTTCCGGAACCTGACCACCCAGGTGCGCGACATCGCCGCGGTGACGACAGCGGTGGCCAGTGGTGACCTGTCGCAGAAGGTCACCGTGGACGTGGCCGGCGAGATGCTGGAGCTGAAGAACACCGTCAACACGATGGTGGACCAGCTCTCCAGCTTCGGTGCCGAGGTGACCCGGGTGGCCCGCGAGGTCGGGGTCGAGGGTGAGCTGGGCGGTCAGGCGCAGGTGCCGGGCGCGGCGGGGACGTGGAAGGACCTGACGGACTCCGTCAACACCGCGTTCCGCAACCTCACCGGCCAGGTGCGCAACATCGCCCAGGTGACGACGGCGGTGGCCAACGGCGACCTGTCGCAGAAGGTCACCGTGGACGTCTCCGGTGAGATGCTCCAGCTGAAGAACACCGTCAACACCATGGTCGACCAGCTCTCCAGCTTCGCCGACCAGGTGACCCGGATGGCCCGGGACGTGGGCACGGAGGGCCGCCTCGGCGGTCAGGCCCGGGTCGACGGCGTGTCGGGGACCTGGAAGGAGCTGACGGACTCCGTCAACTCGATGGCGGGGAACCTGACCTCCCAGGTGCGCAACATCGCCCAGGTGACGACGGCGGTGGCGCGCGGTGACCTGTCCCAGAAGATCACCGTGGACGCGCGCGGGGAGATCCTGGAGCTGAAGAACACCATCAACACGATGGTCGACCAGCTGTCGTCCTTCGCTGAGCAGGTCACGCGCGTGGCCCGCGAGGTGGGTACGGAGGGCCGCCTCGGCGGTCAGGCCCAGGTGCCCGGGGTCGCCGGCGTCTGGCGCGACCTGACCGACTCGGTGAACGGCATGGCCGGCAACCTCACCGCACAGGTCCGCAACATCGCGCAGGTCGCCACTGCGGTGGCGCGCGGTGACCTGTCCCAGAAGATCACCGTGGACGCGCGCGGGGAGATCCTGGAGCTGAAGAACACGCTGAACACCATGGTGGACCAGCTGTCGTCGTTCGCCCAGGAGGTCACGCGCGTCGCGCGCGAGGTGGGCACCGAGGGCATCCTCGGCGGCCAGGCGGAGGTGCAGGGTGTCTCCGGCACCTGGAAGGACCTCACGCAGTCGGTGAACGGCATGGCCAACAACCTGACCATGCAGGTCCGCAACATCGCCGAGGTCACCACGGCCGTGGCCAAGGGCGACCTGTCGAAGAAGATCACCGTCGACGCCAAGGGCGAGATCCTCGAACTCGTCACCACCGTCAACACCATGGTCGACCAGTTGTCGTCCTTCGCGGAGCAGGTCACACGCGTGGCCCGTGAGGTCGGCACGGAGGGCATTCTCGGCGGCCAGGCGCACGTGCCCGGCGTCGTGGGCATCTGGAAGGACCTCAGCGACAACGTCAACCTGATGGCGAAGAACCTCACCGTCCAGGTGCGGAACATCTCCCAGGTGGCCGCCGCCGTCGCCAACGGCGACCTGACGCGGACGGTGACGATCGAGGCGCGCGGTGAGGTCCATCAGCTGGCCGAGACGTTCAACACCATGGTGAAGACGTTGAGTTCGTTCGCCGAGCAGGTCACCAAGGTGGCCCGTGAGGTGGGCACGGACGGCATCCTCGGCGGGCAGGCGCACGTGCCGGGCGTGTCGGGCACGTGGAAGGACCTCACCGAGTCGGTGAACCAGATGGCGTCCAACCTGACCGGTCAGGTGCGCAACATCGCCATGGTCACCACCGCCATCGCCAAGGGCGACCTGACCAAGAAGATCGACATCGACGCGCGCGGCGAGATCCTGGAGCTGAAGACGACCATCAACACGATGGTGGACCAGCTGTCGTCCTTCGCCGAAGAGGTCACCCGCGTGGCCCGCGAGGTGGGCACGGAGGGGCAGCTGGGCGGTCAGGCGCGCGTGCGGGACGTCGACGGCACCTGGCGGGACCTGACGGAGTCCGTGAACGAGATGGCCGGGAACCTGACCCGGCAGGTGCGCGCCATCGCGCGCGTGGCGACCGCGGTGACGCGCGGCGACCTGAACCTGAAGATCGACGTGGACGCCTCCGGCGAGATCTCCGAGCTTCAGGACTACATCAACAAGATGATCGCCAACCTCCGCGACACCACGATCGCCAACAAGGAGCAGGACTGGCTCAAGGGCAACCTGGCCCGCATCTCGGGACTGATGCAGGGCCGCCGGGACCTCCAGGACGTCGCCTCGCTGATCATGAGCGAGCTGACCCCGGTGGTCTCCGCGCAGCACGGGGCCTTCTTCCTCGCGATGCCCCTGGTGGTCGACGGCCAGGATCAGGCGGGCGCCCAGGAGGACCAGTACGAACTGCGCATGCTGGGGTCGTACGGCTACTCGATGGGGTCGATGCCCACGTCCTTCCGGCCGGGGGAGGCGCTGGTCGGCACGGCCGCCGAGGAGAAGCGCACGATCCTCGTGGAGAACGCGCCGAGCGGTTATCTGAAGATCTCCTCCGGGCTCGGGGAGGCCCCGCCCGCCCAGGTGATCGTCCTGCCGGTGCTGTTCGAGGGGCAGGTGCTCGGCGTGATCGAGCTGGCGTCGTTCACGCCGTTCACGCAGATCCAGAAGGACTTCCTCAACCAGATCGCCGAGATGATCGCGACCAGCGTCAACACCATCTCCGTCAACACCAAGACGGAGGTACTGCTGAGCCAGTCGCAGGAGCTGACCGAGCAGCTGCGGGAGCGGTCCGAGGAGCTGGAGCAGCGGCAGAAGGCGCTCCAGTCGTCCAACGCCGAACTGGAGGAGAAGGCCGAGCTGCTGGCGCAGCAGAACCGCGACATCGAGGTGAAGAACACCGAGATCGAGGAGGCGCGGCAGGTCCTGGAGGAGCGCGCCGAGCAACTGGCGGTCTCGATGCGCTACAAGAGCGAGTTCCTCGCCAACATGTCGCACGAGCTGCGTACTCCGCTCAACTCGCTGCTGATCCTGGCCAAGCTGCTCGCCGACAACGCCGACGCGAACCTCTCGCCCAAGCAGGTCGAGTTCGCCGAGACGATCCACGGGGCCGGCTCCGACCTGCTCCAGCTCATCAACGACATCCTCGACCTGTCGAAGGTGGAGGCGGGCAAGATGGACGTCTCCCCGACGCGCATCGCGCTCGTCCAGCTCGTCGACTACGTGGAGGCCACCTTCCGGCCGCTGACCGCGGAGAAGGGCCTGGACCTGTCGGTGCGGGTGTCGCCCGAGCTGCCCGCCACACTGCACACCGACGAGCAGCGGCTGCTCCAGGTGCTGCGCAACCTGCTGTCCAACGCGGTGAAGTTCACCGACTCGGGGGCGGTCGAGCTGGTCATCAGGCCGGCCCGGGACGACGTTCCGCAGGGCATCCGGGAGCAGTTGCTGGAGGCGGGTTCGATGACCGACCCGGACGCCGAGCTGATCGCGTTCTCCGTGAGCGACACCGGGATCGGGATCGCGGCCGGCAAGATGCGGGTGATCTTCGAGGCGTTCAAGCAGGCCGACGGCACCACCAGCCGCAAGTACGGCGGCACGGGCCTCGGGCTGTCCATCTCGCGGGAGATCGCGCAGTTGCTGGGCGGTGAGATCCACGCGCAGAGCGAGACGGGCCGCGGCTCGACGTTCACGCTCTACCTGCCGCTGCGCCCGAGCGAGCTGCCCTCGCACGGCTACCCGCAGCCCCTGCCGCCCGCCGGGGGAGGCGAGCTGCCGGCGGGCTCCGGGGCGACGGACCAGCTGCCGGAGACAGAGGCCGAGACGCCGGCCGAGGTGCGGTCGTACCAGGACGCGCAGAACGGTGCCGGAGCGCTGTTCCGGCACCGTCGCCGCTCGGCCGAGACCGAGGAACTGCCCGCGGTGCGGGAGCGGCAGCCGGGCCCCGAGCAGGAGACGGCGCAGTCCAGCCGCGGGATCCGGTTCGGCGGGCAGAAGGTGCTGATCGTCGACGACGACATCCGCAACGTGTTCGCGCTGACCAGCGTCCTGGAGCAGCACGGGCTGTCCGTGCTGTACGCGGAGAACGGGCGCGAGGGCATCGAGGTGCTGGAGCAGCACGAGGACGTGGCGGTGGTCCTGATGGACATCATGATGCCCGAGATGGACGGATACGCGACGACCACGGCGATCCGTCGGATGCCGCAGTTCGCCGGGCTGCCGATCATCGCGCTGACCGCCAAGGCGATGAAGGGCGACCGGGAGAAGGCGATCGAGTCGGGCGCCTCCGACTATGTGACGAAGCCGGTCGACCCCGATCACCTGTTGACGGTGATGCAGCAGTGGATGCGCGAGGAGTAGTACGTTCGGGCACCGTGCCGCTGGTACGGAGGGGCACCTTCCGTGCGTCACGTCCGGACAGTGTGCGAACGTGGGGTGTGCGTGAACGGCGGGAACCTCCGGGCCCCGCGCTCAGTCGCTGACTCAGCGTGCCCGGAGCCGTGTAGAAGTGCGGGATTCGGGGAACCTTCTGGTCTCCCGCTGCGTTTCTGCTACGTGCACAGTGACATCACGGTGACAGGGTGTGGCGACAGGCGGGGTGCGGCTACGATGACCGGCACAAGGACGGGCGACGCAAGGGAGTCGTCCCCCGGGGTGGCACCCGCCGGTGCCGCGCCAAGTCCTGCGGACAGGGGAGGCCCCACGCCGGGGCGAGGAGGGCGGGCCATGGTGCAGAAGGCCAAGATCCTCCTGGTCGATGACCGGCCGGAGAATCTGCTGGCGCTGGAGGCGATCCTCTCGGCGCTCGATCAGACGCTGGTGCGGGCATCGTCCGGGGAGGAAGCGCTCAAAGCGCTGCTCACGGACGACTTCGCGGTCATTCTGCTGGACGTCCAGATGCCGGGCATGGACGGTTTCGAGACCGCCGCGCACATCAAGCGGCGGGAGCGGACCCGGGACATCCCGATCATCTTCCTCACCGCGATCAACCACGGTCCGCACCACACCTTCCGTGGCTACGCGGCGGGTGCGGTGGACTACATCTCCAAGCCGTTCGACCCGTGGGTGCTGCGCGCGAAGGTCTCGGTCTTCGTCGAGCTGTACATGAAGAACTGCCAGCTGCGTGAGCAGGCGGCCCTGCTGCGGCTCCAGTTGGAGGGCGGCGACAAGGTCGCGGCCGGCGAGGCCAAGGAGCCGGCGGGGCTGCTCGCCGAGCTGTCGGCCCGGCTGGCGGCCGTGGAGGAGCAGGCGGAGGCGCTCTCCAAGCAGTTGGGCGACGAGTCCACGGACGCGGCGGCGGTGGCCACCGCGGCGCATCTGGAGCGCAAGCTCACCGGACTGCGGAGGGCTCTGGACGCCCTGGAGCCCGGTACGTCCGGCGGTCAGCCCGCGGTCAACTGAGGCCCGCCGTGGGCCCGCTGCGGGTCGTCCGCCGGGCACCTCGCGAGTCCCCTGGTCCGGGTCTGTGAGGACTTGTCAGGAGCGGTAGCGGAGGCGTCAGTTCCGCAACTCGCTCCGGGCGACACGAACGGGTGAAGCGGTAGGCGCACGTGTCGACCGCCGCCTCCCCCGGTAACCTCACACCTATGGCCTCACGTCCCTCCGCAGCCAAGAAGCAGCCCGCGAAGAAGGCGGCCGCTCCCGCGAAGGGGCCGGTCAAGAAGGCCGCTGCCAAGAAGGCGCCCCCGAAGAAGGCGCCCGCCAAGAAGGCCGTCGCGAAGAAGCCCGCGCCCAAACCGGCCCCGAGCCCCACCAGCGGTGTCTACCGCTTGGCGCGCGCGCTCTGGCTCGGCCTGGCGCATGGGGTCGGCGCCGTCTTCCGCGGCATAGGGCAGGGCGCCAAGAACCTCGACCCCGCCCACCGCAAGGACGGTTCCGCGCTGCTGCTGCTCGCCGTCGCCCTGATCGTCGCCGCGGGCACCTGGGCCGACCTCAAGGGCCCCGTCGGCGACCTCGTCGAGATCCTGGTGACCGGCGCCTTCGGCCGGCTGGACCTGCTCGTGCCGATCCTGCTCGGCGCCATCGCCGTGCGCCTGATCCGGCACCCCGAGAAGCCCGAGGCCAACGGGCGGATCGTGATCGGCCTGTCCGCGCTCGTCGTCGGCGTGCTCGGCCAGGTGCACATCGCGTGCGGCTCACCGGCCCGCGGCGAGGGCATGCAGGCCATAAGGGACGCCGGCGGCCTCATCGGCTGGGGCGCGGCCACCCCGCTGTCGTACACGATGACGGACGTCCTGGCCGTGCCGCTGCTCGCGCTGCTCACCGTCTTCGGCCTGCTGGTCGTCACCGCCACACCGGTGAACGCCATCCCGCAGCGGCTGCGCCAGCTCGGCGTGCGGCTCGGCGTGGTCGACGACCCCGAGGCGGACGCGTTCACCGACGACGACGAGCGCTACGACGACCAGTGGCGCGAGGCGCTGCCCGAGCGGACCCGCAGACGCGGGGGAGCGCCCGCCGAGCCGTACGACCCGGACGCGGCCGAGCAGGAGGCGCTGAGCAGGCGCCGCGGCAGGCCCCGCCGGTCCGCCGTGCCGCAGCCCGAGATGAACCGGCCGATGGACGCCGTGGACGTCGCCGCGGCCGCCGCCGCCGCGCTCGACGGCGCCGTCCTGCACGGGATGCCGCCGTCGCCGCTGGTCGCCGACCTCACCCAGGGCGTCAGCCCCGGGGACCGCGAGTCGACGACGCCGACTCCGACGCCCGTGCCGGCCGCGCGCCCACAGCCGGGCAAGCTCAAGAAGGACCCCGCCAAGTCCGCCGGGCCGGCGGCGCCGGGCGCCGTCCCCGACCTCACCAAGACGCCGTTGCCGCAGGAGCGCGACCTGCCGCCGCGCGCCGAACAGCTCCAGCTCTCCGGCGACATCACCTACTCCCTGCCGGCCCTCGACCTCCTCACGCGCGGTGGCCCCGGCAAGGCGCGCAGCGCCGCCAACGACGCCATAGTGGACTCGCTGACCACCGTCTTCACCGAGTTCAAGGTCGACGCCAGGGTCACCGGCTTCACCCGCGGCCCGACGGTGACCCGCTACGAGGTCGAGCTGGGCCCCGCCGTCAAGGTCGAGCGGATCACAGCGCTGACCAAGAACATCGCGTACGCCGTCGCCAGCCCCGACGTGCGGATCATCAGCCCGATCCCCGGCAAGTCCGCGGTCGGCATCGAGATCCCCAACACCGACCGGGAGATGGTCAACCTCGGCGACGTCCTGCGCCTCGCCGAGTCCGCCGAGGACGACGACCCGATGCTGGTCGCCTTCGGCAAGGACGTCGAGGGCGGCTACGTCATGCACTCGCTGGCGAAGATGCCGCACATGCTCGTCGCGGGCGCCACCGGCTCCGGCAAGTCGTCCTGCATCAACTGCCTGATCACCTCGATCATGATGCGGGCGACGCCGGAGGACGTCCGCATGATCCTGGTCGACCCCAAGCGCGTCGAGCTGACCGCGTACGAGGGCATCCCGCACCTGATCACGCCGATCATCACCAACCCGAAGCGCGCCGCCGAGGCCCTCCAGTGGGTGGTGCGCGAGATGGACCTGCGCTACGACGACCTCGCCGCCTACGGCTACCGGCACATCGACGACTTCAACCGCGCGGTGCGCGAGGGCAAGGCCAAGCCGCCCGAGGGCAGCGAGCGCGAACTCCAGCCCTATCCGTACCTGCTGGTGATCGTGGACGAGCTGGCCGACCTGATGATGGTGGCGCCGAGGGACGTCGAGGACGCGATCGTGCGGATCACGCAGCTCGCGCGGGCGGCCGGCATCCACCTGGTGCTCGCCACCCAGCGGCCCTCCGTGGACGTCGTCACCGGCCTGATCAAGGCCAACGTGCCCTCCCGGCTCGCCTTCGCCACCTCCTCGCTCGCCGACTCGCGGGTCATCCTCGACCAGCCCGGCGCCGAGAAGCTGATCGGCAAGGGCGACGGCCTCTTCCTGCCGATGGGCGCGAACAAGCCGACCCGTATGCAGGGCGCGTTCGTGACCGAGGAGGAGATCGCGGGCGTCGTCCGGCACTGCAAGGACCAGATGGCGCCCGTCTTCCGGGACGACGTCACCGTCGGGACCAAGCAGAAGAAGGAGATCGACGAGGACATCGGCGACGACCTCGACCTGCTGTGCCAGGCGGCCGAGCTGGTGGTCTCCACCCAGTTCGGGTCGACCTCCATGCTCCAGCGCAAGCTGCGCGTCGGCTTCGCCAAGGCGGGGCGGCTGATGGACCTGATGGAGTCGCGGAGCATCGTCGGACCGAGCGAAGGCTCAAAGGCTCGTGACGTTCTTGTGAAGCCTGATGAGCTGGACGGAGTGCTCGCCGTGATCCGGGGGGAGTCTGAAGGGTAGGGAATCGTGGGCCGGGGATTCCGCCGACGGAGGGCCGGGACGGCCGGGTGGCCGATCGTGACTCACCCGTTAGGGATCATTGAGCAACCGTTTCCCCATGGCGTACGTCAACTTGAGGGAAGTGACAACAGGTAGTCCACCATCGGGATGCCGGGCCATTCGGATGGCGTAAAAGGTCGTACCGCCCGGTTGCCCGACCCGTTCGCCACCCCCCTAGACTGAAGTCCAGCACAGGCGGCTAAACGCTCGAAAGGCGCCCCCGTGTCCAACGGCAACTCCCCTGAAGACGAGCGTCCGATCGAAGACGTTTCCTCAGACGTCACTGAACACGTCTCCGAGGAAACCCGCCCCTCCGTCGGCCGTGCCCTCCAGCAGGCGCGGATCGCCGCCGGTTTGACCGTCGACGACATCACCACCGCCACCCGCGTCCGGATCGCCATCGTGCACGCCATCGAGGCGGACGACTTCGCGCCCTGTGGCGGCGACGTCTACGCGCGCGGTCACATCCGCACCCTGGCCAAGGCCGTCGGGCTCGACCCGGCCGAGCTGCTCGCGCAGTTCGACGACGCGCACGGCGGCCGGCCGGCGCCGACCCCCGCCGCCCCCCTCTTCGAGGCGGAACGTATCCGTCCGGAGCGCCGCGGCCCCAACTGGACCGCCGCCATGGTCGCCGCGATCGTCGCGGTGATCGGCTTCGTCGGGTTCACGTTCGTCAAGGGCGGCGACGACGGCGGCAACGAGGCGAGCGTCGCCGAGGGCGCCCAGCCCTCGGCCGGCGGATCCGCCTCGGAGAGCGCCAAGCCGAAGAAGCCGGCCGATCCCAAACCGGAGCCCTCCGACAGCGCCATCGCCGCCGCGCCCCGCGACAAGGTGACCGTCAAGGTCAGCGCCGTCGAGGAACGCAGCTGGATCTCCGCGAAGGACCACAACGGCCGGCTGCTCTTCGATGGACTCCTCGAACAGGGCGACTCGAAGACCTTCCAGGACAGCGAGAAGGTCGACCTCGTCCTCGGCGACGCCGGCGTCATCCAGCTGTACGTCAACGGCAAGAAGATCGAGGACGACTTCCGGCGGGGCTCCGTGGAGCGCCTGACGTACACGAAGGGCGACCCGCAGGTCGGATAGGGGACCCGGAGAACGAGTCGGTACGGGGTTGGCCGGGATCGGCCAACCCCGTCGACATGGGCTGTCGGCGGGACGAAGTAGTCTTGAGCCCATGCCTGAAAGCCGTACCGTCGCACTCGTCACCCTTGGCTGCGCCCGTAATGAGGTGGACTCCGAGGAGCTCGCAGGCCGTCTGGAGGCGGACGGCTGGAAGCTCGTCGAGGACGCCGGGGAAGCGGACGTCGCCGTCGTGAACACCTGCGGCTTCGTCGAGGCCGCCAAGAAGGACTCCGTGGACGCCCTCCTGGAGGCCAACGACCTCAAGGGGCACGGAAGAACGCAGGCCGTCGTGGCGGTGGGCTGCATGGCCGAGCGGTACGGCAAGGACCTCGCCGAAGCCCTCCCCGAGGCCGACGGCGTGCTCGGCTTCGACGACTACGCCGACATCTCCGACCGGCTCCGGACCATCCTCGGCGGCGGCATCCACGCCGCGCACACCCCGCGCGACCGGCGCAAGCTGCTCCCGATCAGCCCCGCCGAGCGCCAGGAGGCCGGTGCCGCCGTCGCCCTGCCGGGGCACGGCCCGACCGACCTCCCCGAGGGCGTCGCCCCCGCCTCCGGACCCCGCGCACCCCTGCGCCGGCGCCTGGACGGCTCCCCGGTCGCCTCGGTGAAGCTCGCCTCCGGCTGCGACCGGCGCTGCTCCTTCTGCGCCATCCCGTCCTTCCGCGGCTCCTTCATCTCCCGCCGGCCGAGCGACGTGCTCAACGAGACGCGGTGGCTGGCCGAGCAGGGCGTCAAGGAGATCATGCTGGTCTCCGAGAACAACACCTCCTACGGCAAGGACCTCGGCGACATCCGCCTGCTGGAGTCCCTGCTGCCCGACCTCGCCGACGTCGACGGCATCGAGCGCGTGCGCGTCAGCTACCTCCAGCCGGCCGAGATGCGCCCCGGCCTCATCGACGTACTGACCTCCACCCCGAAGGTCGTCCCCTACTTCGACCTCTCCTTCCAGCACTCCGCGCCGAACGTGCTGCGCGCGATGCGCCGCTTCGGCGACACCGACCGCTTCCTGGAACTGCTGGACACCATCCGGAGCAAGGCTCCCGAGGCGGGCGTGCGCTCCAACTTCATCGTGGGCTTCCCCGGCGAGTCCGCCTCCGACCTCGCCGAGCTGGAACGCTTCCTGAACCACGCGCGGCTCGACGCCATCGGTGTCTTCGGCTACTCCGACGAGGAGGGCACCGAGGCGGCCACGTACGAGCACAAGCTGGACGAGGACGTCGTCGCCGAGCGGCTGGCACGTGTATCCCGCCTGGCCGAGGAACTCGTCTCGCAGCGGGCCGAGGAGCGCGTCGGCGCGACGGTGCGGGTACTCGTCGAGTCAGTGGAGTCCGCCGACGACGGAGACGGTGTCCGTGGCCGCGCGGAGCACCAGGCGCCCGAGACGGACGGCCAGGTGCTGCTCACGAGCGGCGAAGGCCTGCGTGTCGGTCGTATGGTCGACGCGAAGGTGGTCGGTACGGAGGGTGTCGACCTGGTGGCCGAACCGCTGCCGGGCTCGTCCGAAGGCAGTGAGGAGGCCGGCAGATGACCGGAGTCCCGGCGTCCGCGGCGGGTGGCCCCTCCGGCGCGCGCGGGACCGGCTCGCGCGCCCCCTCCGGAGCCACCCAGGAACCGGCCGGGCGGACGACCCCGGGAGGCACCTCGGAGCGGGGAGCGACCGAAGGCAGTGCCGCGCTGCGGGGCGGCAAGATCACGGCCGCGGCCGTCAACCAGGCGAGCGTCTGGAACGTCGCCAACCTCCTGACGATGCTCAGGCTGCTGCTGGTCCCGGCCTTCGTCGCCCTGATGCTCGGCAACGGGGGGTACGACCCGGCCTGGCGCTCCTTCGCCTGGGCCGCCTTCGCCATCGCCATGATCACCGACCTCTTCGACGGTCATCTGGCACGGGCCTACAACCTCGTCACCGACTTCGGGAAGATCGCCGATCCCATCGCCGACAAGGCGATCATGGGGGCGGCGCTCATCTGCCTGTCCGCGCTCGGTGATCTGCCGTGGTGGGTCACGGCCGTGATCCTCGGCCGGGAACTCGGGATCACCGTGCTGCGTTTCGTGGTCATACGGTACGGCGTCATCCCGGCCAGTCGCGGCGGCAAGCTCAAGACGCTCACCCAGGGCATCGCCGTGGGGATGTACGTCCTGGCGCTGACGGGGCCCCTGGCCACCCTGAGGTTCTGGGTGATGGCCGCGGCGGTCGTGCTGACCGTCGTGACCGGGCTGGACTATGTGAAGCAGGCCATTGTGCTGCGCCGCCGGGGAATCGCCGAGCGCCGGGCGGCGTTGAAGGGGACGGAAGCTTGAGTTCCACTGCTGCCGACGTGGTGCGACTACTCACCGTGAGGGGTGAGACCCTCGCGGTCGCCGAGTCCCTGACCGGCGGAATGGTGGCGTCCGAGATCACGTCGGTGCCCGGGGCGTCCAAGGCCTTCCGGGGATCCGTCACCGCCTACGCGACGGAGCTGAAGCGGGAGATCCTCGGCGTCGACGCCACCCTGCTCGCGGCCCGCGGAGCGGTGGACGCGCAGGTCGCGGCCCAGATGGCGGTGGGAGCCAGGAAGTTTCTCGGCGCCGACTGGGGCATCGCCACGACCGGCGTCGCCGGTCCGGACGCGCAGGACGGGCAGCCCGTGGGGACGGTTTTCGTGGCCGTCGACGGGCCTTCGGGAGTCGCTGACGGTTCCGCCGGTGGCGGAAAAGTGGAGGCGCTGCGGTTGAACGGCGACCGTGCGGAAATTCGTATGGAGAGTGTACGGAGCGTACTCGCACTCCTTCTGAGGGAGCTTGCGGGCGAACAGACCGGGAATGAGCGGGCACAGGATACGGAACGGAACGGGGGGTTTTGATGTTTGCAGCCCTGAGTGAACACGACATCGCTCCCCGCACGGCCGCGGCGCGAGGCGGTACGGTGGGGCGTGAAGGATGCGGTTACACGGTCCGAGGAGGGAGCCACCGATGATTCTGCTCCGTCGCCTGCTGGGTGACGTGCTGCGTCGGCAGCGCCAACGCCAGGGCCGTACTCTGCGCGAAGTCTCCTCGTCCGCCCGAGTCTCACTCGGCTATCTCTCCGAGGTGGAGCGGGGGCAGAAGGAGGCTTCTTCCGAGCTGCTCTCCGCCATCTGCGACGCGCTGGACGTACGGATGTCCGAGCTCATGCGGGAAGTGAGTGACGAACTCGCCCTCGCCGAGCTGGCCCAGTCCGCTGCGGCGACGCCCAGCGAGACCGTGCCGGCACCGGTGCGCCCGATGCTGGGTTCCGTCTCGGTGACCGGCGTGCCACCGGAACGGGTGACCATCAAGGCGCCCGCCGAGGCAGTGGACGTCGTCGCCGCCTGAGCACCCGCGGAACATGTGCGTGTGAGACCCCGGCCGGGGCCTCTCCGGGAGACCGGAGGGGTGCGGCCGGGGTTTTCGCTTGTCCGGGGTGGCCGGCCGCCGGTTGCCGGTCCGTGGCGGTGCGGTCATCGTGGAGGGAGATGGCCGGGGGGGCGAACCGCCGGAGGTATGGATGTACGTCGTGAAGAGTCCGTTGTCCGACGCGGACCTGAAGACCGTCTCCGAGGCGCTGCAGGGCGCCCTCGTCGACCTCGTGGACCTGGCCCTGGTGGCGAAGCAGATCCACTGGAACGTGGTCGGCCCCCGGTTCCGCTCCGTACATCTCCAGCTCGACGAGCTCGTCACCACCGCGCGCACCCACTCGGACACCGTGGCCGAGCGCGCCTCCGCGCTCGGTGTGTCCCCGGACGGGCGGGCCGCGACGGTGGCCGTCGGCAGCGGCATCGACGTGACCCCTGAGGGCTGGGTCGACGACACCACCGCCGTGCAGACCATGGTGGACGCGCTCGGCGCGGTGATCGGGCGGATGCGCGAGCGGATCACGTCGACCGGCGACCCGGATCCCGTGAGCCAGGACATCTTCATCCAGATCACGGCCGATCTCGAGAAGCAGCACTGGATGTTCCAGGCCGAAAACGGATGACGTGCGATGGCGCCGGCGCGGGCTGCTCGCCGGGCGGCCGCGCTGGGCCTCGGCGGGCTGTGGTGGTGGGCCGTGCTGCGGCTGGCGCTGGAGCCCGGTGCGGGAGTGCTCGAAGGGGCGGTCGCGGTCGGCGGCTGGGGGCTGAGCGTGCTGCCGGTGCACTGCGCACCGCTACGCCAAGCCGCAGGGGCGCTGGAGGCGGGGAGGTGGCGGCGGGCGCTGCGTACCACGGTGCGTGGTCCTGGGCCGGCCGGGCCGGGCAGGGCGTCCGGGTCGGGCGGGGCGTCCGGGTCGGGCGGGGCGTGAGCAGGTCATGAGCGGGTCACCCCGAACCGACGGAAGGACACGGAGCCGATGAGTGTCACCAGCCTGGACAAGGATCTCGACAACCTGACCCTCACCCTGACCGCCGACTTCGCCGCCCCCGCGGCGCGGGTGTGGCAGCTCTGGGCCGACCCACGGCAGCTGGAGCGCTGGTGGGGACCGCCGGCGTACCCGGCTACGGTCGAGGAGCACGACCTGACCCCGGGCGGGGACGTCACGTACTTCATGACCGGCCCGGAGGGCGACAAGTACCGCGGCTGGTGGCGGGTGGCCACGGTCGACGCGCCCGCGTCGCTGGAGTTCACCGACGGGTTCGCCGACGCGGAGGGGGTGCCGAACGCCGCCATGCCGACGACCACGAACCGGGTCACGCTCACCGAGCGCGACGGCGGCACCCGCATGGAGATGCGTGCGGTCTTCGACACCCGGGAGCAGATGGACCGGCTCATGACCATGGGGATGGAGGAGGGGCTGCGGGAGGCGGCCGGCCAGATGGACTCTCTCCTCGCCGGCTGAGCCGCCGCGGCGCGGGCCCGCTCTGGCAGGCCGGACACCAGTACGTGGGGCGCTCGCTGGAGCCGTCGCCCTGGTCGGCCACCCGGACCGGTGTGCCGCAGCGCAGGCAGGGGTGCGATGCACGGCCGTACACGAAGAGGTCGTGGCCGCGCAGACCCGTCGTACGGCGGACCGGCCGGTCGCGATTGGCCTCCAGGAGCTTCTGCGCCAGCGCGGGCAGGTACCCGGCGCGGTCGGGGGGCAGCTCGCCGACCGGGAGCCAGGGCGTGACGCCCAGCAGGAAGCAGATCTCGCTCTTGTAGACATTGCCCACGCCCGCGAGATTGCGCTGGTCGAGCAGGGCCTCGCCGAGGGGACGGGCCGGGTCCGCGCTCAGGTTGGCCATCGCCAGAGCGGGGTCCCAGTCGGCGCCCAGCAGATCCGGGCCGAGATGGCCGACGGCGCGCTGGTCGTCGGCGGTGCGCAGGATGTCCAGCACCGGCAGGCGGTAGCCGACGGCCGTGCGGTCGGCGGTGCCGAGGATGACGCGGATCTGGTGCGCCGGGCCGCCGCTCCAGCGCTGACCGGGCGCGAAGATCTTCCAGGCACCGTCCATCCGCAGGTGCGAGTGGACTGTCAGACCGCCCTCGACGTGGGTGAGCAGGTGCTTGCCGCGAGGGGTGACGTCGAGGACCGCACGGCCGGTGAGGTCGACCAGCGCGTACCGGGGCACGCGGAAGTCGCTGCGGGTCAGCACCTTGCCCGCGAGGGCGTCGTGCAGCCGTCGCGCCGCCTGCCAGACCGTGTCACCTTCGGGCATGGGACAAGGGTGGCAGGCTCACGCTCTGATCCGCAGACCGCGCGGGGTGGCGATGAACCCCGCCTCCTCCAGGAGCGGGCCGAAGGACGATGTCAGGGCCGCCTCGCCGTTGACCCGCTCCACCGTGACCTTGCCCAGGGAACCGGCGCGGGCGGCGCCGGCCAGCGCCTCCGCGGCCGCGTGCAGACGTGCGTCGTCGGTGGGCGGGGCGTCCGGCTCGGCGGGCCAGAGCAGGAGCGTCTTGCCGCCGCGCTCCATGTAGAGCGCCGGTTCGCCCTCGACGAGCACCACCAGGGAGCCCGCCTTGCGGCCGGGCTTGTGCGTGGCACCGGCCGGTGGTTCGGGCCAGGTGAGGGCGGCGCCGTACGCGTTCGCCGGATCGGCGGCGGCCAGGACGACGGCTCGCGGTCCGGGGGCGGGACGGCCGCGACGGTCGGGGAAGCCGGTGTCGTACGAGGCGTTGTCGTACGGGCCTGTTCCGTACGGGACGGTGCCGTTCGGGCCGGTGCCGTACCGGCCGCGCGGGCCGCCGGAGCCGCCCTGCGCGCCGCCGCCGCGCGGGCCCCCGCCGCCCGGCTCGGCGTAGTCACGGGGCGAGATGTAGTCGCCCCGGGAGGGTGAGCGGCCCAGCCGGTCGGGGTCCGCGAAGACGTCGTCGTCGGGGGCGAGGGCCCCGGGTTCGCCCCGACCGTCGGAGGCGCGGTTGCCGGAGTGGGGGAAATCGGGGAAGTCGGGGAAGTCGGCGAAGGGTGGGACGTCGGCCGGGGCGGGTGCCGTCGGCCCGGGTGAGCCGTCGCCGCGCTCGCGGGCGTTCGCCACCGCGCGCAGCCGGTCCACGGCGCCCTCCATGGCGAACTGCGCCGCGCCCAGCCCTTCCACGACGTAGCCGCGCCGGGCCTGGCCGCTCTCCTCGAAGGCGGCCAGAATCCGGTACACCGCGGAGAAGCCGCCTTCGACGCCCTCCGCCGCGACGGCGCCGCGGGTCACCACGCCGTGCCGGTCGAGGAGTGTGCGGGCCAGGGCGTGGGCTCGCACGGTGCCGTCCGCCTCGCGGGACGGCAGCAGGGACCAGCGGCCCGCGACGGTCGGCGGACCGGTGCGGGAGGCCGGGCGGGCGGCGGCGGTCAGCGAGCCGTACCGGCCCCGGGGCACCGCTCGCTTGGCGCGGTGGGCGGTGGAGCCCGCGGTGCGACCGGAGCCGAGCAGCGAGCGCAGAGGCGCGAGGGTGTCGTTCGTCAGCCGTCCGGACCACGCCAGGTCCCACAGGGCGTCGGCGAGCTGCGGATCGGTGACGTCCGGGTGGGTGGTCGCGCGGACCTGGTCGCCGATCTGGCGGAAGAACAGGCCGTACCCGCCCGAGAGGGCGCTCAGCACGGACTCGTGCAGGGCGGTCGTCTCCAGCGGATGCGCAGGCGGCAGCAGCAGTGGCGCGGCGTCCGCGAGGTACAGCGAGACCCAGCCGTCCTTGCCGGGGAGCGAACCCGCGCCGGCCCACACCACCTCACCGGCGGCTGTCAGCTCGTCCAGCATCGCGGGGGAGTAGTTCGCCACGCGGGAGGGCAGGACCAGCTTCTCCAGGGCGGACGCGGGTACGGAGGCGCCCTGCAACTGCTCGACCGCGCGCACCAGGCCGTCGATGCCGCGCAGCGCGTGCCCCTTGCCGATGTGCTGCCACTGGGGCAGGAACTGCCCGAGCGCGGCCGGCGGCACCGGCTCCAGCTCATGCCGGAGCGCGGCCAGGGAACGACGGCGCAGCCTGCGCAGCACGGTCGCGTCGCACCACTCCTGGCCGATGCCGGCCGGATGGAACTCGCCCTGCACGACCCGGCCCGCCCCGGCGAGGCGCTGCAGCGCGCCCTCGGTGACCGCCACGCCCAGTCCGAAGCGGGCCGCCGCGGTGACCGACGTGAAGGGGCCGTGGGTACGCGCGTGCCGCGCGAGGAGGTCGCCCAGGGGGTCCTTGACCGGCTCGGTGAAGGCCTCGGGCACCCCGACGGGCAGCGCCGTGCCCAGCGCGTCGCGCAGCCGGCCCGCGTCCTCGATCGCCGCCCAGTGGTCGGCGCCCGCGATCCGCACGCTGATCGCGCGGCGGGCCCCGGCCAGCTCCGGCGCCCACTGCGGCTCGGCGCCCCGCTCGGCCAGCTCGGCGTCGGTGAGCGGACCGAGCAGCCGCAGCAGATCCGCGACGCCCTCCGCGTCCTTGACGCGCCGGTCCTCGGTCAGCCACTGCAGCTCGCGCTCCAGCTCGGTGAGCACCTCCGCGTCGAGCAGCTCCCGCAGCTCCGCCTGGCCGAGCAGCTCGGCCAGCAGCCGCGAGTCCAGCGAGAGCGCCGCGGCCCGGCGCTCGGCGAGCGGTGAGTCGCCCTCGTACAGGAACTGGGCGACGTAACCGAAGAGCAGGGACCGGGCGAACGGGGACGCCTCCGGGGTGGTGACCTCGACCAGGCGCACCTTGCGGGCCTCCAGGTCGCCCATCAGCTCGACCAGGCCGGGCACGTCGAAGACGTCCTGGAGGCACTCGCGGACCGCTTCCAGGACGATCGGGAACGATCCGTACTCGCTCGCCACCTCCAGCAGTTGCGCGGCGCGCTGGCGCTGCTGCCACAGCGGGGTCCGCCTGCCGGGGCTGCGGCGCGGCAGCAGCAGCGCACGGGCGGCGCACTCGCGGAAGCGGGAGGCGAACAGCGCCGAGCCGCCCACCTGGTCGGTGACGACCCGGTCGACCTCGCCCTTGTCGAAGACGACGTCGGCCGCGCCCACGGGCGCCTGCTCCGCGTCGTACTCCAGGCCCGGCTTCGAAGGGTCCTGGTCGAGGAGGTCCAGGCTCATCAGGTCGGCGTCCGGCAGGCGCAGCACGATGCCGTCGTCGGCGTGCATCACCTGGGCGTCCATGCCGTACCGCTCGGTCAGGCGGGCGCCGAGGGCGAGGGCCCAGGGCGCGTGCACCTGGGCGCCGAAGGGGGAGTGCACCACGACGCGCCAGTCGCCCAGCTCGTCGCGGAAACGCTCCACGACGATGGTGCGGTCGTCGGGGACGTGACCGCAGGCCTCGCGCTGTTCGCCGAGGTAGGCGAGGACGTTGTCCGCGGCCCAGGCGTCCAGGCCGGCGGTGACCAGGCGCAGCCGCGCGTCCTCCTCGGGGAGGGAGCCGACCTCGCGCAGGAAGGCGCCCAGCGCGCGTCCCAGCTCCAGCGGGCGGCCCAGCTGGTCGCCCTTCCAGAACGGCAGCCTGCCCGGGACGCCCGGGGCGGGCGAGACCAGGACCCGGTCGCGCGTGATGTCCTCGATCCGCCAGGAGCTGGTGCCGAGCGTGAAGACGTCGCCCACGCGGGACTCGTAGACCATCTCCTCGTCCAGCTCGCCGACCCGGCCGCCGCCCTTCTTGGGGTCGGCGCCCGCCAGGAAGACCCCGAAGAGCCCGCGGTCGGGGATCGTGCCCCCGGACGTGACGGCGAGGCGCTGCGCTCCCGGGCGGCCGGTGACCGTGCCGGCGACCCGGTCCCACACCACGCGCGGGCGCAGCTCGGCGAAGGCGTCGGAGGGATAGCGGCCGGCGAGCATGTCCAGGACGGCGGTGAAGGCCGACTCCGGGAGCGAGGCGAACGGGGCGGCGCGGCGGACAGTGGTGAGGAGGTCGTCGGCCTGCCAGGTGTCCAGCGCGGTCATCGCCACGAGCTGCTGGGCGAGGACGTCCAGCGGGTTGGCCGGGATCCTGAGGGCCTCGATCTCGCCGCTGCGCATCCGCTCGGTCACCACGGCCGACTGCACCAGGTCGCCGCGGTACTTGGGGAAGACCACGCCGGTGGAGACCGCGCCGACCTGGTGTCCCGCGCGGCCGACGCGCTGGAGTCCGGAGGCGACGGACGGCGGCGACTCGACCTGGACGACGAGGTCGACCGCGCCCATGTCGATGCCCAGCTCCAGACTGGAGGTGGCCACCACGGCGGGCAGCCGGCCGGCCTTGAGGTCCTCCTCGACGAGTGCGCGCTGCTCCTTGGAGACCGAGCCGTGGTGGGCGCGGGCGATGACGGGCGGGGCGCCCTGGGCGGCTCCCGAGCCGCCCATCAGGTCGGCGGGGGAGTGGTGCTCGTCCAGGGGCTCGCCGGTCGCGCGCTCGTACGCGATCTCGTTGAGCCTGTTGCACAGGCGCTCGGCCAAGCGCCGGGAGTTGGCGAAGACGATCGTGGAGCGGTGCGACTGGACCAAATCGGTGATCCGCTCCTCGACGTGCGGCCAGATCGACGGCCGCTCGGCGCCCTCGTCCTTGTCCGCGGCCGGCGAGCCGCCCAGCTCGCCCAGGTCCTCGACCGGGACCACGACGGACAGGTCGAACTCCTTGCCCGAGTCCGGCTGGACGATCTCCACCCGGCCGCGCGGGGCGAGGAACCGGGCGACCTCGTCCATGGGGCGGACCGTCGCCGACAGACCGATGCGGCGGGCCGGTTTCGGGAGCAGCTCGTCCAGCCGCTCCAGGGTGAGCGCCAGATGCGCGCCGCGCTTGGTCCCGGCGACCGCGTGCACCTCGTCCAGGATCACCGTCTCGATGCCGGTCAGCGCCTCGCGCGTGGCCGACGTCAGCATCAGGAACAGGGACTCCGGGGTGGTGATCAGGATGTCCGGCGGCCGGGTGGACAGGGCGCGGCGCTCCGCGGCCGGGGTGTCGCCCGAGCGGATGCCGACCTTGACCTCGGGCTCGGGCAGCCCGAGGCGGACGGACTCCTGGCGGATGCCGGTCAGCGGACTGCGGAGATTGCGCTCGACGTCGACGGCCAGCGCCTTGAGCGGGGAGACGTACAGGACGCGACAGCGCTTCCTGGGGTCGGCGGGTGGGGGCGTCGAGGCGAGCTGGTCCAGGGCGGCGAGGAACGCGGCCAGCGTCTTGCCCGAGCCGGTGGGGGCGACCACCAGGACGTCCGAGCCCGCGGAGATCGCCTGCCACGCCCCCGCCTGTGCGGCGGTGGGCGCGGAGAAGGCACCCGTGAACCAACCGCGGGTCGCGGGGGAGAAGCCGTCCAGGGCTCGGTGCGCGGAGCTGACCATGGATCCATCGTGCACCCCGCCACTGACAATCGGCCCGAGCCGGGCGGAGGACCGTGCGGACGGGCCGGGGCGGAGTGGCCGGGACGGCGGGGCAGGTGCGGGGCCGTCGGTGGAGGCCGCGGCCCGGTGACGGAGAATGGGGGCATGGCGGGAAAGGGCGAGCGGGCACGGCACTGGCAGTACGAGGAGCTCCCCGACGTCGACCTGCTGCGGGCCCAGTACATACGGAAGACCTTCGTACGCCACACGCACGAGCACTTCGTCATCGCGGCCATAGCCGACGGCGTGGAGGTCTTCCACCACGGCGGAGGCGATCAGTACGCCGGGGCGGGGTCCCTGGCCCTGGTCAACCCGGACACCCCGCACACGGGACGGGCCGGGGTGCCGGAGGGGTGGCGCTACGGCGCGGTCTACCCGGCGCCGGAGCTGGTGGCCGGGATCGCGGCGGAGACGACGACGCTGCGCGGGACACCCGGGTTCGTCCGGCCGGTCCTCGACGATCCGTACGCCGCCGAGCTGGTGCACCGCGTGCTGCGGGCCGCCGACGAGGGGAACGCGCTCGCCGCCGACACCCTGCTCAGGGTGGCCGTGACGCGGTTGCTGCGGCTGAACGGCGGGCCGCTGCCCCGCCGGGAGGTGCCGACGGCCGGGGGCGGGGTCGCGGCACGCGCGCGTGCCGCGCTGGAGGAGCGTATGGCCGGACCGCCGAGCCTGGAGCGGCTCGCCGGGGAGCTCGGCACCAGCCCGTTCGCACTGCTGCGGGCCTTCCGGGACGCCTATGGCATGCCGCCCCACACCTGGCTGACGGACGCCCGGGTGCGCCGCGCGCGGCGGCTGCTCGACACCGGGACGTCACCGGCCGAGGCCGCCGTCGCCGTGGGGTTCACCGACCAGCCGCACCTGAACCGGCACTTCGCGCGGATCGTGGGCGTGCCGCCCGGCGCCTACCAGCGGGAGCGCAAGAACGTACAAGACGCGCGGCGCCGCCTGCTCCTACCGTCCGAGGCGTGACAGAACAGACAGCCCTTCCCGAGACCGGAGCCGTCGAGGGCAAGCCCGACGCCGCCGTCGTACGGGACGCCCTCGGAGTCGGCGTCGCCGTCGGACTGTCCGGGTTCGCCTTCGGGGTGACCTCGGCCGGCAGCGGACTGACCCTCGCCCAGACCTGCGCGCTCAGCCTTCTCGTGTTCACCGGAGCGTCCCAGTTCGCGCTCGTCGGGGCGCTCGCGGCCGGCGGCAACCCGCTCACGGCGGCGGCGGGCGCCTTCTTCCTGGGCGTGCGCAACGCCTTCTACGGACTGCGTCTCTCCCAGTTGCTGGCCCTCCCGCGCGCGGTGCGGCCGTTCGCGGCGCAATGGGTCATCGACGAGACGACCGCCGTGGCCCTGGCCCAGCCCACGCGGCGCGGCGTCCGGATCGGGTTCACCGTCACCGGACTCACCCTCTACCTGCTGTGGAACCTCACCACGCTGCTCGGCGCGCTGGGCGCGGAGGCCATCGGGGACACCGCCGCCTGGGGGCTCGACGCGGCCGGACCCGCGGTCTTCCTGGCGTTGCTCGCGCCGATGTTGAGGAGCACCACGGAGCGCACCGTCGCGGGCCTGGCCGTACTCCTGGGCCTCGGCCTGCTGCCGGTGCTGCCGGCCGGTGTGCCCGTCCTGGTGGCCGCGCTGGCGGCGCCGCTCGTCCTGTGGGCGCGCGGACGCCGCGCGGAAGGAGCCGTCGAGCACCGTGACGACCGCGAGGCGTCCGCGGGGGAGGGAGAGCGGTGAACGTCTGGATCGCGATCATCGGGACCGCGGTGGGCTGCTACGTCGTCAAGCTCGCCGGACTGCTCGTGCCCGCCGGAGCCCTGGAGCGGCCGCTGGTCCGCACACTCGCCGCCCTGCTGCCCGTCGCACTCCTCGCGGCGCTCACCGCCCAGCAGACCTTCGCCGACGGCCAGACCCTCGTCCTGGACGCACGTGCCGCCGGAGTCGCCGCGGCCGCCGTGGCACTGGTGCTGCGTGCGCCGTTCCTCCTCGTGGTCGCGGCCGCCGTGGTGGTCACCGCGGGCGTGCGGGCCCTGGGCGGCTGACCGGGGTCAGCCGAGGGCACGGCCGTACGCGCGCAGCGTGCGCAAGGCCTCCAGCGTGACCGCGGGGCGCGCCTCCAGCGCCGGGGCGGGCGCCCGGCGGGGCCGGCGCAGGGGCCAGCCGCCGTCGTCCTCCTGCTCCGCCGCGAGGAAGTCGAGGGAGCGGGTCATCTCGGCGTCCGTGAACCACGCGCGCGCGAGGGAGTGCGGGTGCCTCGCGTAATCGTGCGGGAAGTGGTGCTCGCGCGGGGCGCGGCCGGGGGAGACGGGGCGCGTGCCGAGGTCGTCCGGGTCCAGCACGGCGAGCCGCTGATCGCGCACCAGGCGGCCCAGCCGTCCGGCCGCCGCCTCCGCGCGCGGGCGGTCGGGGACGGTGTCCAGGAAGGCCACGGCGGCCTCGACCTCGTACGGGTGCGGGGTCCGCAGCGACTCGGCCGCCCGCCAGCAGAAGTCCGTGGCGCGGAACAGCCAGGCGTGCCAGACCTCGTTGCGGTGCAGCAGGCCGACCACCGGACCGGTGGCGAGCAGCTCGCCCGGAGGGCGGTCCACGACCGGCCCGGAGGGCGCGCCCGGATACCCGTCCCCTCCGGGTGCGGCCGCGGGCAGGGCGCCGTCCGGCGTGGACGCGGAGGTCAGATAGCGGCACATCCGCTCCACGCGCTGTCCGCCACAGCGTCCGACCGCGTCCAGGACGCGCAGCGCACGCGCGGTGTGCGGCGGACGGCTGACGGGGCCGCGCAGGCCGGGCTCCAGCCCGTGGCCGTACCCGCCGTCCTCGTTGCGGTAGGCGTCCAGCGCGGTTTCCACCGGACCGGCGTCACCACCCCGGAAGTGGTACGCGAAGAGGCGCTGCTCCAGTACGCGCGCCGTGAGCCAGACGAACTGCTCCGCGCGGGCGAGCGACGAGGGCGACGCGGGCGCGTGCGCGGGCGTGCGCGGGGTCGGGGTGAGTGCGGAAGCTCCGGATTCGGCCATGGCACAGACCGTAGGCCGCGAAGCGGTCCGCGTACCCTGTCCCGGCTCAGGGCCCACTCTCAGGGGCGGGATACTGGTGTCATGCGGTTGACGGTCTTCTGGGAGCGGATGGCGGATCACTTCGGTCCGGGGTACGCCGACACCTTCGCGCGCGATCACGTGATGGCGGAGCTGGGCGGGCGCACGGTGAACGGTGCGCTGGACGCGGGCTGGGACGCCAAGGAGGTGTGGCGGGTGGTCTGCACCGTCATGGACGTGCCGCGGGAACAGCGGTGACGGTGCGCGAAGACCACCGGACCGTCATCCGGGGTGCGTGGCGTGGGCGAGACTTGCTCCGTGGCATCCACTGACGAGACCGGGCAGACGCCCCGGCAGCAGGCTCCCCCGCCCGGCCCGACGCCGCCCTCCGGCCCTCCGGCCGACGGCGCCGCCGGGCCCGCGGGTCCGGGCTCCCGCATGCCGCGCTGGCTGCCGCGCGCCATGGTGCTGGCCCTCGCGCTTGTCGCCGCCTTCCAGCTGGGCAGCTGGGCCTTCCACCAGCTCACCAGCCTGCTGATCAACATCCTCATCGCGTTCTTCCTGGCGCTCGCCATCGAACCCGCGGTGAGCTGGATGGCCGGACGCGGCTTGCGCCGGGGCTTCGCCACCTTCCTCGTCTTCCTCGCCGTGCTGGTCGCCGCCGCCGGGTTCGTCACGCTGCTCGGATCCATGCTCGCGGGCCAGATCGTCAAGATGGTCGAGGACTTCCCGGACTACCTCGACTCGGTGATCAGCTGGGTCAACGGCCACTTCCACACCGATCTGCGGCGGGTCGACATCCAGGAGGGCCTGCTGCGCTCCGACTGGCTGCGCAACTACGTGCAGAACAGCGCCACGGGTGTCCTGGACGTGTCGGCCCAGGTCCTGGGCGGTCTCTTCCAGTTGCTGACGGTCCTGCTCTTCTCGTTCTACTTCGCCGCCGACGGCCCCCGGCTGCGCCGCGGGCTCTGCTCCGTCCTGCCGCCCGCCCGGCAGGCCGAGGTCCTGCGCGCGTGGGAGATCGCCGTGGACAAGACCGGCGGGTACCTGTACTCGCGCGGCCTGATGGCGCTGATCTCCGGTGTGGCGCACTACGTCCTGCTGGAGATACTGGAGGTGCCCTACGCCCCCGCGCTCGCCGTCTGGGTGGGCCTGGTGTCGCAGTTCATCCCCACCATCGGCACGTACCTCGCGGGTGCGCTGCCCATGCTGATCGCCTTCACGGTCAACCCCTGGTACGCGCTGTGGGTCCTGATCTTCGTGGTGATCTACCAGCAGTTCGAGAACTACGTGCTGCAGCCGAAGCTGACCTCCAAGACCGTGGACATCCACCCGGCGGTCGCGTTCGGCTCGGTCGTCGCGGGCACCGCGCTGCTCGGTGCCGTGGGCGCACTGATCGCCATCCCGGCGATCGCCACGCTCCAGGCGTTCCTCGGCGCGTACGTCAAGCGCTACGACGTCACCGACGACCCCCGCGTCCACGGGCGCCGGAACCGTCCGTCCGGGCCCGGCGGCACCACGCGCATGCGCAAGCTGTGGACCCGGCGGCGAGAGCTGGGACGCCCCGGGCCGGAAGGGGCCGGGAGCGGCCCCTCCGCCTGAGCGTCCACCTCGGTGTGCGCGGCCGGTTCGGACCCCCGCCGGTGCGGCGGACGTACGCTCGGAAGTGCCGCGTGGTGCGCTTGACACGAAAATCGAACATCCATTCTCATGGAGGCTCCGGCAAGGCTCACGATGGGTGGTTCGACAGGGTTTGGACGGATAAGCGCCCGAGTTGTCCACAGGCCGGACCTGCGGCGCGGGGCATTGTCAGTGGCAGGCATTAGCGTCTTCGACGTGAAGCGATCGAATCAAGCAAACCGGGTGGAACCCATGGCAGGAACCGACCGCGAGAAGGCCCTGGATGCCGCGCTCGCACAGATTGAACGGCAGTTCGGCAAGGGCGCGGTCATGCGCATGGGCGAGCGGCCGAACGAGCCCATCGAGGTCATCCCCACCGGATCGACCGCGCTCGACGTGGCCCTCGGTGTCGGCGGCCTCCCGCGCGGCCGGGTCGTGGAGGTCTACGGCCCCGAGTCCTCGGGCAAGACGACCCTGACCCTGCACGCGGTGGCGAACGCGCAGAAGGCGGGCGGCCAGGTCGCGTTCGTGGACGCGGAGCACGCCCTCGACCCCGAGTACGCGAAGAAGCTCGGCGTCGACATCGACAACCTGATCCTCTCCCAGCCGGACAACGGTGAGCAGGCCCTGGAGATCGTGGACATGCTGGTCCGCTCCGGCGCCCTCGACCTCATCGTCATCGACTCCGTCGCCGCGCTCGTCCCGCGCGCGGAGATCGAGGGCGAGATGGGCGACAGCCACGTCGGTCTGCAGGCCCGGCTGATGAGCCAGGCCCTGCGGAAGATCACCAGCGCGCTCAACCAGTCCAAGACCACCGCGATCTTCATCAACCAGCTCCGCGAGAAGATCGGCGTCATGTTCGGCTCCCCGGAGACCACGACCGGTGGCCGGGCGCTGAAGTTCTACGCCTCCGTGCGCATCGACATCCGCCGCATCGAGACGCTGAAGGACGGCACGGACGCCGTCGGAAACCGCACCCGCTGCAAGGTCGTCAAGAACAAGGTCGCGCCGCCCTTCAAGCAGGCCGAGTTCGACATCCTCTACGGCCAGGGCATCAGCCGCGAGGGCGGCCTGATCGACATGGGCGTGGAGCACGGCTTCGTCCGCAAGGCCGGCGCCTGGTACACGTACGAGGGCGACCAGCTCGGCCAGGGTAAGGAGAACGCGCGCAACTTCCTCAAGGACAACCCCGACCTGGCCAACGAGATCGAGAAGAAGATCAAGGAGAAGCTGGGCGTCGGCGTGCGTCCCGAGGAGCCCGCCGCCGAGCCGGGTACGGACGCCGCCCCGGCCGACGCCGCACCGGCGGTGCCCGCCCCCGCGACCGCCAAGGCCACCAAGTCCAAGGCCGCGGCGGCCAAGAGCTGACCCGTGACACGACGAACCGACTGGGCCGAGTACGCCAACGGCCCCGCCGGGACGAGCGACGGCGCGTACGGGGCGACCGCGGCCCCGTACGAGACGGAACAGACCGCCGTCGGCCCACCCGACGGCGGCCAGGCGCGCCAAGGTGACGGCGAGGCGCGCCGGAGAGGCGGACGGGCCCGTGCGACGAGCGGCACGCGCCGGCGGCGCGGGCGTGCGGAGCCGTTCACCGAGGACGGAGGTGCCACTTCCTCGTCGAGGGCCGAGAAGGGGGAGCCTCCGCGGGACCCGGTCGAGCGGGCACGGGCGATCTGCCTGCGCCTGCTGACCGGGACCCCGCGCACCCGCAGCCAGCTCGCCGACGCCCTGCGCAAGCGGGAGATCCCCGACGAGGCCGCCGAAGAGGTGCTGTCCAGGTTCGAGGAGGTCGGCCTGATCAACGACAGCGCCTTCGCGGAAGCCTGGGTGGACTCCCGGCACCACGGCCGCGGTCTGGCCCGGCGCGCCCTCGCCAGGGAACTGCGGACCAAGGGCGTCGACAGCACACTCATCGACGTCGCGGTCTCCCGGCTGGACTCCGAGCAGGAGGAGGAGACCGCACGCGAGCTGGTGGCCCGGAAGCTGCGGGCGACCAGAGGGCTCGACCGCGACAAGAGGCTGCGCCGCCTCGCGGGCATGCTGGCCCGCAAGGGCTACCCCGAGGGCATGGCCCTGCGGGTGGTCCGCCAGGCACTGGAGGAAGAGGGCGAGGACACGGAGTTCCTCGGCGAGGACGGTTTCTGACGCGTCACGGTCGCCGCTGCGCGGGGCGACGATCGCGCAGGAACACCCTGCGCTCCCGGCGGAGTGAGCACCTTCCGCACGGCGGTACCGTCTGCGCCGTCGCGTGACCGCCCGCGCCGCGGACACCCTCCCGCAGACCCGAAAGGCGGCCCCGCCGTGCCCACGCCCGCGCCCCGCCGAAGAGCGACGCACGTTCTCGGCTACCGAGCCGCGGCGGTCACCGGCAGCCCCGCCGCGCGCCAGGCCTGGAAGCCGCCGACCAGATCGGTGGCCCGGTGCAGTCCGAGCCGGTGCAGCGACTCCGCCGCCAGGCTGGAGGCGTAGCCCTCGTCGCACACCACGACGACCCGCACGTCGTGGTCCGTGGCCTCGGGGAGCCGGTGGCTGCCTCGCGGGTCCAGCCGCCACTCCAGCTCGTTCCGCTCGACCACCAGGGCGCCGGGGATCACGCCGTCCCGCTCCCGCAGGGCGGCGTACCGGATGTCCACCAGCAGCGCCGCACCGGCCTCGGCGGCGTCGTACGCCTCGTGCGGAGCGACCCGCCGGTACCCGGCGCGCACCCGCTCCAGCAGCTCGTCCACGCCGGTCGGCTCGTTCACTGCCAGTCCTCCGGGCGCTCGACCTGCTCCAGGCGCAGGCTCTGCCCACTTCGGCTGTAGCGGCGGATCCGTGGCAGGGGCGGGTAGTAGGCGTGCACGGAGACCGCGTGCCGGTCGGGCGACTCGTTGAGCACCTCGTGCACGTGATGCCGGCCGAAGGCACGACCCTCGCCGGCCGGGAGCCGGCGTTCCCGGTCCACGTCGTCGGCGAGTTCCAGGGTCTTCCAGCCGTCGGTGGGCAGGCGGGCGGCGAGCGCGTTCTCCTTGAGCTCGCCCGCGGCGGTCACGAAGGCGCCGACGGACTCGGCGTGGTCGTGCCAGCCGGTGCCCGTGCCGGGCGGCCAGCCGATCAGCCACGCCTCGCTGCCACCGGGCCCTTGCAGCCGCACCCAGGTGCGGCCCTCGGGGTCGAGCGGCAGGGAGGCGACCAGCGCCGCGTCGGCGGCGGTGCGCCGGGCGAAGTCGAGGAGTTCGGCCTGTGTGGGAGCGGCCGGAGCCGCGGCGCGGGAGGCCGCGGCAGGGGAGGAGACAGTCACGGATACCGTCCTGGGAGTTCGCGAGGGGGCGCGCGGCGAGCCGTCGGCAGGCGAGGGAGGCGCCGCGCGCGGAGAAGAGGGAAGCGAATTCAGCAGGACGGCCGACACACGCAGCCCGCATAGCGGACGAGGTCCATATGGACCCTCCGCCACAGGCGCACACAGGTGTCGGTCACGGTCCGGAGTAGACCATGACGGTGCGGACCGGTCAACTCACCGTCACCATGCGGACAACGACCGCCCGTTCAGCGGGAACCGGCCGAAGCCCCCGCCCCCTTCTCCTCCGCCGCAGCACCCGCCGGGACCGCCGGCCCGCCCAGCGTCGCCTCCGCGGCCGCGTACAGATCGGCCGGGCGCACCCCGGTCAGCGCCGTGACCAGGTGACCGTCCGGCCGCACCAGCAGCACCGTGTGCGCGGCGGCACCGGGATAGCTCTCGGCGACCAGCAGCTCGGCCCGGTGGGGCAGCGCCGTCACCGCCGCCGCCAGCCGGGGCATGATCCCGGCCGTCACCCAGTGCTTGCGCTCCCACACCCCCGTGCCCGGCGCGATCAGCACCACCAGCAGCGCCCCGCGCCCGAGCCGGTCGCGCAGCTGTACGAAGGTGCCGTCCTCCGCCGTGACCCGCACATCGGTGACGGGCGCCCCGGGCGCCGTGCCGACCTCCGCCGTTCCGGCCAGGTCCGCGGGGGCGAGGGGCGAGTCGGCGTACGTTCCCGGCGCACCCAGCGCGCCGCGCCCCAGGTGGCCGTCGGCGAGCAGCGTGTCGTGGCCGCGGGACGATCCGGGGACGTAAGCACGCAGTCCGCCGCCCCCGCGCAGCAGCGGGAGCACCTGGTCGGCGGCGCGCAGCCGCGCGGCGATCGCCGCGCGCCGCTCGGCCTGGTAGCTGTCGAGCAGCGCCTCGTGCGGCCCGTGATGCCAGGCCAGGGCGAGTTTCCAGGCGAGGTTGTCGGCGTCCAGCAGCCCTTCCTCCAGGCCCTGTGTGCCCAGGGCGCCCAGCAGGTGGGCGGCGTCCCCGGCGAGCAGCACGCGGCCCACCCGCCAGCGCCGGGCCAGCCTGTGGTGGACGGTGTGGACGCCGGTGTCGAGCAGTTCGTACGCCGGGGAGGCGCCGTCGGACCAGCCGGTCAGGGTCTCGCGGACACGGTTCACCAGCAGCTCGGGCGTGACCAGGTCCTTGCCGGGCGGCAGCAGCCAGTCCAGACGCCAGACACCGTCCGGCAGGGGGCGGGCCACGACCTCACCGGCCGACGGGCCGGACATCCGCCACGGCGGCATCCGGTGCAGCAACGCCTGGTCCGCCCAGGGGAGTTCGGTGCGCAGTGCGGCGACGGCGTATCGTTCCACCGCCGTACGGCCGGGGAAGCGGATGTCCTGGAGCTTGCGGACGGTCGAGCGGGGGCCGTCGCAGCCGACCAGGTAGCTGCCGCGCCACCAGGTGCCGGCGGGGCCGCGGGTGTGCGCCGTGACGCCCGACTTCTCCTGCTCGACGCTGTCCAGACGGCTGTCCACCGCGACCTCGACCAACGGCTCGCGGGCGAGTGCCGTGCGCAGGACGTCGGTCAGCTCGTGCTGGGCGAGGTGCAGCGGCGGCTGACCGTCGCCGAACTCGACCTCGCGGATCACCTGCTTGCGCCGCACGGACCGCCATCCGGCCCAACGGGAACCCAGCCCTGTCAGGGACGCGCCGGTCAGCCGCTCGACGAGCTCGACGGCGTCCGCACGCAGGACGACGGTGCGGGCGGGGCGTGGTTCGTCCTTGCCGGGCCCTTCGTCGAGGACGACGCAGGGCACCTCCTGCCGCGCCAGCGCCAGGGCGAGCGTGAGCCCGACGGGCCCCGCTCCGGTGATGATCACCGGGTCCACGGTGCGGCGCCCCCTGCCCGTGGCGGTGTCCCGGGGGACGCAGGTGAACAGGACGTTGGAGCAGGGTGCACGGTCACAGAACGTATGCAACCTATTGCCGCTGCTTGCGTCAAGTGACGGAGGCAGTGGCGATCATGCCACTGCCTCCGTGATGGTCAGGTAAACCGACCAGTCGTCAGTTGGCGCCACCGGCGCCGGTCGCCGCACCGCCGGGGACGCCGGCGTCGTCCGCCTTCAGTACCGCACCGCTGGACTTCTTGGCCCGCCGCAGTCGGCGCTCCAGCCAGCTCGCAAAGCTGGTCAGTGCGAAGTTTATCGCGATGAAGATCACGGCCACCACCGTGAAGCTGGCGATGGTGTTGGCCCCGTAGTAGGCGCTCATCGTGTTGGCGGCGGCGAGGGTCTCGCCGAAGGTCAGGACCGCGCCACCGAGGGCGGTGTCCTTCACGATCACCACGAGCTGGCTGACGATGGCCGGCAGCATCGCCGTGACCGCCTGCGGCAGCAGGATCAGCCGCATGGTCTGACCCTTGCGCAGACCAATCGCCATCGCACCCTCGGCCTGGCCCCTGGGCAGCGCCAGGATGCCGGAACGGACGATCTCCGCGAGCACCGAGGCGTTGTACAGCACCAGGCCCGTGACGACCGCGTACAGCGGACGGTCGTCGGAGCTGACGTTCGAGTACTCGGAGAACAGGGCGAGACCGAAGATCATCAGGACCAGCACGGGGATGGACCGGAAGAACTCGACCACGATCGCCGCCGGCACCCGCACCCAGGAGTGATCCGAGAGCCGGGCGATACCGAGGACGGCACCGAGCGGCAGGGCGATGACCACCGAGAGCGCGGCGGCCTTCAGCGTGTTCTGCAGACCCGGCCAGATGTACGTCGACCAGGGCTCGCTGCTGGTGAAGAACATCTCCCACTTGGCCCACTCGAGCTGGCCCTTGTCGGAGAGTGTGCCGATCACCCACCACAGCACGGCCGCGAAGGCGGCGAAGAAGACGACGGTGAAGAGGATGTTGCGCCGCTTGGCCCGGGGGCCCTGGGCGTCGTAGAGAATGGAGCTCATCGCTTCACCGCCACCTTCTTGCCCAGCCAGCCGAGGAACAGGCCGGTCGGCAGGGTCAGAACCACGAACACGAGGGCGATGATCGCGGAGATCAGCAGCAGCTGTGCCTCGTTCTCGATCATTTCCTTCATCAGGAGCGCCGTCTCGGCGACGCCGATGGCGGCAGCCACCGTCGTGTTCTTGATGAGGGCGATCAGTACGTTCGCGAGGGGGACGACTGAAGAGCGGAATGCCTGGGGCAGCACCACGTGCCGTAGCACCTGGCCGAAGCTGAGCCCGATCGCACGGGCCGCCTCCGCCTGCCCGACCGGCACCGTGTTGATGCCGGAACGGAGCGCCTCGCACACGAAGGCCGAGGTGTAGAGGATCAGACCGAGCACCGCGAGCCGGAAGTTGATCGTCTCGAAGTCACCCTCGGCGCCGAGGGTGATCTGCAGCGTCTGGTTCAGACCCAGCGACGCGAACAGGATGATCACCGTCAGCGGGATGTTCCGCACGATGTTCACGTACGCGGTCCCGAAGCCGCGCATCAGGGGGACGGGGCCGACGCGCATGGCCGCCAGTATGGTTCCCCAGATCAAGGAGCCGACGGCCGACAGCACAGCGAGCTGCACTGTCGTCCAGATGGCTCCCGCCAGGTCGTAATCCTGAAGAAAGTCGAACACGATCTCCCGCGCTTCCGCGTGTAGGGATGCCCGCCCCGGTGCGCCGCCGCTGCCGGAGGGCGGCGCACCCTGTCAGGCCCGGCCTCAGCTCTTGATGTCGCCGATCTTCGGCGCCGGCTCGTTCTTGTAGTTGGCCGGGCCGAAGTTGTCCTTGACGGCCTTGTCCCACGACTTGTCGGAGACCATCTCCTCGAGGGCCGTGTCAATCTTGGCCTTGAGGTCGCTGCCCTTCTTGACGCCGATGCCGTAGTTCTCGTTGGTCATCTTGAAGCCGCCGAGCTTGAACTTGCCCTTGAACTGATCCTGGGAGGCGTAGCCGGCGAGGATCGAGTCGTCCGTCGTCAGCGCGTCGATGGCACCGTTCTGGAGACCGGTGAGGCAGGCCGAGTACGTCGGGTAGTTCTGCAGCTGAGCCTTGGGCGCGAGCTCCTTCTTGACGTTCTGCGCCGAGGTCGAACCTGTCACCGAGCAGAGCTTGGCGTCGTTCAGGTCCTCGGGCGACTTGATCTTGCTGTCGTCGGCACGAAGGAGCACGTCCTGGTGGGCGAGCAGGTACGGCCCGGCGAAGTCGACCTTCTCCTGGCGCTCCGGGGTGATCGAGTACGTGGCGGCGATGAAGTCGACGTCACCGCGCTGCAGCATGGTCTCGCGGTCGGCGCTCTTCGACTCCTTCCACTCGATCTGGTCCTCGGTGTAGCCGAGCTTCTTGGCGACGTACGTGGCGACGTCCACGTCGAAGCCGGCGTAGCCGTCCGGGGTCTTCTGGCCGAGGCCGGGCTGGTCGAACTTGATGCCGATGGTGATCTTCTTGCCGTCACCGGAGGAGCCGCTGTCCTTGTCGTCGCCGCCGCACGCGGTGGCGGTCAGGGCGAGGGCGAGCACGGCGGCCGAGGCGGCGGAGACCTTGCGAAGCTTCATGGTGAACATCCTTTGGCTGTGATCAGGCGATCAGGCGATCGGGCGATCGGGCGATCAGGCGCGGGAGACGAGGTCTCAGTGGTGCAGGATCTTCGACAGGAAGTCCTTGGCACGGTCACTGCGCGGGTTGCTGAAGAACTGGTCCGGCGTCGCCTCTTCGACGATGCGGCCGTCGGCCATGAACACCACGCGGTTGGCCGCGGAGCGGGCGAAGCCCATCTCGTGCGTGACGACGACCATGGTCATGCCGTCACGCGCGAGCTGCTTCATGACCTCCAGGACCTCGTTGATCATCTCGGGGTCGAGAGCCGACGTCGGCTCGTCGAAGAGCATGACCTTCGGGTCCATGGCCAGCGCCCGCGCGATGGCGACGCGCTGCTGCTGACCGCCGGAGAGCTGCGCGGGGTACTTGTCCGCCTGGGCGCCCACGCCGACCCGGTCGAGCAGCGCGCGGGCCTTCTCCTCGGCCTTCTTGGCGTCGACCTTGCGGACCTTGACCTGGCCCAGGGTCACGTTCTCCAGCACCGTCTTGTGCGCGAAGAGGTTGAAGGACTGGAAGACCATGCCGACGTCGGCACGGAGCCTGGCCAGTTCCTTGCCCTCCGCGGGGAGCGGCTTGCCGTCGATCGCGATCGACCCCGAGTCGACGGTCTCCAGACGGTTGATGGTGCGGCACAGGGTGGACTTGCCGGACCCGGAGGGTCCGATGACCACGACGACTTCGCCGCGGGTGATCGTCAGGTCGATGTCCTGGAGCACGTGCAACGCGCCGAAGTGCTTGTTGACACTCTTCAGGACGACCAGTTCGTCGGTCGCGGCCTTGTCTTCCTTGGCCACCGATACTTCGGTCATCGCTCTCGGGCTCCGTCCTCCTCGGTTTCGGAGGACAGTAGTGACCGGGGACACTCTGCGTCTCTACATCTGAGGGAGATCTGAGCATCACGATCCGATAGCAATCGGACACGAGTCGTAGCACTTGTGAGCAGGGCGCATATCGGCCGGATAACTTCGAGCGGCCGCGACCGGAGACCTCTTGACGAGGTCCCTCCGCATCGGCGTCACTGCACAAGGCGCGCACGCGCGTGCACGCGTCTTTCGCACTTTCTACGCGTCCTGAACGTACGGCCGATGAACCGAAGGGAGCCCGGATGAGACTGCTGCTCGTCGAGGACGACAACCACGTGGCCGCCGCCCTGTCCGCGATCCTGGCACGGCACGGCTTCGACGTCACCCACGCGCGCAGTGGCGAGGAGGCGCTCCAGGCGCTCGTCCCCGAGGTCGACGGCTTCGGCGTCGTCCTTCTCGACCTCGGCCTGCCCGACCAGGACGGCTACGAGGTCTGCGGCAAGATCCGCAAGCGCACCAGCACGCCGGTCATCATGGTCACCGCGCGTTCCGACGTCCGCTCCCGCATCCACGGCCTCAACCTCGGTGCCGACGACTACGTGGTCAAGCCGTACGACACCGGGGAGCTGCTCGCCCGGATCCACGCCGTCAGCCGGCGCACCGCCCAGGAGGACGCCACCGGGAGCACCGAGACGGTGGTGCGCCTCGGCGCGCTGCGCATCGAGCTGCCGACACGCCAGGTGAGCGTGGACGGAGCGGTCGTCCAGCTCACCCGCAAGGAGTTCGACCTCCTCGCGCTGCTCGCCCAGCGTCCCGGAGTGGTGTTCCGCCGCGAGCAGATCATCAGCGAGGTCTGGCAGACCAGCTGGGAGGGGACCGGCCGCACCCTGGAGGTGCACGTCGCCTCCCTGCGCGCCAAGCTGCGCATGCCCGCGCTCATCGAGACCGTCCGCGGCGTCGGCTACCGCCTCGTCGCGCCCACCGGATAGCGGGGCCGGGTGAGCACACGCCTGCTCCCGCTGCTCATCGTCCTGATGGCGGCCGTCCTGCTCGCGCTCGGCGTTCCGCTCGGCGTGAGCGTCGCACGCGCGGAGCAGCAGAAGGTCGTGATCGACCGCATAGACGACACCGCACGCTTCGCCGCGCTCGCCCAGTTCGTCACCGAGGACGTGCCGGGCGGCTCCCGCCCCACGAGCACGGACGAACGCCTGGAGACCCTCCAGACCGAGCTGACCAGCTACTACGAGGTGTACGGCATCAAGGCGGGCGTCTTCTACCGCAACCACATCCCGATGGCCAACGCGCCGACCACCTGGTTCCTGCCCCAGACCGGAGAGGTACGCGACTCCTTCGACGAGGCGCTGCTGAGCCGCCGCAGCCACGACCCGCCGCAGGTGTGGCCCTGGCAGGACGGACACCTGGTGGTGGCCTCGCCCGTCATCCGGGACGGCGACGTGGTCGCGGTCGTCGTGACGGAGTCGCCGACCGACTCGATGCGGTCGAGCACCCTGCGCGGCTGGCTGGTGATCGGCGCCGGTGAGATCGCCGCGATGCTGCTCGCCGTCGGCGCCGCGCTCCGGCTGACCGGCTGGGTGCTCAAGCCGGTGCGGGTCCTCGACGCCACCACCCACGACATCGCCACCGGGCGGCTCAAGTCCCGGGTCGCGCCGGCCGGCGGGCCGCCGGAGCTGAGACGCCTCGCCGGGTCGTTCAACGAGATGGCCGACCACGTGGAGGACGTACTGGAGCAGCAGCGCGCCTTCGTCGCCGACGCCTCGCACCAGCTGCGCAACCCGCTCGCGGCCCTGCTGCTGCGCATCGAACTGCTCGCCCTGGAACTGCCGGAGGGCAACGAGGAGATCGCCTCCGTCCAGGCCGAGGGCAAACGCCTGGCCCGGGTCCTGGACGACCTGCTCGACCTGGCGCTGGCCGAGCACAGCCAGGCCGACCTGAAGGTCACCGACGTCGGCGCGCTGGCCGCCGAGCGGGTGGCGGCCTGGGCGCCGACGGCCGGGGCCAAGGGCGTACGGCTGGTGGGGGAGTGCCCGCCGACCACGGGCTGGGCCGACCCGGTGGCCCTCTCCAGCGCCCTGGACGCGGTCATCGACAACGCGGTGAAGTTCACGCCGCCCAAGGAGACCGTCCGGGTCGAGGTCGCCTCCACCGGGAACGCCGCCACGGTCGTCGTCACCGACAACGGCCCCGGGCTCACCGACGAGGAGCTCGCGCGCGTGGGCGACCGCTTCTGGCGCAGCGGCCGGCACCAGAACGTCAAGGGGTCGGGGCTCGGCCTGTCCATCTGCCGGGCGCTGCTCGCGGCGGGGGACGGCTCGATCTCCTTCGGCCACCACGTGCCGCACGGCCTGGAGGTCACCGTCACGGTGCCGAGGACGGGGACCGCGCCCAAGGAGCCCGAGCGGCCCTACGGCTCCGGTGACCGGTAGGCGGCAGGGCGCCTACGGCTTGACCGACCGGTAGTAGCGCCGGGCGCCCTCGTGCAGTTCCAGCGGGTCGGTGTATATCGCCGTGCGCAGATCCACCAGCTGCGCGGAGTGGACGTGCGCCCCGATGCCGTCGCGGCTGTCCAGCACGGTCCGGGTCAGCCACTCGGTGAGCCGCGGATCGACGTCCGCGCGGGTCACCAGCAGGTTGGACACCGCCATGGTGGGCACCACGGCGCCGTTCTGCACGGTGGGGTACGCCGACTCCGGCATGTTGGTGGTGCGGTAGTAGCGGGTCGCGCCGCCCGACTCGTGCAGCTCGGTGACCAGGTCGTCGCCGATCGGCACGAAGCGGAAGGCGGACGTCTCCGCGATCTGCCTGAGCCCGTCGGTCGGCACGCCGCCCGACCAGAAGAACGCGTCCAGTTCGTCGCCGAGCCGCCCGGGGCCGGTGTCGATGCCGTCCGCGCGGGGCGTGATGTCCGTCTCCGGATCGATGCCGACGGCCTTCAGGAGACGGGTGGCGATCAGCCGCACGCCCGAGTTGGGCAGCCCTATCGCGACCCGCTTGCCCCGCAGATCGGCGACCGACTGGATGTCCGAGTCGGTCGGCACCACGAGCTGCACGTAGTCGTCGTAGAGGCGGGTGACCCCCCGCAGCGTCTCGGCCCCGGGCCGGCCGGCCAGCTTGTACGTCTCCACCGCGTCGGCCGCGGCGATCGTGAAGTCGGCCTCACCGGACGCGACCCGCTCGACGTTCTCCTGCGAGCCCGCGCTGGTCATCAGCCGCACGTCCAGACCCGGCATGTCCTTGCGCAGCTCGGAGCGGAGCAGCTCGCCGTACTTCTGGTAGACGCCCGCGCGGGTGCCGGTGCTGAACGTGACGCTCCCGCCCGGCGGCTTCTCACCCAGCGGCAGCAGCCACCACAGCAGCAGCCCGAGCACGACGGCACCGGCGACCGCGCCCTGGGCGGCCCGGCGCCCGCCGATACGGGAGAGCAGCGTGGACATGGGGCCGATCCTGCCAGCCCGCACCGGCCCTGACCAGGGCGGAGCTCACACCGCGGCGAGAGCGCGGGACCGTTGTCGGTGGCGGTCGCTAGAGTCCTCGGCATGAGCAACACCTCGCCCGCCGATCTGGTCCACGCCTTCCACCTCGCCTTCGGGCTGGACGCCCGCAGCGCCCCGGCCGAGGTCTCGCCCGGCCTGGCGGCGCACAGAGGTGAGCTGCTCGCCGAGGAGGCCGCCGAGGTCGCGGAGGTGTCGGTGACGGGTCCGCTCGACCGGCTCGCACACGAACTGGCCGACGTCGTCTACGTCGCCTACGGCACGGCCCTCGTCCACGGCATCGACCTGGACGAGGTGATCGCCGAGATCCACCGCTCCAACATGACCAAGCTCGGCCCCGACGGCAGCGTCAGCCGCCGCGCCGACGGCAAGGTCCTCAAGGGCGACCACTACGAGGCGCCGGACGTCTCCGCCGTCCTGCGCCGCCAGGGGTGGACGCCACGGACGCCGGACGCGGTGGGGACGCCGCGGACACCGCGGACCCCGGATATGCCGGAGACGCCGCGCGGCTGAGGCCCTCGCGGAGACCCACGCCGCGCGGCTGATGCCCTCGCGGAGACCCGCGCGGCCGAAGCCGCCGTCAGTCGCCGACCGACGCCTCCGCCCCCGTCGTCGTCCGGGACGCCCCGTCGGGGATGCCGCCGCCCGGGTGGTCGGGACGGTCCCGGCGGCCGAACAGGCGCATCCCCAGCGGCTCGGTGAAGCGGGCGGTGAGGGGGCCGAGGACGACCAGGATGAGGACGTAGGCCGTGGCCAGCGGGCCCAGGGACGGCTCGATGCCGGCCGAGACCGCGAGACCCGCGATGACGATCGAGAACTCGCCGCGCGCCACCAGCGCCCCGCCCGCACGCCAGCGGCCCTTGACGGAGATCCCGGCGCGCCGTGCCGCCCAGTACCCGGTGGCGATCTTCGTCACTGCCGTGAGCAGGGCCAGCGCGAGGGCCGGCAGCAGGACCGGCGGAATGCTGGCCGGGTCCGTGTGCAGGCCGAAGAAGACGAAGAACACGGCGGCGAACAGGTCCCGCAGCGGGCTCAGCAGCGTGTGCGCGCCCTCCGCCACCTCCCCGGACAGCGCGATGCCCACGAGGAAGGCGCCCACCGCGGCCGACACCTGGAGCTGCTGCGCCACACCCGCGACCAGGATCGTCAGGCCGAGCACCACCAGCAGCAGCTTCTCCGGGTCGTCGCTGGAGACGAACCGCGAGATGAGCCGGCCGTAGCGCAGCGCCACGAAGAGCACCAGCCCCGCCGCGGCCAGCGCGACCGCCAGGGTGATGCTGCCGGTCATCAGCCCGGCACCGGCGACCAGCGCGGTGACGATCGGCAGGTACACCGCCATCGCCAGGTCCTCCAGGACCAGCACGCTCAGGATCACCGGCGTCTCACGGTTGCCGACCCGGCCCAGATCGCCCAGCACCTTGGCGATGACACCGGACGACGAGATCCACGTGACACCGGCGAGGACGACGGCCGCCACCGGACCCCAGCCCAGCAGCAGCGCGGCCACCGCACCCGGCACCGCGTTGAGCGCGCAGTCGACGAGGCCGGCCGGATAGTGGGACTTGAGGTTCGTGACGAGGTCGCTGGCCGTGTACTCCAGGCCCAGCATCAGCAGCAGGAGGATGACACCGATCTCGGCGCCGATGGCGACGAACTCCTCGCTCGCGCCGAGCGGGAGCAGCCCGCCCTCGCCGAAGGCCAGACCGGCCAGCAGGTACAGCGGGATGGGGGAGAGCCGGTAGCGCCCGGCGAACCGGCCGAGCAGCCCCAGACCCAGGATGATGGAACCGAACTCGATCAGGAGGACCGCGGAGTGCACCGGCTCACTCCTGCCCGAGTATCGCCGCGGCGGCGTCGACGCCCTCACGGGTGCCGATGACGATCAAGGTGTCACCACCCACCAGCCGGAAGTCCGGCGCCGGGGAGGGGATCGCCTCGGCCCGGCGCAGCACCGCCACGATCGACGCGCCGGTCTCGGTCCGCATGGACGTCTCGCCCAGCAGCCGCCCGTTCCAGCGGGAGGTGGCGGACACCTCGATCCGCTCGGCGACCAGGCCCAGGTCCGTGGTGTAGAGCAGGCTGGCGCTGTGGTGCGAGGGCTTCAGCGCGTCGATCAGGGCACCCGCCTCGGGGCCGGTCAGGCGCAGCGAGTGCGCGCACGAGTCGGGATCGTCGTCCCGGTAGACGTTCACCGTGCGGGCGCCGTCGCGGTGTGCCACCACCGACAGATGGCGGTGTGCGCGCGTCTCCAGGTCGTACTGGACCCCGATACCCGGCAGCGGCGTCGCCCTCAGGCGTGGTGCTGACACGAGTTTTCCCCTCATTCGTCCTGCTTCCCTTGCCGCACTTCCCGCACGTACGCGACGTGCTCACGGCCCCGCCATGCTGTCATCCGCACGTACCGTGGCGATATGGGTGTCGTGACGGATATACGCGGCCGGTCGCGGGCGCGCAGACTGGCCGCGGCGGTGTCGTGCGCGGAAGCCGGGAGGAGCGGAAAGAGGACCGTGTCGCTCTTCTGGCGGATCTTCTCACTCAACGCCGCGGGCCTGTTCGTCGCCACCGCCCTGCTCCTGGGACCACTCACCGTCTCGACGCCGGTCCTGCCCGGTGAGGCACTGATCCTGCTCGTGGGCCTCGCCGCGCTGCTCGCCGGAAACGCGGTCGTCCTGCGCATCGGCCTGAACCCCCTGCACCGGCTCGGCCGCGCCATGGCCACCGCCGACCTGCTGGTGCCCGGCGCCCGCCCGGCGGTCGCCGGACCGGCCGAGGCGGCCCAGCTGATCGCCACGTACAACACGATGCTGGACCGGCTGCGGGCCGAGCGCGCGGCCGGCGCCGGCCGCGCGCTCCAGGCGCAGGAACGCGAACGCCACCGCATCGCCCGCGAACTGCACGACGAGGTCGGCCAGACCCTCACCGCCGTCCTCCTCCAGCTCAAGAGGGTCGCCGACCGGGTCCCCGGCGAACTGCGCGATGAGGTGTCGCTGGCGCAGGAGGCCACCCGGTCCGGCCTCGACGAGATCCGCCGCATCGCCCGCCGGCTGCGCCCCGGCGTCCTGGAGGAACTCGGCCTGCCCAGCGCGCTGCGCTCCCTCGCCGCCGAGTTCACCCACCACGGGCTGTCCGTCGAGCACCACGTCCCCGGCGACCTGCCCCCGCTCGCCCCGGAGGCGGAACTGGTGCTCTACCGGGTCGCCCAGGAGGGCCTGACCAACACCGCCCGGCACGCCGCCGCCGACCACGCCGCGCTCAGCCTGCGTCCGCTGGCCGGCGGTGTCGAACTGCTCGTCCGCGACAACGGCACCGGTCTCGGCACGGCCGCCGAGGGCGCCGGGATCCGGGGCATGCGTGAGCGGGCCCTGCTGATCGGAGCCGAGATCCACTTCGAACCCGCCCCCGGAGGGGGCACCGACGTACGCCTGCGCGTTCCCGCCCCGCCCGGGGAGCGTTTCGCAGACCGAACCGGAGACAGCCCCTGATGTCCGCACGGCCCCCGATCCGCGTCCTGCTCGCCGACGACCACACCCTCGTACGCCGCGGGGTACGCCTCATCCTGGACGGCGAACCGGACCTCACGGTGGTCGCCGAGGCCGGTGACGGTGCCGAGGCGGTCGCGGCGGCCCTGGCCACCGGGGTCGACCTGGCCGTCCTGGACGTCGCGATGCCCCGCATGACCGGCCTCCAGGCGGCCCGCGAACTCTCCCGACGGCTGCCCGGGCTGCGCATCCTGATCCTGACCATGTACGACAACGAGCAGTACTTCTTCGAGGCCCTCAAGGCCGGCGCCTGCGGATACGTCCTCAAGTCCGTCGCCGACCGCGACCTGGTCGAGGCGTGCCGGGCCGCCGTGCGCGACGAACCGTTCATCTACCCCGGCGCCGAACGGGCCCTCGTCCGGTCCTACCTGGACCGCATGGACCGGGGCGGCGGCCTGCCGGAGCGGCCCATCACGGAACGCGAGGAGGAGATCCTCAAGCTCGTCGCCGAGGGGCACACCTCCAAGGAGATCGGCGAACTGCTCTTCATCAGCGCCAAGACCGTCGAACGCCACCGCGCCAACCTCCTGCAGAAGCTGGGCGTCCGCGACCGCCTCGAGCTGACCCGGTACGCGATCCGCGCGGGCCTGATCGAGCCCTGACCAGCCCCGATCCGGGTTGTCCACAGGCGGCCCGGGCCATCGCCGCCGACCGCCTACCCTTATTGCCATGAGCAGCATCGACCGGAGCCGGACAGCGGGCGGCACGCGCACCTACGAAGTACGCACCTACGGGTGCCAGATGAACGTCCACGACTCCGAGCGATTGTCCGGCCTGCTGGAGGACGCGGGGTACGTCCGCGCCGCCGAAGGCGCCGACGGCGACGCGGACGTCGTCGTCTTCAACACCTGCGCCGTCCGGGAGAACGCCGACAACAAGCTGTACGGCAACCTCGGCCACCTCGCCCCGAAGAAGGCGAGCCGCCCCGGGATGCAGATCGCGGTCGGCGGCTGCCTCGCGCAGAAGGACCGCGACACCATCGTCAAGCGCGCCCCCTGGGTGGACGTCGTCTTCGGCACGCACAACATCGGCAAGCTCCCGGTGCTGCTGGAGCGCGCCCGCGTGCAGGAGGAGGCGCAGGTCGAGATCGCCGAGTCCCTGGAGGCGTTCCCGTCGACGCTGCCGACCCGGCGCGAGAGTGCCTACGCGGCCTGGGTCTCCATCTCCGTCGGCTGCAACAACACCTGTACCTTCTGCATCGTCCCGGCGCTGCGCGGCAAGGAGAAGGACCGCCGCCCCGGCGACATCCTCGCCGAGGTCGAGGCCCTGGTCGCCGAGGGCGTCTCGGAGATCACCCTCCTCGGGCAGAACGTCAACGCCTACGGCTCCGACATGGGCGACCGCGAGGCGTTCAGCAAGCTGCTGCGCGCCTGCGGGAGCATCGACGGCCTGGAGCGCGTCCGCTTCACCTCCCCGCACCCGCGCGACTTCACCGACGACGTCATCGCCGCCATGGCCGAGACGCCGAACGCCATGCCGCAGCTGCACATGCCGCTCCAGTCCGGCTCCGACCCGGTGCTGAGGGCGATGCGCCGCTCCTACCGGCAGGAGCGCTACCTGGGGATCATCGAGAAGGTGCGGGCCGCCATCCCGCACGCGGCGATCACCACCGACATCATCGTGGGCTTCCCCGGCGAGACCGAGGAGGACTTCGAGCAGACCCTGCACGTGGTGCGCGAGGCCCGGTTCGCCCAGGCGTACACCTTCCAGTACTCCAAGCGGCCCGGCACTCCGGCCGCCGAGATGGACGGCCAGATCCCCAAGGCGGTCGTCCAGGAGCGCTACGAGCGCCTCGTCGCCCTCCAGGAGGAGATCTCCTGGGAGGAGAACAAGAAGCAGGTCGGCCGCACCCTGGAGCTGATGGTCGCCGAGGGCGAGGGCCGCAAGGACGGCACCACCCACCGGCTCTCCGGCCGCGCACCCGACAACCGTCTGGTGCACTTCACCAAGCCCGGCCAGGAGGTCCGGCCGGGCGACGTGGTGACGGTCGAGATCACCTACGCCGCCCCGCACCACCTCCTCGCCGAGGGCGCGGTCCTCGACGTGCGGCGCACCCGCGCGGGCGACGCCTGGGAGAAGCGCAACGCGGCCGAGCAGGCCAAGCCGGCGGGCGTGCTGCTCGGCCTGCCGAAGATCGGCGTGCCCGAGCCCCAGCCGGCGGTGGCGAGCGGCTGCGGCTGCGACTGACCGCGGGGGAGTGCGACCCCGGGCGAGGCGCGGGGTTACGCTGCCGATCATGCTTGTCGCCGCCGCCGTCTGCCCCTGCCCGCCGCTCCTCGTCCCGGAGGTCGCCGCGGGCGCCGCACCCGAGCTGGACGCCGCCCGCGCGGCGTGCACGGACGCGCTGGGCGTGCTCGCCGCCGCCCGGCCCGACCGGCTCGTGGTCGTCGGACCCGCGGACGCGGCCGGGCCGGAGATCTACCCGCAGGGGACGCCGGGCTCGTTCCGCGGCTTCGGCGTGGACCTGGACGTGCGGCTGGGGCCGGACACCGGGGCGGCCACGTCGGCGGCCGGGAGTGAACTGCCGTACGGCTTCGCCGTCGGGGCCTGGCTGCTCGCGCGTACCGACTGGTTCCACGCGCCCGTCGAGGGCGTCGGGGTGGGGGAGGACCTTCCCGCCGAGCGGTGCGCCGCCGTCGGCCGCGACCTCGCCGGGCGAGCCGGGCGGATGGCGCTGCTGGTGCTGGGCGACGCCAGCGCGTGCCGCACGCTCAAGGCGCCGGGCTACCTCGACGAGCGGGCGGCGCCCTTCGACGCGGCGGCGGGGCGCGCGCTGGGCGCGGCGGACGTGACCGCCCTCGCCGGGCTGGACGTCGCCCTAGCCCGTGAGCTGAAGGTGTCCGGCCGGGCCCCCTGGCAGGTCCTCGCGGGCGCCGCCGGGGGAACGGGCCTGTCGGGCACGCTGCTGTACGAGGACGCTCCGTACGGGGTGGGGTACGTCGCGGCCGCTTGGTCGTAGTCGTAGTCGTAGTCGTCGTCGTGGCAGTGCCCTCGGCGGACGGTCACGGAGCCGGTCAGCCGACGCGCTGATCCGCTCCGTGACCGTCCGCCGACGCGGGCGTGACCCGCCGGTGTGGCGGGTCAGGAGGCCGGAGGGGGTCCGGCCGGTGGCGGACCGCCCGGGGTGCTGCCCGGCGTGCCCCCGCCTGGGCCCGTTCCCTCGTCCTTGTGAGCGAGACGGTCCACGGCACCCTTGGCCTTGCCCGTGCCGGTCTGGATCCGGTCGCTGTACTTGCCCTTGGTCTTCTCGTCGACGGTCCGCGCCATCTTGTCGAGGCCGCGGTCGATCTTGTCCTCGTGCTGCTGCGCGAGGTCGGAGACCTTGCCCTTCGCCGGTCCGAGTCTGGCCTTCAAGTTGTCCAGGAGACCCATGGTTCGCCTTCCCTCACGGGGCGGTCAGGTGCGGGCGCCCTTGTCGGTCTCGTTGTCGACGGCCTCCCCGGCGGACTGCTGCTTGGGGATGCCGACACCGTCGGAGTCGGCGGCCTCGGGGGCCGTGGCGGCCTCGTCGGTCTCCGCGGTGTTCCGAGGGCCGGACTCGGCCGTCTCCGCGGCCTCCGCCGTGGTCTCCTCCGCGGCCCGCTCGGTCTCGGTGCCGTCGCCCCCGGTCTCGGCGGCCGACGCCTCCTCGGTGTTCTTCGACTTCCGGAGAAGCCGTGCAAAAACGCCCATTTCAACTCCATACGTTACTCGTGCGGGCGAAATCCCGCGGTATCCGGTGCGTCCGATTGCGTGGCCGGGGCCATCGCCCCGGCCGTCCGGGGAGCGGGAACCTCGCAACGGGCAACGACCCCGGCCGCGGACCGTCACGTAACTCGTTCGAGAGCGAGGTCCGGGGTTTGCGAGACTGGTCCGGTGAGCAGCGCACCCTCCGCCCCCCGTGTCATCGCCGTAGTCGGACCCACCGCGGCCGGAAAGTCCGATCTGGGCGTCTTCCTGGCCCAGCGGCTGGGCGGCGAGGTCGTCAACGCCGACTCCATGCAGCTCTACCGTGGGATGGACATCGGCACCGCGAAACTGACCCCCGGGGAACGCGGCGGCGTCCCGCACCATCTCCTGGACATCTGGGACGTGACGGTCGCGGCGTCCGTCGCCGAGTACCAGCGGCTGGCCCGGGAGCGGATCGACGCCCTGCTCGCCGAGGGGCGCTGGCCCGTCCTCGTCGGCGGCTCCGGCCTCTACGTCCGCGGCGCCGTCGACAACCTGGAGTTCCCCGGCACCGACCCCGAGGTCAGGGCCCGGCTGGAGGAGGAACTCGCCGAGCTGGGCTCGGGGGCGCTGCACGCCCGGCTGGCCGCCGCCGACCCGGAGGCCGCGCGGGCCATCCTCCCCGGCAACGGCCGCCGGATCGTGCGCGCGCTCGAGGTGATCGAGATCACCGGCCGCCCCTTCACCGCCAACCTCCCCGGTCACGACTCCGTCTACGACACCGTGCAGATCGGCGTCGACGTGGCGCGCCCCGAACTGGACGAGCGCATCGCCCGCCGCGTCGACCGGATGTGGGAGGCCGGACTGGTCGAGGAAGTGCGCGCACTCGAGGCGCGTGGGTTGCGCGAGGGGCGTACGGCGTCGCGCGCGCTCGGCTACCAGCAGGTGCTCACGGCGCTTGCCGGTGACTGCACGCTCGACGAGGCGCGCGCGGAGACCGTCCGTGCCACCAAGCGCTTCGCGCGCCGTCAGGATTCATGGTTCAGGCGCGACCCGCGGGTGCACTGGTTGAGTGGGGGTGTGGCGGATCGCACGGAACTTCCGCGGCTCGCCCTGTCGTTGGTCGAACGACCGGTTACAGCCTGATCACGTGATGGCATCGGGACGCCCCGGCCGTCATCCCGGCCTCCGACGGCGTGCCATCATCGAGCTTCGATCGACCGAGTGAGTCCTAGTTGGGAGGGCGCGTGGCGATGGAGGCCGGCCCTCGCGACACCGCACCGAGCACCGAGCACGACACCGTCGGCCCCGGTGGCCCGGAGCCGGACGGACCCGCCCTGAGCCCCGACGGCCCCGATGAGACTCCGCAGGGCGTGGCGGCCGACGGCCCCGAGCCCGACGAGATGTACGGGGACGAGGTCGAGGTCGAGCTGCGGCCCCAGCGCCGGCTGCGGATCTGGCAGCTCGCGCCCATCGTCTGCCTGGCCGCCCTCGGCTCCCTGATGTTCGCCTTCCCCCTCGCCTTCGACTTCGGCGACAGCGGCGCCGTGATCGCCATGCTGGGGCTACTGATCTGCTCGTGCGCGGCCGGCTGGGGCATGATGGCCGCCCGCCGCGTCGGCTACACCTGGCCCGGCCTCCCGCAGCGCGGATCCGGGCGCCGTGCCGACTGGCGGATGATCACCGTCTACGCCCTGGCGGTCGTCGCGATCGTCGTCCTGGCCGTGTGGCGGGTGGCCCGCCTGCGGGGCTGAGACCCCCGCCCGCACGCACCCCCACGTCCCGCTCCCGGCTCGTCGTACCCAACCCGTACGATCGAGGAATGAGCACGCGGATCGCCTTCCTCAAGGGTCACGGCACCGAGAACGACTTCGTGATCGTCCCGGACCCGCAGAACGCCGTCGACCTGCCCCCCGCCGCCGTCGCCGCCCTGTGCGACCGCCGCGCGGGCATCGGCGGTGACGGACTCCTGCACGTGGTGCGGTCCGCGGCGCACCCCGACGCCCGGGAGATGGCGGCCGAGGCGGAGTGGTTCATGGACTACCGCAACGGCGACGGCTCGGTCGCCGAGATGTGCGGCAACGGCGTACGGGTCTTCGCGCGCTACCTCCAGCGCGCCGGGCACGTCACCGAGGGAGATCTCGCCGTCGCCACGCGCGGAGGCGTGAAGACCGTGCACCTCGCCAAGAACGGCGACGTCACCGTCGGCATGGGCCGCGCCCTGCTCCCCGAGGGCGACGTCGAGGTGAGCGTCGGCGAGCGTCACTGGCCCGCGCGGAACGTGAACATGGGCAACCCGCACGCGGTCGCCTTCGTCGCCGACCTCGACCACGCGGGCGACCTGTACACCGCGCCGCCCGTCGGGCCGGCCGCCGCCTACCCGGACGGGGTCAACGTCGAGTTCGTCGTCGACCGCGGCCCCCGCCACGTCGCGATGCGGGTGCACGAGCGCGGTTCCGGGGAGACCCGTTCCTGCGGCACCGGCGCGTGCGCCGTCGCCGTCGCCACCGCGCGCAGGGACGGCGCCGACCCGGCGGCCACCGGGACCCCGGCGACCTACACCGTCGACCTGCCCGGCGGCACCCTGGTGATCACCGAGCGCCCCGACGGCGAGATCGAGATGACCGGTCCGGCAGTGATCGTCGCGGAGGGAGAGTTCGACTCCGCATGGCTGGAAGGGGTACTCGCCACGACGACGGCCGGGTGAACCACAGCCCGGTCCATGACACTCAGTACGAAAACGTAAACCCTCGGCTCATCGCTCGAATGGGTGATCCGTTTCACGCTCGGCGAGAGGCGGTCGGCCGCACGTGGTGGGCTCGATAGCATCAAGCACCGGCCCGGACGGGGGACCGACACCATCCCCTGAGCCGTGTCCGCCCTGGGATACCCCGTCCGCCGGTTTACGCAGCCGGAGGTGCCCATGAACGCGGAGGCCGTGAATCCAGCGAGCCCCGGCCCCGTGACGCCCGCGAGCGTCGGCCCCGTCGGGCCTGCGGCGGCCCGCAGAAAGGCCCGCCCCCGGATCGATCTGCGCCGCCTCGGCCGCGCCGCGCTGCGCGGCTCCACGGCCCGCGGCCGGCTGCCCGACGCCATCGGCCACGTCGTCGAGGCCCACCGCGCCCACCACCCCGACGCCGACCTCGACCCGCTGCGCCGCGCCTACCTGCTGGCCGAGTCCTCGCACCGCGGCCAGATGCGCAAGAGCGGCGAGCCGTACATCACCCACCCGCTCGCCGTGACCCTGATCCTCGCGGAACTCGGCGCGGAGACCACCACCCTGACCGCCTCGCTCCTGCACGACACCGTCGAGGACACCGACGTGACGCTCGATCAGGTCGGCGAGGAGTTCGGTGCCGAGGTGCGCTACCTCGTCGACGGCGTCACCAAGCTGGAGAAGGTCGACTACGGCGCCGCCGCCGAGCCCGAGACCTTCCGCAAGATGCTCCTCGCCACCGGCAACGACGTCCGCGTGATGTCGATCAAACTCGCCGACCGGCTGCACAACATGCGCACCCTGGGAGTGATGCGCCGCGAGAAACAGGAGCGCATCGCCAAGGTGACCCGGGACGTACTCATCCCGCTCGCCGAACGGCTCGGCGTCCAGGCGCTCAAGTCCGAGCTGGAGGACCTCGTCTTCGCGGTCATGCACCCCGAGGAGTACGAGCACACACGCGAGCTGATCGACGAGAACGCCGCCCGCGCGGACGACCCGCTGGCCGAGGTCGCCGAGGACGTCCGCAAGGTGCTGCGCGAGGCCGACATCAACGCCGAAGTCCTCATCCGGCCCCGCCACTTCGTCTCCCTGCACCGCGTCTCCCGCAAACGCGATCCGCTCCGCGGCGCCGACTTCGGCCGCCTCCTGGTGCTCGTGCAGGAGGACGCCGACTGCTACGCCGTCCTCGGCGAACTGCACACCTGTATGACGCCCGTCGTCTCGGAGTTCAAGGACTTCATCGCCGTCCCGAAGTTCAACCTGTACCAGTCGCTGCACACCGCGGTGGCCCGTGCGCAGGACGGCCAGGTCGTCGAAGTCCTCATCCGCACCCACCAGATGCACAAGGTCGCCGAGGCGGGCGTCGTCGCGCTCGGCAACCCCTACGCCACGCCACCGGAGGAGCAGACCGCGAGCGACGGCGAACGCGCCGACCCGACGCGCCCCGGCTGGCTCTCCCGGCTGCTCGACTGGCAGCGCGGCGCACCCGACCCCGACACCTTCTGGTCCACCCTGCGCGAGGACCTCGCCCAGGACCGCGAGATCACCGTCTTCCGCCCCGACGGCGGCACCCTCGGCCTCCCCGAGGGCGCCACCTGCGTCGACGCCGCCTACGCCCAGTACGGCGAGGACGCGCACGCCTGCATGGGCGCCCGGGTGAACGGCCGCCTGGCCACCATGAGCACGGTGCTGCGCGACGGCGACGGCGTGCAGCTCCTGATGGGCCAGGACCCCGCCTCCGAGCCCGCCGGCGACTGGCTGGAGCACGCCCACACGCCCGCCGCGCGGATCGCCATCCAGCGCCGCCTCGCCGCACGTCCGGCGACCACGTCCGCCGACCCGGAGACCGAGGCGGCGGCAGGGGCGGAGACAGCGGCCGGGAACCCGGCCCACGGCGCCACCCCGGCCGACGACGCCCCCGCACCCGCCTCACGCCCCGCGGCCGACGCGCCGGAGGTCCGCCCCGGCTCCGGAGCCGTATCCCCCGACGTACGGGTCGACCTGCCGGGCGCGACCGTCCGCCTGGCCGGCTGCTGCACGCCCGTGCCGCCCGACCGGATCACCGGCTTCGCGGTCCGCGGGGGAGTGGTGACCGTGCACCGCGCGGAGTGCCCCGCCGTGGCCCGCATGACGAGCGCCGGGCGCCCCGAGGTCGACGTGCGCTGGGGCGACAGCACCGAGTGCCGGGTCACGCTGCTCGCCGAATCGTTCGGCCGCCCGCACCTCCTGGCCGACCTCACCGAGGCCATGGCCCTCGAAGGCGCCGAGATCGTCTCGGCGACCGTCGAGCCCCCGGACCGCCAGCGGGTCCGCCACACCTACACCGTGCTGCTCCCGGACGCGGCCCGGCTGCCCGCCCTGATGCGCGCGATGCGCGACGTGGCCGGGGTGTACGACGTCAGCAGGTCCCAGCCGCAGCCCACCGGGGCCTGAGCGGGACGTACGGGCCTGAGCGGGACGTACGGGCCTGAGCGGGACCTACCCGTTCGGGTGCCCCGGGCGCGCGCCGTCGCCGCCGGGCACGCGCGCGCTGATAGCCGTGAGGGATGCCGCACACCCCTCACAGCGCTCACACCGCTCACGCCCCGCGCGTCTCTCAGCCCTCGCGTCCACGGCCCCGCGTACGCTCCCGGCGCCGGCTCAGGGCGGCGGCGCTGCTCGCCTCCGCCGTCTCCGTCTGCCTGGTCGCCGCGAGCGCCCCGCCGGCCCCGCTGGGCGTCGGCGACCGCCTCTACCCGCACCTGGGAAACCCCGGCTACGACGTCACGGCCTACGACCTCTCCTTCACCTACTCGGGCAGCAACACCAAGCCGCTGAAGGCCGTCACCACCATCGACGCCCGGACGACGGCCGACCTGGACCGGGTCAACCTCGACTTCGCCCACGGCAAGGTCGACTCCGTCGAGGTCGACGGCGAGCCCGCGGACTTCGCCACGGCCGGCGAGGACCTGGTCGTCACACCCGCGGACGCCCTGGACGAGGGCGAGCGGACGCGGATCACCGTGCGGCACAGCAGCGACCCCGTGTACGCCGAGGACCGCCCGGGCGGCTGGGTGCGCACCGCCGACGGCCTCGCCATGGCCAACCAGGCCGACGTCGCCCACCTGGTCTTCCCCTGCAACGACCACCCCTCCGACAAGGCGAGCTTCACCTTCCGCGTCACCGCGCCCGACGGGCTCACCGCGGTCGCCAACGGACTCCCGGCGGGCGTCGAGCGCACCGGCTCCTCGACCACCTGGACCTACCGGACCCGGCACCCCATGGCGACCGAGCTGGCCCAGGTGTCCATCGGCCGCTCCACGGTGCTGCACCGCACCGGCCCGCACGGGCTGCCGGTACGGGACGTCGTACCGACGAAGCACCGCGCGGCGCTCGAACCCTGGCTGCGGAAGACGCCGGACCAGATCGCCTGGATGGAGAAGAAGGTCGGGCGCTACCCCTTCGAGACGTACGGCCTGCTCCTGGCCGACGCCACCACCGGCTTCGAGCTGGAGACCCAGACGCTCTCCCTCTTCGAGCGCGAACTGTTCACGGAGGCCGGCTACCCCGCGTGGTACGTCGAGTCGATCATGGTCCACGAGCTGGCCCACCAGTGGTTCGGCAACAGCGTCAGCCCGGGCACCTGGTCCGACCTGTGGCTCAACGAGGGGCACGCCACCTGGTACGAGGCGCTGTACGCGGAGGAGACCGCGGACAAGCCCGTGACGGCGCGCATGAAGGCCGCCTACGGCGCCTCCGACGGCTGGCGCGCCAAGGGAGGGCCCCCGGCCGCCCCCAAGCCGCCCACCTCCGGCAGCAAGACCGGCATCTTCCGCGCCAACGTCTACGACGGTGCCGCGCTCGTGCTCTACGCGCTGCGCCAGGAGATCGGCCGGACCGCCTTCGAGCGCCTGGAGTCCGTCTGGGTCGACCGCCACCGGGACGCCAACGCCACCACCGCCGACTTCGTCCGGCTCGCCTCCGAGATCTCCGGCCGCGACCTCGGCGCCTTCTTCCAGGGCTGGCTCTACGCCGAGAAGACCCCGCCCATGCCCGGCCACCCGGACTGGAAGCCGACGGCCGCGTCCAAGAAGGCGCCCGCGTCTCAGAAGGCCCACGGGTCCCATAAGGCACACGGCGAATAAGCCGGTGACGAGACGGCCCGTGCCGTGCGACCATCTTCGGGACGGCGCGGTACGGGCCGCGGGAATCTCCCCGGCGGCTCGTGCGTTGTGCAGAATGCCGCAGCCGAAGTGCCGCGCGACCCCTTCCCAGCTACGTAAGGATCCAATGACCTCCTCTTCTTCCCCCTCCCAGGACACCAAGCGTCTCGCGCAGACCTATCCCGAGGGCCTCCGGGCCGATGCCCTGATGGAAGAGGACGTCGCCTGGAACCACGAGACCGGCTCGCAGTGGGACGGTGAGCAGTTCGACCGCTCCGACCGCGCGGCACTGCGCCGCGTCGCCGGCCTCTCCACCGAGCTCGAGGACGTCACCGAGGTCGAGTACCGCCAGCTCCGCCTGGAGCGGGTCGTCCTCGTCGGCGTGTGGACCTCGGGCACCGTGCAGGACGCGGAGAACTCGCTCGCCGAGCTGGCCGCCCTCGCCGAGACCGCCGGTGCCCTCGTGCTCGACGGCGTGGTCCAGCGGCGCGACAAGCCCGACGCCGCGACGTACATCGGCTCCGGCAAGGCCGAGGAGCTGCGCGACGTCGTCCTCGACACGGGCGCCGACACCGTCATCTGCGACGGTGAGCTGAGCCCCGGACAGCTGATCCACCTCGAAGACGTCGTCAAGGTCAAGGTCATCGACCGTACGGCCCTGATCCTGGACATCTTCGCCCAGCACGCCAAGTCCCGAGAGGGCAAGGCGCAGGTGGCGCTCGCGCAGATGCAGTACATGCTGCCCAGGCTGCGCGGCTGGGGTCAGTCGCTGTCCCGTCAGATGGGTGGCGGCAAGGGCGGCGGCCTCGCCACCCGTGGCCCCGGTGAGACCAAGATCGAGACGGACCGGCGCCGGATCCGCGAGAAGATGGCGAAGATGCGCCGGGAGATCGCGGAGATGAAGACCGGCCGCGAGATCAAGCGCCAGGAGCGCAAGCGCCACAAGGTGCCCTCCGTCGCCATCGCGGGCTACACCAACGCCGGCAAGTCCTCGCTGCTCAACCGCCTCACGGGCGCGGGCGTGCTGGTGGAGAACGCCCTGTTCGCCACCCTGGACCCGACCGTCCGCCGCGCGGAGACGCCGAGCGGCCGACTGTACACGCTGGCCGACACCGTCGGCTTCGTCCGGCATCTGCCGCACCACCTGGTCGAGGCGTTCCGCTCCACGATGGAGGAGGTCGGCGACTCCGACCTGATCCTCCACGTGGTCGACGGTTCGCACCCGGTCCCGGAGGAGCAACTGGCCGCCGTGCGCGAGGTGATCAGGGACGTCGGCGCCACCGACGTACCCGAGATCGTCGTGGTCAACAAGGCCGACATGGCCGACCCGCTGGTGCTCCAGCGGCTGCTGCGGGTCGAGAAGCGGGCCATCGCCGTCTCGGCACGCACCGGCCGGAACATCGACCAGCTGCTCGCGCTGATCGACAACGAGCTGCCGCGTCCCTCGGTCGAGATCGAGGCGCTCGTGCCGTACACCCACGGCAAGCTGGTCGCCCGCGCCCATGACGAGGGCGAGGTGATCTCCGAGGAGCACACCGCGGAGGGCACCCTGCTCAAGGTGCGGGTGCACGAGGAGCTGGCGGCGGAGCTGACGCCGTACGTGCCGGCGCCCGCGCTCTGACCCGGGTACCGCAGCGCCGCAAGCGCGAAGAGGGCCCGCCCCCGCACATCGCGGAGGCGGGCCTTCGGTCTGCCGGGAGCAGGAGCCCCCGGCAGACCGCGCGGTCACTGGCCGCCGTACGTCTCACTCATGTTCTGGTACATCGACCGGGCCTCCGGGCCCAGTTGCGGACCCGCCAGCCAGGTGTTCTCCAGCGGGCCGATCGAGGTGTTCGAGACCAGCTTGGTCTCGCCGTCCACCACCCGGAACCAGCCGCCCCCGGACGAACCGCCGGTCATGGTGCAGCCGATGCGGTACATCGTCGGCAGCGACGGGCTCAGCGACAGCCGGCCGGGCCGGTCGACGCACTTGAACATCTCCAGCCCGTTGTACGGCGCCGCGGCCGGGTAACCCCAGGCACCCATGCTGGGAACCTCGGTCGCGGAAGGGGCGGAGAAGTCCACCTCCAGCGCGGCACCGACCGTCTCCTCCAGGGATTTGCTCCCCTGCTCGGGCTTCACGTGCAGCACGGAGTAGTCGTGCGCGGCCCCGTCGCCGCCGTTCTCCGAACCACCCTGGATCCACTGGTTCGAGGTCGACGCCCAGTTCGCCCACCAGGTGCCGTACGGCGCCATCTCGGTGGTGGTCGCGTCGGCCAGCTGCGCCTCGGACTTGCCCAGGTCATTGTAGGACGGCACGAAGGCGATGTTGCGGTACCAGCCGCCGCTGCCACCGGCGTGCACGCAGTGGCCGGCCGTCCACACCAGGTTGGACTTGCCCGGGTGGTTGACGTCCTTGATGACGGTGCCCGAGCAGACCATCGAGCCCTCGGGCGAGTCGAAGAAGACCTTGCCCACCGGGGCCGCGTTGTCGTGGTACGGCGTCTTCTCGGCGACGGCCTCCACCGGGGCCGGTTCGGGGTCGGTGGCGCCCTGGTCGGCGGACGCGTCCTTGGTGGTGACCGTCTTGTCGGCCTCCTTCGCCGACTTCATCCGGTCAGGCTTCCACAGGCCCTCGATCATCGGGTTGACGAAGTCCTTGGCCTCGGTGAGCCACTTGTCCTTGTCCCAGTTCTTCCAGCCGCCGTCCTTCCACCGGTCGACGTCGATGCCCTGCTCCTTGAGCCGGTCCGCGACACCTGCGGGCAGACCGCCCTCGCCACCGGTGTCACCGGCGTCGGCGGCCTGCGAGGTGCCACCGCCGGGCTTGGCGGCGGCCTCGTCCTCCTCCGAGCCGCCGCAGGCGGTCGCGGTGACCGTCAGCGCGGTGACGAGACCGGCGGCGGCGAGTGCGGTGCGCCGCGCGCGCCGTGGCGCGGCGGACCTGGGTGTGGAACGCATGCTGGGACGACCCCCGTTGGAACGTGTGTGAGTGAACTTGATTCAGCGCGGTGTACGGGCCGCGCTCACTGGCCGGCGAACTTGCCGCTCACCGCGTCGAGCACGCCCTTGGCGCCCTTGTCCAGCCGCGGACCGGCCAGCCAGCCCGCCGTCACCGGGCCGATCGAGGTGTTGGACACCAGCGCCGGCTTGCCGTCGGAGCCGGTCGCGACCCAGCCACCGCCGGACGAGCCGCCGGTCATGGTGCAGCCGATGCGGTACATCGTCGGGTCGGCGGCGTTGATCGACAGCCGCCCGGGCTTGTCCTGGCACTGGTACAGCTTCTGGCCGTCGTACGGCGGCGCGGCCGGGTACCCGGTCGCCTCGATGCTCTCGACCTCGGGCACCGCGGGCGCGCCGAAGTCCACCGGCAGCGCGGCGCCGACCGTCTCCTCCAGCGACTTGCCGCCGCTGCCCTTCTCCGGCGTCACATGGATGACGGCGTAGTCGTACGGGGCCCCGGCACCGCCCGTCGCACCGCCCTGCTCGATCCACTGGTCCGAGGTCTGCGCCCAGTCGCCCCACCAGAGGCCGTAGGGAGCCATCTCCTCCTTGGAGGCGTTCGCCAGTTCCTCGAGCGACATGCCGGCGTCGTTGTACGACGGTACGAAGGCGATGTTGCGGTACCAGCCGCCCTCCTTGCCGGCGTGCACGCAGTGGCCCGCCGTCCACACCAGGTTGGACTTGCCGGGGTTGGCCGGGTCCTTCACCACGGTCGCCGAACAGACCATCGAGCCCTTGGGCGAGTCGAAGAGCAGCTTGCCCGCCGTGGCGGCGTTGTCGTGGTACGTGGGCTCGACGGCCCGCGCCTCGACGGGCGCCGGCTCCGGGTCGGTGACGCCCTGGTCACCGGAGAGGTCGCTGTCGTCGACCTCCTTGCCCGGCTCCTCGGCGTCCCGCATGCGGTCCGGGTCCCACAGGCCCGCGATGATCGGGTTGACGTAGTCCTGCGCCTCGCGCAGCCAGTCGTCCTTGCTCCAGTCCTTCCAGGCGCCGTTCTTCCAGTCGTCGACGTCGATCCCGCGTTCCTTGAGCTTGTCCTTGATGTGGTCCGGGATCCGGATCCCGCCGTTGCCGTCCTCCGCGGCCGTCGCGGAGGCGGAGGCGTCGCCGCCCGCCTCCGGGTCCCCGGACTCGCACGCCGTGGCGGTGAGCGCGAGCGCCGAGACGAGCGCCACGGCGGCCGCGGAGGAGCCCCCGCGCCGTCCGCGCCCCTTTCCGCGCCTGCTGAACGACGGACGTATGGATCGCATGGTGTCGACTCCCCCTGCTGTGAACGAACGTGGTGCCCCGCCGGTCGCTCCGCTGCCCCGGCCCGGTCTCCCGGACTTCCCGAACTCCGCGGAGCGGCGGCGACCTGGAACGGGATCACACACTATGCGCCGCCTGTGGGGGAGTTCCGACGGAACGGCAACGGTTCGGACACAGCCGCCCGGCCGGCAAGGATCTTCGGGCAACCCGTAACCCCCGGCACGCGCCGCGGTTGCTAGCGGTGGAGGTCCGCCGTCGACGGATCGCGTCCGGACAGCGGGAGGTGGGGGAGGCCGTGAGGGGTTCCGCGTACGAGGTGATCGCGGCCGGCGGCGGGAGTGCCGTGTGCTCGTGCGCCCGGCCCGAGGTCGGGGGCGAGGGCGCTCCGAGGCGTCAGCCGGCGCCCGAGACCGCGGCGCGCACCTACGCGCGCGCCCTGCCGGTGGTGCCCGTGCGGGCCCGGGGGCTGACCATCGAGGACGCCGACGGCCGCCGCTACCTCGACTGTGCCTCGGGAGCGGGGTCCCTGCCTCTGGGGCACAACCATCCCGTCGTGCTGGAGGCGATCCGCAGGGTTCTCGACTCGGGCGCCCCCTTGCAGGTCATGGGCCTCACCACCCCGGTCGAGGACGCCTTCGTCACCGAGCTGCTGCGCACCCTGCCGCCCGGCCTCGCCGACCACGCGCGCGTGCGCTTCTGCGGACCGGGCGGAACCGACCCGGTCGCCACCGCGGTCGCCCTCGTCCGCGCCGCCACCGGCCGGACCCGCATCGTCACCCCCACCGGCGCCCACCACGCGGCGGACGCCACGGCGTGCTGCCCGGACGACGCCGGTGAACCGCCCGCCGGAGTGCTCCTCGAACCGGTACGTGGCGAGGACGGCGTCCTGCCCGTCCCCGACCCCTGGCTGCGCGATCTGCGGCGGATCACGGCCGAAGGGTCCGTGCCGCTCATCGCCGACGAGACCGAGACGGGCGTCGGCCGGACCGGTGCCTTCTGGGCGGTGGAGCACAGCGGAGTCACCCCCGACGTGCTGGTCCTCTCCAGGGCGATCGGTGGCAGCCTGCCGCTGGCCGCGGTGGTCCACCGGGCCGACCTGGACGACGGACCCGCCGCAGGACCCGGGGCCGCCGCCTTCCGCGGCAACCAACTCGCCCTGGCCGCGGGCGCGGCGACGCTCGCCCACGTCCGCGAGCACGGCCTCGCCGGGCACGCCGCCGCGCTGGGCGACCGGCTACTGTCCCGACTGCGCTGCCTGGCCGAGGAGTTCGCGTGCGTCGGGGCCGTGCGCGGGCGCGGACTGATGATCGGCATGGAACTGACGGCGCCGTGCGGCGGGTGCGAGTCCCCTGGCCGCGACGGGCACCGCGACACCGCGAGCGAACTCGCCGGGGCTGTCCAACGCGCGTGTCTGCGCCGCGGGTTGATCGTGGACCTGACCGGTCCGGCCAGGAACGTCGTACGACTGCTGCCGCCCCTGATCGTCACCGAGGAGCAGACGTCGGCGGTCCTGGAGCGCCTCGCCGACGCCGTGCGGGCGGTGGAACGGGGCCGCGGCGACCACGGCCCGCCCCACCGGCCGCGCGCCGCGCGCTGAGACCGAGACCCGCCGCACCCACCCCCGTACGTCACGAGGACCGCGTTGCACACCACCCCCACACCCGAGCCGCCCGGTACCCGCCCGCCCGCCACTCCACCGGCGGCACTCGCCGCGAGGACGGTCCCCGCTCCGAGACCGGCGACCGCCGCGGTTCCGGCAGCGCCCGCCGACGTGCCAACGCCCGGAGCGCCAACGCCCGGTGCGCCAACGCCCGGTGCGCCAACGCCCGGTGCGCCAACGCCTTGTGCGCCGGCAACGCCCGATGTCCCGACGGCAGGCCACCACGCCGCGGCCCAGGCGGCGACCGCCGAGAACCTGCTCCGCTGCTGGGCCCGCGAGGCCGGCCTGGACGCTCCGGACGAGGGCGACCTGTACATCCCGCTCCCGGCCAGCGGCACCGCCCTGGCCGTTCCCGTCCGCTACCGGTCCCCCACCGGGCACCACCGCTTCGGCCCGCCGAGGCCGGCCGGCGCCCCGGCCTCGGCGCCGCCCGTGGACGCGGTCACGCTCGCCGCGCTGCTCGCGCGGGAAGCGTCCGGCGACCCGGGACCCGACGGCACCGACCTCGTCGCACGCGTGGCCGACTCCGTCCGCCGCACCGCCGTATTCCTCCGCGACCGCGAGGCAAGCCCCGACGGCGGCTCCCCGGCCGAAGCCGGCACCGACCTGTTCCTCGCCGCCGAGCAGGCGCTGCTCCTGGGGCACCCGCTGCATCCCACCCCCAAGAGCCGTGAGGGCCTCACCGAGGCGGAGGCCCGGCGGTACTCACCCGAACTGCGCGGCTCCTTCCCCCTGCACTGGGTGGCCGTCGCCCCGTCCCTCCTCGCCACCGACTCGGCCTGGACCGAGCGCGGCCGCCGGGTCACGGCCCCCGACCTCACCGCCCGCCTGGCGGGCGACGGGCCGGCTCCACCGGACGGATACGCACTCCTGCCCCTGCACCCCTGGCAGTTCCGCGCCCTGCGGCACCGCCCCGCGACCGCCGCGCTACTGGACGCCGGGCTGCTCAGGGACCTCGGTGCCCGGGGCGCCCCGTGGCACCCCACATCGTCGCTGCGGACCGTCCACCGCACCGGCGCGCCCGCCATGCTGAAGCTCTCGCTGGCCCTGCACATCACCAACTCCCGGCGTGAGAACCTCCGCAAGGAACTCCACCGCGGCGTCGAGGTCCACCGTCTGCTGCGCGGCGGACTGTCCCGCCAGTGGCAGAACGTCCACCCGGACTTCGACATCGTCCGCGACCCGGCCTGGCTCGCCGTCGACGGACCGGACGGCGGACCCGTGCGCGGACTCGACGTGGTCGTCCGGCACAACCCCTTCCGGCCCTCGGACGACGTGTCCTGTGTGGCCGGCCTCGTCGCGCCGCGGCCGCACGCGCGGGGGGACGTTTCCGGCGGGCCGGAGAGTACCGACGCCGACGCCCCCCGCTCCCGGCTGGCCGGTCTCGTCACACGACTCGCCCGGCGGACCGGCCGCACGCGCGGGGCCGTCGCCGCCGAGTGGTTCCTGCGCTACCTCCACCACGTCGTACGTCCCGTCCTGTGGCTGGACGCGCACGCGGGGATCGCCCTGGAGGCGCACCAGCAGAACACGCTCCTGCTGCTGGACGCCGACGGCTGGCCCGCCGGCGGCCGCTACCGCGACAACCAGGGCTTCTACTTCCGGGAGTCCCACCGCGCGGTACTCGATGCCCGCCTGCCCGGAATCGGCGAGCGGAGCGACACGTTCGTCGCCGACGCCGTCACCGACGAGCGCTTCGCGTACTACCTCGCGGTGAACAACGTGTTCGGGCTCATCGGTGCCTTCGGCTCCCAGGGCCTCGCCGACGAAGCACTGCTGCTCGCCGCCTTCCGACGGTTCCTGAGCGGGGCGGCCCCGGGTTCCGCCCCGCCGGGCGGTTCACTTCCGGCGCATCTGCTCGACTCGCCCGTCCTGCGCTGCAAGGCGAACCTCCTGACCCGGCTGCGTGGACTCGACGAACTCGTCGGCCCGGTGGACACCCAGTCCGTCTACGTCACCATCGCCAACCCACTGCGCGCCTGAGCGGGGCGCCGCCCCGACTCCAGACCATCCAGCCCATCCGGCTCAGCCGGCCCCTCCAGCCCATTCAGTCCTCCGCCCCCTCAGCCCCCTCCGTCCCCGAAGGAGCGAACCCTTGGTTTCCACCGACGCGAGCGCCGACGACACCCTCGACCTGCACCTTCCGGCGGAGTTCGTCGCCCTCTACGGGAAGGCGGGGGACGACCTGCTCGGCCGGGTCGCCGACTGGGGCCCGGCCGACACGCCCGCGGGCGTGTTCCACCTGGTGCCCGTCCACGCCGAGCGGGACGTTCCGCTCATCGCCCGCTGGATGAACGACCCCGCCGTCGCCGCGTACTGGGAACTGACCGGGCCGCCGAGCGTGACGGAGGACCACGTGAGGGCGCAGCTCACCGGCGACGGACGCAGCGTCCCGTGCCTCGGCGTGCTCGACGGTGTGCCGATGAGCTACTGGGAGGTCTACCGCGCCGACCTCGACCCGCTGGCCCGGTACTGTCCCGTCCGGCCGCAGGACACCGGCCTCCACCTCCTGATCGGCGACGGCGCCGACCGCGGGCAGGGCCTCGGGACCACGCTCATCCGGGCCGTCACCGACCTCGTCCTCACCGCACGGCCCGCCTGCACGCGGGTCCTCGCCGAACCCGACGTCCGCAACGCGCCCTCCGTCGCGGCGTTCCTCGGCGCCGGGTACCGGTACTCCGCCGAGGTCGACCTGCCCGCCAAGCGGGCCGCCCTCATGATCCGCGAACGGGCGCCGCGCGTGTCACCGTGAAGCGCGGGCCCGCCCCCCTGGGCCGCAACCCCCGTCGGCCAGTCGCCCGTCCCGGAGACACTCTTGCCCCACTCGTCCCCCCAGTCCCCCGCATCGCCTCTCCCGTCCCAGGAACCCGCCTTGCCCGCCCGTTTGTCAGTGCCGGGTCGTAGGGTGGTCGCGCTATGACGAAGCCCTCACTCCCCGAACTCCTGCACGCCGCCGTCACCGCCGTCGGCGGCACGGAGCGTCCCGGCCAGGTGGCCATGGCCGAAGCCGTCGAGGAAGCCATCGACGGCGGCTCCCATCTGCTGGTCCAGGCCGGCACCGGCACCGGAAAGTCCCTGGGCTACCTGGTGCCCGCGCTCGCGCACGGGGAGAGGGTCGTCGTGGCCACCGCGACGCTGGCCCTCCAGCGCCAGCTGGTCGAGCGCGACCTGCCCCGCACGGTCGACGCGCTCCACCCCCAGCTGCGCCGCCGCCCGGAGTTCGCGATGCTCAAGGGCCGGTCGAACTACCTGTGCCTGCACCGGCTGCACGAGGGCGCCCCGCAGGACGAGGAGGAGGGCCTCTTCGACCAGTTCGAGGCCGCCGCCCCCACCAGCAAGCTGGGCCAGGACCTGCTGCGGATGCGCGACTGGGCCGACGAGACCGAGACCGGCGACCGCGACAACCTCACCCCGGGCGTCTCCGACCGGGCCTGGTCGCAGGTGTCGGTCTCCTCCCGGGAGTGTCTGGGCGCCACGAAGTGCGCCTACGGCGCCGAGTGCTTCGCCGAGATGGCCCGCGAGCGCGCCAAGCTCTCCGACGTCGTCGTCACCAACCACGCCCTGCTCGCTATCGACGCCATCGAGGGCGCCCCCGTCCTGCCGCAGCACGAGGTGCTGATCGTCGACGAGGCGCACGAGCTGGTCTCCCGCGTCACCGGCGTCGCCACCGGCGAACTGACCCCCGGCCAGGTCAACCGCGCCGTGCGCCGCGCCGCGAAGCTCGCCAACGAGAAGGCCGCCGACCAGCTCCAGACGGCCGCCGAGGGCTTCGAGCGGCTGATGGAGCTGGCGCTGCCGGGCCGCCTGGAGGAGATCCCGGAGGACCTCGGCTACGCCCTGATGGCACTGCGCGACGCCTGCCGCACGGTCATCTCGGCCATCGGCGCCACCCGCGACAAGTCCGTGCAGGACGAGGACGCGGTCCGCAAGCAGGCCCTGGCCTCCGTCGAGGCCGTGCACGACGTGGCGGAGCGCATCACTAACGGCTCCGAGTGGGACGTCGTCTGGTACGAGCGGCACGACAGGTTCGGGGCCTCGCTGCGGGTCGCGCCGATGTCCGTCGCGGGCCTGCTGCGCGAGAAGCTCTTCACCGACCGCTCGGTCGTCCTGACCTCGGCGACCCTGAAGCTGGGCGGGGACTTCAACGGGGTCGGGGCCTCCCTCGGCCTCGCACCCGAGGGCACCGAGGGTGACGACGTGCCCCAGTGGAAGGGCGTCGACGTCGGCTCGCCCTTCGACTACCGCAAGCAGGGCATCCTCTACGTCGCCAAGCACCTGGCCCGACCCGCGCGCGACGGCGACCGGGGCGACATGCTCGACGAGCTGACGGAGCTGATCCAGGCCGCGGGCGGCCGCACCCTGGGGCTGTTCTCCTCGATGCGCGCCGCCCAGCTGGCCGCCGAGGAGCTGCGCTCCCGCATCCCGGAGTACCCGATCCTCCTCCAGGGCGAGGAGACCCTGGGCGAGCTGATCAAGAACTTCGCGGCGGACCCGGAGACCTGTCTCTTCGGCACCCTGTCGCTGTGGCAGGGCGTCGACGTCCCCGGCCCCAGCTGCCAGCTGGTCGTCATGGACAAGATCCCCTTCCCGCGTCCGGACGACCCGCTGATGAGCGCGCGCCAGAAGGCGGTGGAGGAGGCCGGGGGCAACGGCTTCATGGCGGTCGCCGCCACCCACGCCGCCCTGCTGATGGCGCAGGGCGCGGGCCGGCTTGTGCGGGCGTCGGGCGACCGCGGCGTGGTCGCCGTACTGGATCAGCGGCTGGCGACGGCCCGGTACGGAAGCTATCTGAAGGCGTCCCTGCCCGACTTCTGGTTCACCACCGACCGCAATCAGGTCCGCAGGTCCCTCGCCGCCATCGACGCGAAGGCCCGCGAGACGGAGGGCGCTCAGGAGACTGAGGGCGACTGAGCACCGGCCTCGCGCAGCGCGCGGGCCCCGACACAGCGCTGGGCCCCGGAACCGGCGCAGAGGTTCCGGGGCCCGGTCGGGTCGGCGGGGCGCTGTCGTGGCGTGCCCGCCCGCCGTGGCGCTCAGACGCGACGCAGTACGGCCACCACCTTGCCGAGGATGGTCGCGTCGTCACCGGGGATCGGCTCGTAGGCCGAGTTGTGCGGGAGCAGCCAGACGTGGCCGTCCTCGCGCTTGAAGCGCTTGACGGTGGCCTCGCCGTCGAGCATCGCGGCGACGATGTCGCCGTTCTCGGCGACCGGCTGGCGGCGGACCGTGACCCAGTCGCCGTCGCAGATGGCGGCCTCGATCATCGAGTCGCCGACGACCTTGAGGACGAACAGCTCGCCGTCACCGACCAGCTGCCGGGGGAGCGGGAAGACGTCCTCGACGGACTCCTCGGCGAGGATCGGGCCACCGGCGGCGATGCGGCCGACGAGCGGGACGTACGACGCGGCCGGCTTTCCCGCGGTGTCCGTCGGCTGCACGCTGGCGGCCTGGTCGGAGCCGCGCACCTCGTAGGCGCGGGGGCGGTGCGGGTCGCGGCGCAGGAAGCCCTTGCGCTCCAGCGCCATCAGCTGGTGCGCGACGGAGGAGGTGCTGGAGAGACCGACGGCCTGCCCGATCTCCCGCATCGACGGCGGGTACCCACGGCGCTGCACGGAGTCGCGGATGACCTCGATCACCCGGCGCTGGCGGTCGGTGAGTCCCGAGCTGTCCGCCCGGATGCCGGGAGGCCGGCCCGGTAGGGAGCGCTTGTGCCCCTCGGGATTCGCGGCGTCGCTCATCGCGTGCGCCGGCTCAGGTCGGCCCTGGGGGCGGTCCTGGCCAGTGATGGTGGCACTGTCGGCGGTGGTGGTCACGTCGGCCCCTCTCGATGGTCTCCCTGCTGCACAACGGTAGTAGCTTTCGAAAGGTTGCGCCAAACACACGTTCGAGTGAAAAAACGTGAATCGCTCGCTCGTACTGCGTGTCTGGGTGTATGGCTACCGCGGTGACCTACGGGCGAAAACGCAACAAAAGGGTACGTTGCTGTACTCTTCACCGCCGTGGTGACAACCTCGGGGATGTCGCCCCAGTCTGCCATCCGGCAGCCCGTCCGACGGGGTCGGGCCCGCATCTGTTGCGGTAGTCCCACGTCCCCTCCGCGCGGTGCCCACGCTATCTCCGCATGCCTCCCGGCGATACGCCCGTCCGGGTGTGCGGGGTGCGGGGGCCTGTGCGTACGGAGACGACATGCGTGCGGGGCGTGTTTGTATGCGCCAATCCCCACATCTAGTGGTTGGATTGCAACGGCAGCCCATAAGTTGTGGTCCCCCGGGTCTTCGAGCCCGCCGAGATCGCCTATGCTGGGGGCTGCTCCGAGAGGCCTGAAGGGCCTTTCGAGGCTATGGAGTCTGCTGTGAGGAGGGTTCGGAAGCCATGCACTGTCCCTTCTGCAGGCACCCCGACAGCCGTGTCGTCGACAGTCGTACGACCGACGACGGCACGTCGATCCGCAGGCGCCGCCAGTGCCCTGACTGCTCCCGTCGGTTCACGACCGTGGAGACGTGCTCGCTCATGGTGGTGAAGCGGTCCGGGGTCACCGAACCGTTCAGCCGCACCAAGATCATCAACGGTGTGCGCAAGGCCTGTCAGGGCCGGCCCGTCACCGAGGACGCGCTCGCCCAGCTCGGCCAGCGGGTCGAGGAGGCGGTGCGGGCCACCGGAAGCGCCGAGCTGACCACCCACGACGTGGGGCTGGCCATACTCGGCCCGTTGCAGGAGCTCGACCTCGTCGCCTATCTGCGATTCGCCTCCGTCTACCGGGCGTTCAACTCGCTCGACGACTTCGAGGCCGCGATCGCGGAGCTCAGGGAGGCGACGGGACATCCCGGCGACGACGGCGACGGGGCCGTCGAGGGGAGCCGGGAGAACGAGAAGGACCGCGGGTCCACGGGGGCGGCACAGGTCCCCGAGCCCGCCGGCGCCGCCGACTGAACGGCGGGCCGGACCCGGTTTCGGCGCCAGGGCCCGGCCGGACGGCGGCGCGTCACGAAGACCTGCCGGGGACGCAGTGAGAGATGTCCCCGGCACCAGACAGAAACACCGTGCCACGGGAACAAACGCGGCACTTCAGGGCGTTTTCGCCCGTACAGGGAGGCGGCATGACAGAGACGGCGAGCGGTCCGGCACGGAGTACCCGCGCCAAGGCCACCAAGGCGGGCAAGGGACTCCGCGTCGAGCGCGTCCACACCACTCCCGGAGTCCACCCCTACGACGAGGTGGCCTGGGAGCGTCGTGACGTCGTCATGACCAACTGGCGCGACGGCTCGGTCAACTTCGAGCAGCGTGGCGTCGAGTTCCCCGAGTTCTGGTCGGTGAACGCGGTCAACATCGTCACCAGCAAGTACTTCCGCGGTGCCGTGGGCACCCCGCAGCGCGAGGTGAGCCTGAAGCAGCTCATCGACCGCATCGTGAAGACGTACCGGAAGGCCGGCGAGGACAACAAGTACTTCGCCTCGCCCGCCGACGCCGAGATCTTCGAGCACGAGCTGGCCTACGCCCTCCTGCACCAGATCTTCAGCTTCAACAGCCCCGTCTGGTTCAACGTGGGCACGCCCCAGCCGCAGCAGGTCTCCGCCTGCTTCATCCTGTCCGTCGACGACTCCATGGAGTCGATCCTCGACTGGTACAAGGAAGAGGGCATGATCTTCAAGGGCGGCTCGGGCGCCGGCCTGAACCTCTCCCGGATCCGCTCCTCCAAGGAACTGCTCTCCTCCGGCGGCAACGCCTCCGGGCCGGTCTCCTTCATGCGCGGCGCCGACGCCTCCGCCGGCACCATCAAGTCCGGCGGTGCCACCCGCCGCGCCGCCAAGATGGTCATCCTCGACGTCGACCACCCCGACATCGAGGACTTCATCCAGACCAAGGTGAAGGAAGAGGAGAAGATCCGCGCCCTGCGCGACGCGGGCTTCGACATGGACCTGGGCGGCGACGACATCACGTCCGTCCAGTACCAGAACGCCAACAACTCGGTCCGCGTGAACGACACGTTCATGAAGGCCGTCCAGGACGGCGCCAAGTTCGGCCTCACCTCCCGGATGACCGGCGAGGTCATCGAGGAGGTCGACGCCAAGTCGCTCTTCCGCAAGATGGCCGAGGCCGCCTGGGCCTGCGCCGACCCGGGCATCCAGTACGACGACACCATCAACCAGTGGCACACGTGCCCGGAGTCCGGCCGCATCAACGGCTCGAACCCGTGCAGCGAGTACATGCACCTGGACAACACGTCCTGCAACCTCGCCTCGCTGAACCTGATGAAGTTCCTCAAGGACGACGGCAAGGGCAACCAGTCCTTCGACGCCGAGCGCTTCGCCCAGGTCGTCGAGCTGGTCATCACCGCGATGGACATCTCCATCTGCTTCGCGGACTTCCCGACCCAGAAGATCGGCGAGAACACCCGCGCCTTCCGCCAGCTCGGCATCGGCTACGCCAACCTCGGCGCCCTGCTGATGGCGACCGGCCACGCGTACGACTCCGACGGCGGCCGCGCCCTGGCCGGCGCCATCACCTCCCTGATGACCGGCACGTCGTACCGGCGCTCCGCCGAGCTGGCCGCGGTCGTCGGCCCGTACGACGGCTACGCCCGCAACGCCGCGCCGCACCTGCGGGTCATGAAGCAGCACGCCGACGAGAACACCAAGGCCGTCCGCATGGACGACCTGGACACGCCGGTCTGGGCCGCCGCCACCGAGGCCTGGCAGGACGTGCTGCGCCTCGGCGAGAAGAACGGTTTCCGTAACTCCCAGGCGTCCGTCATCGCCCCGACCGGCACCATCGGCCTGGCGATGTCCTGCGACACCACCGGCCTGGAGCCCGACCTCGCGCTGGTCAAGTTCAAGAAGCTGGTCGGCGGCGGCTCGATGCAGATCGTCAACGGCACCGTGCCGCAGGCCCTGCGCCGCCTGGGCTACCAGGAGGAGCAGATCGAGGCGATCGTCGCCCACATCGCCGACAACGGCAACGTGATCGACGCCCCCGGTCTCGCGCACGAGCACTACGAGGTGTTCGACTGCGCCATGGGCGAGCGCTCCATCTCCGCGATGGGCCACGTCCGCATGATGGCCGCCATCCAGCCGTGGATCTCCGGCGCGCTCTCCAAGACGGTGAACCTGCCGGAGTCGGCGACCGTCGAGGACGTCGAGGAGGTCTACTTCGAGGCCTGGAAGATGGGCGTCAAGGCGCTCGCCATCTACCGCGACAACTGCAAGGTCGGCCAGCCCCTCTCCGCCAAGACCAAGGAGAAGGAGAAGACCGAGGCCGACGCCGTCACGGAGACGACCGAGGCGGCCATCCGCGCGACCGTCGAGAAGGTCATCGAGTACCGTCCGGTCCGCAAGCGTCTGCCGAAGGGGCGTCCCGGCATCACCACCTCCTTCACGGTCGGCGGCGCCGAGGGCTACATGACGGCCAACTCCTACCCGGACGACGGCCTCGGCGAGGTCTTCCTGAAGATGTCCAAGCAGGGCTCGACCCTCGCGGGCATGATGGACGCGTTCTCCATCGCCGTCTCGGTCGGCCTCCAGTACGGAGTGCCGCTGGAGACGTACGTCTCCAAGTTCACCAACATGCGCTTCGAGCCGGCCGGCATGACCGACGACCCGGACGTGCGGATGGCGCAGTCGATCGTCGACTACATCTTCCGCCGCCTGGCGCTGGACTTCCTGCCCTTCGAGACGCGCTCCGCGCTCGGCATCCATTCCGCGGAGGAGCGTCAGCGCCACCTGGAGACGGGTTCGTACGAGCCCTCGGACGACGAGGTCGACGTCGAGGGCCTGGCGCAGTCCGCGCCGCGCGCCCAGGAGCTGAAGGCCGTCTCCACGCCGAGGACCGAGGTCGAGGCGGTCAAGCCCGTCCCGCAGCAGGCGCACACCAGTGCCGAGCTGGTGGAGATGCAGCTGGGCATCCAGGCGGACGCCCCGCTCTGCTTCTCCTGCGGTACGAAGATGCAGCGGGCCGGTTCCTGCTACATCTGCGAGGGCTGCGGCTCGACCAGCGGTTGCAGCTGATCACTGAAGCCTGATCACCGTTGAGTAAGGGGCGTCCGCCTTGGCGGACGCCCCTTACTCATGCCCCTGGGGTCAGGAACGGCGCGCCGCACCCATGGCGCGGGTGAACGTCGCCGGATCCTCCTCGAAGCCGTGCACCCCGGCCCGGAACTCCCACGCCCCGGTCTCGTCCCGGACGAACTCCGCGACCGTCGCCGCGGTGGCGCCGAGGACACCGGCGAAGTCGTCCGCGGCCAGGTCCGTGTAGCCCTCCCGGATGCGCAGACCCGGGTTGCTCACGTCGGCGAAGGTCCGGTCCTCGGCGCGCTGCTGTATGGCGACACCCACCACCACGCGCGCGTACCGGGCGTCGAGCCGTTCCAGTTCGATCGTCATGACCTCGTCGAAGCCGAAGCCCTTGCCGTCCTTGCTGTCCCGGTTGAGATAGATGGTGCCGTCGGGGGAGCGGCTGTCGAAGTGCACTATGTACGAGGGCTCGCCGTACGGATCGTCCGCCGTGTACGTCCCGGCGACGAGGTCCAGGTCGGCGGGTGGCTCTCCCGCCGGACTCGGGTCCCACCGCAGCGCGATCTCGACCTTGCCGGTCCCCTTGCTGAGGCCGTTCACAAACTTCCCCTTCCCAGGTCCCCCGCCCTGCCCGGCGACCTGAACTGCCGAGCGGTGACGGCCGGTTGTCCATCCTGCCACGCACAGCGACGCCCGTGGGGCGAGCGGTCCGCCGGAGCGTGACCGGTGCCACGTTCTCTGGCCTTACCATGGCGCGGTGCTGGTCAAGTGGATTCGCTGCACCGTGGTGGACCGCCGCGGTTTCGAGCGGGGGCAGCGGAAGTGGGCGGGGCTTCCGGGGGAGCCGGGATTTCGGGGACAGGGGGGCGGCTGGAGCCGACGGCATCCGGACGTGGCGCACGTCTTCGCGTTCTGGGAGAGCCGTGCCTTCTACGACTCCTTCATGGCCCGTTCCCACGACCGGCTGGCCTCCGCCCAGGTGGGCACCTTCAAGGACGCCCGCGTCAGGCTCTTCGACTACCGCTTCGACGTGAAGACGGGCTTCGAACCGCGCTTCACCGACGCCGACCTGCTGCGGGTGGCGCTCTGCCGGGTCCACGAGGAGCGGGCCGAGCACTACGTCCTCATGCAGGAGAAGGTCTGGAACCCCGCGATGGCCGGCTCGCCCGGCATGGTCCGCGGCCTGTTCGGCGAGGCCCCGGGGCACGAGTACCTCGTGCTGTCCATGTGGCGGTCGGCGGCCGAGCACGGCAAGTACCGCACCGAGCGCATCGAACGGCTCGCCCTGCGCGCCCAGACGGAGGCCGACATCGCGGCGCTGACCGGTGACGTCGTCCAGATGGAACCCACCTGGACCATTTGAGATCCGGACCCGCGCTCCCGCCGCCGGGTGTGGAAACTGTGTGACGTACGCCGTACGGCGCCCGTACGAGTGCTTGGTTCCGGCCGACTCGATCTAGGGTGCTGGCATGGCACGACCACGGCGCATCGTTCTCGTCCGGCACGGCGAATCGACCGGAAACGTCGATGACACCGTGTACGAGCGCGAACCCGACCACGCGCTGGCCCTCACCGACCGGGGCCGGGTGCAGGCGGAGGAGACCGGCAAGGGGCTGCGCGACGTCTTCGGCCGCGAGCGGGTCAGCGTGTACGTCTCCCCGTACCGCCGGACGCACGAGACGCTCCGCGCCTTCCACCTGAACCCCGGACTGATACGGATACGGGAGGAGCCCCGGCTGCGCGAGCAGGACTGGGGCAACTGGCAGGACCGCGACGACGTTCGCCTGCAGAAGGCCTACCGCGACGCCTACGGCCACTTCTTCTACCGCTTCGCCCAGGGGGAGTCCGGCGCCGACGTGTACGACCGGGTCGGCGGCTTCCTGGAGAGCCTCTTCCGCAGCTTCGAGGACCCCGACCACCCGCCGAACGTGCTGCTGGTGACCCACGGACTGGCCATGCGGCTGTTCTGCATGCGGTGGTTCCACTGGACGGTCGCGGAGTTCGAGTCCCTGTCCAACCCCGGGAACGCCGAGATGCGGATGCTCGTTCTCGGTGAGGACGGCAAGTACACCCTTGACCGGCCCTTCGAACGCTGGCGAGATCCGGAACCGTACGGGATCACCGGATAGAGTGGCAGGGCGATGACCGCTCATTCATCTCCTGACGGGCGCCTGGACCGGGCCCTGTCCAGCCTGCGCGGACTGTCGGTCGGCGACGCGCTGGGCTCCCAGTTCTTCGTACCCGCGAACTATCCGCTGCTGAAGCGCCGCGAGCTGCCGCCCGGCCTCTGGCAGTGGACGGACGACACGGAGATGGCCTGCTCCGTGGTCTCCGTCCTCGCCACCCACCAGCGCGTCGACCAGGACGCACTGGCCCTCTCCTTCGCCCGGCACCACGACTTCGACCGCGGCTACGGTCCCGCGGTCAACCGACTGCTGCGGCTGGTCCGCGAGGGCGGCGACTGGCGCGAGCTGGCCGCAGCCCTGTTCAACGGCCAGGGCTCGTGGGGCAACGGTGCCGCGATGCGCATCGCCCCGCTGGGCGCCTGGTACGCGGACGACCCGGAGCAGGCGACCCACCAGGCCGAGATCTCCGCCTACCCCACGCATCAGCACCGCGAGGCGGTGGTCGGCGCCATGGCGGTCGCCGCGGCCGCCGCACTGGCCGCGGACCCGGCCGGACCTCCCAAGGCGCACGCGCTCCTCGACGGGGTGATCGCCCTGGTGCCGAAGAGCGCGGTGGGTGCCGGACTCCGGCGCGCTCGGGACATGCTGGACTACGGCGACGCGGCCACGGTCGCGGCGGTCCTCGGCTGCGGCAGGCGTACGACCGCGCACGACACGGTGCCCTTCGCCCTGTGGTCCGCCGCCCGCGCCCTCGGGGACTACGAAACGGCCTTCTGGACCACCGCCCAGGTCGGCGGGGACGTGGACACGACCTGCGCGATCGTGGGCGGAGTGATCGCGGCCGGCACGGCGGGCGCGCCCCCGGCCGAGTGGGCGGGACGGGTCGAGGAGCTGCCCGAGTGGATGGCGGCGCGGTCCTAGTCGACTTCTCCCGCCCAGAGGGAACTCTCCGCGCGAAGTGGGAACTCTGCGTGCGGGACGGGAACTCTCCGTGCGGGACGGGAACTCTCCGTGACGACTCGCGCGTTGTCGAGACATCCGCTGCGCGCGGTCCGGCTCCCGGACGGGGCCGGGGGAGTCACGAGGGGGCGGGACATGGACGTGTTCGTACTGCCGACCGCCGGACGCCGACGACGGGGCGGACGCCGGGAGGCGGTTGAGACGCCGCCCGGTGCCCGCCCCCGCGGGAACATGTGGTCAGCCGACCCCCGGACCCGCCGAGCCGGACAGGGCCTCCAGGTCGCTCTTGCGGACCCGGATCACCAGCCATGCCGTGGCCAGGGCGAGTACGGCCATCGCCGCGGCCGGAATGAAGGCCGCCGAGATGCCCTGGGCCAGGACGTCGTGCCCCCACGGCGCCGGCAGCTGCTGCGTCTGGGCGAACTCGGCCTTCTGCTCCGGCGAGCCGTTGGTGAGGAAGTCCGGCACCTGCTTCTCCGTCTCGTCCCTGCTGGCCGTGCCGAAGACCGTGGTCAGGATGGCCAGGCCGATCGATCCGCCCACCTGCTGCATGGCGTTGAGCAGACCGGAGGCCGCGCCCGCCTCGTGCTGGGCGACCCCGGAGACCGCGGTCAGCGTCAGCGTCACGAAGTTCAGGCCCATGCCGAAGCCGAAGATCAGCATCGGCCCCAGCACACCGCCGACATAGGAGCTGTCGGAGCTGATGAGGGCCTGCCAGCCGAGTCCCACCGCGGCGAGCGCCGAGCCCACGATCATGAACGGCTTGGGTCCGAGGGCCGGCAGGAACCGCTGCGAGATCCCCGCGCCGAGCGCGATCACCACCGTGACCGGCAGGAAGGCCAGACCCGCCTCGATGGGGGTGTAGCCCAGCACGTTCTGGACGAACAGCACGATGTAGAAGAACATGCCGAACATCGCCGCGGCCAGGCTGAGCATGATCACGTACGTGCCCGAGCGGTTGCGGTCGGCGAACATCCGCAGCGGGGTGATCGGCTCCTTGGCCCGCGACTCGATGAACGCGAAGGACAGCAGCAGCACCACGGCCGCCACGAAGGAACCGATGGTCAGGCTGTCCCGCCAGCCGTCGTCCGCGGCCCGGATGAAGCCGTAGACGAGGGAGGCCATACCCGCCGTCGAGGTCACCGCACCGGCGATGTCGAAGCGGCCGGAGTGCCGCTCGGACTCACTGATGTACATCGGGGTGAGCACCGCGATCAGCACGCCGATCGGCACATTGACGAAGAGGACCCAGCGCCAGTCCAGCCACTCGGTGAGCATGCCGCCGGCCAGCAGACCGATGGCGCCACCGCCCGCGGACACGGCCGCGAAGACGCCGAAGGCCCGGTTGCGTTCCGGGCCCTCGGGGAAGGTGGTGGTTATGAGGGCGAGCGACGTGGGCGAGGCGATCGCGCCTCCCACACCTTGCAGGACGCGCGCCGCCAGCAGCTGCCAGGGTTCCTGGGCGAAGCCGCCGAGCAGCGAGGCGAAGGTGAACAGCAGGATGCCGGTCATGAAGACCCGGCGCCTGCCGAGGATGTCACCGGCTCGGCCACCGAGCAGGAGCAGGCCGCCGAAGGTGAGCGTGTAGGCGCTGACGACCCAGGTGAGGTCGGTGGTGCTGAACTTGAGCGCGTCTTGAATGTGCGGGAGTGCGATGTTCACAATCGTCGCGTCGAGTACCACCATGAGCTGGCAGGCCGCGATGACGGTGAGCGCGATGCCGGGATGCCCCTCCCGGCGGGCCGCTCCCGGCTTCTGGTCTCGGATCAGAGATGAGGTTGTCACTGTGTGTCCCCCACGAATCACTTAGTGAACGCCCGCGTTCACTGTTGCGTCAACGTTAGTGACTCCCCGACAGTGAACGCAACCGTTCACTTTTTGGCGTCGTCGTGTGTCCCGTCCCCCTTGTGGCCGCGCGGCGCTTCCCCAGCCCCCGAAACCCGCTGCACCCGCTTACTGGAGACCCGCGACATGGCTGCTTCGAACTGGGCGGCCGCCTCCGCCCAGACGTCCTCGCGGCGGCGTGGAGCCGTCCTCGAACGCGCGATCCTCGACGCCGCGCTGGAGCAACTCGGCACCGTCGGCTGGAACGGCCTCACGATGGAGGGCGTCGCCGCCGGAGCCCAGACCGGCAAGGCGGCGGTCTACCGGCGATGGCCGTCCAAGGAGGACCTCGTCGCCGACGCGCTGCGGTCCGGGCTGCCGCGCTTCGACACGGTGCCCGACCTCGGGAGCGTGCGCGAGGACCTGCTGGCACTCTGCCGCAGGGCGCGTGACGCGATGTACTCCCGGCCGGGGTCCGCCCTTCGCTCGGTCATTCACGAATGCGACAGCCTGCAGGCCGAGCGCTTCCACACGGTGATCTTCAAGGGCGTGGTCGAGCCGACGCTCGAGATGCTTCACGAGGTCATCAACCGTGGAATAGAGCGGGGAGAGGTCAGGCGCGACGCGGCCAACGGATACGTCTTCGACGCCATCCCGGCGATGATGATGTACCGCTCCAAGATTTGTGCAAGTGAATGGCCGGACCTGGAGCTGGAGGAAATGATCGACCAGTTGATGGTCCCGCTGCTGCGGCCCGACGGCGCCTGATCCTCGCCCTGGAGGGCCCCGGACCCGTTTGGGGAACCGGGGTGTCGCCGGGGGTTCCCAGCGGCGTACGCTAGGTGCGCCATGCCGTACGAACCACCCACACACACCGTCGAGCGCTCCCTTCGCGCCACGACCGGAGCGAAGATCATTGCCGGTGTCGACGAGGTGGGGCGCGGTGCGTGGGCCGGTCCCGTGACCGTCTGCGCCGCGATCACCGGACTGCGCCGGCCCCCGGCCGGCCTCACCGACTCCAAGCTGCTCACCATCAAGCGACGCACCGAACTCGCCGTCGAGTTGCGGACCTGGGTCACCTCCTACGCCCTGGGGCACGCCTCTCCCGAGGAGATCGACGCGATGGGGATGACCGCCGCGCTGCGACTGGCGGCAGTGCGCGCGCTGGAGACCCTGCCTGTCCGCCCCGACGCCGTCATCCTCGACGGCAAGCACGACTATCTCGGGGCGCCTTGGCGGGTCCGTACGGTGATCAAGGGTGACCAGTCCTGTGTGGCCGTCGCCGCGGCTTCGGTCCTGGCCAAGGTCCAGCGCGACAAAATGATGGCCGAACTGGGCATCGACCATGCAGACTTCGCTTTCGCGGACAACGCCGGGTATCCGTCACCCGTGCACCGGGCCGCACTGGAGGAGCGGGGGCCCACCCCGTACCACCGGTTGTCGTGGGCGTATCTTGATGCGCTGCCCCAGTGGCGGCACCTCAAGAAGGTCCGCAGTTGGGTGGAGGGAAGCGTTCCGGAAATCGAGGGTCAGCTCGGATTCGATTTCTGACGGTTCCGCTCACAGAGATGTGCCACCCGCCGACGCGAGTCGCACCAACGTTTGATAGATATCAGCTCATGCCTCTCATTCCCGAGGAGCCTCAGATTCACGAGAAGGCCCAGGGTCCCCGCGCCACTCCGGCCAGCGGCCGTACCGCGCCGACCCCTCGCCCCGTACCCGGCCCCCGTCCCGCGGCCCCGCCGCGCCCCGGTCGTCCCGGCCCGGTGCGGCCGACCGCGCCGGCGCAACGCGCGCCACGCGACACGACCACCACCAAGCCCGGACCCCCGGGTCCGGCAGCCCCGGCCGCTCCGGCCGCCCAAGCCGCTCCGGCGGCGAACGCGGCCACCGTCGCGGCCCCGCAGATCCAGCTGATCCCGGCCACCCCCGACGGCGCGCTCGACGCCGCCGAAGAGGCCGTGGACCTGCTGCTGGACTCGGGTCGTACCCCCGGTGACGTGCTGGTGCTCACCACGGGTGAACCGCACCCGTGGGCCGCTCACGAACTGTCCTTCGGCGACGCCGCCTACTGGGCGCAGCACGACGCGGGCGACGACGTCTTCTACGCGGACGCCGGCCTCGCGGAGCGTGCGGCCTCGCGGGCCGTGGTCGTGGTCGCGGTCAACGGCGGCCCCGAAGCGGCTGCCGCCCGCGCCCTCGGCGTGGCCCACACCCGGGCCGGTGCCCTGCTGATCGTCTGCGGGGACCCGCAGCGGATCAACTCGGTGCTGGGCGCGGGCGTCTGAGCCGTTTCCGCCGCCTGCGGCGGACGTCGGTCAGGGGTAGTGGCACGGTGGTCGCTGCGGCGTGCGCCTGTGCTTCCGTCCTTGGCTGACCAGGGTTCCATCGGTGCGGAACGCCGTGGTGTGCCTGCTCGGCGCACCACGGCGGCAACGTCGCGGCGCAGCGTGGTGTCCGTGGCGCTCAGCGAGCCGCCGCGCGGCGCAGTACCTCCGAGGCGACACCGCCGGTGCGGGGCGGCGGGGGAGGCGTCTCCGACGTGGCGAAGGGCTCCGGTGCCGACGCCGCGTTGGGCCGGCGCCCACCGCGGCCCTCGCCGAGGACCTGCCAGCCGTCCCGGGTCAGCGTGATGTACGCGCCGCAGCGCAGCCCGTGCAACGTGCAGGCGTCCCGCAGCCCCCACATCCACGCGCCGTCCTCCTCCGTCCAACGGGCGTCGCCGTCACGGCAGTAGAGCAGCACGGCGGTGCGCACCGGTGTGCGGCGCCGCAGGTCGTGCGGGATGACCCGGCGCAACTGCGAGAGCAGTGCGTTGCGGAACATCCAGCCGTCCGCCGGTGACCGGCGACTGGTGAACGAGGCGCTGGCGCGCAGCCGTTCGTCCGGGTCGAGTACGGCCACGATCGCGGTCGCCGGCCTGGGGCGGTGCCGCGAGTGGAGGCCGCTGACGACCTCCCGCGGATTGCGCAGCAGCGGGATTCCGGCGGCGGCCCATTCCGCCGGTTCGAGCAGGCGAGTGGCGGAAGCGGCGGACGAGGAAAACGAGGCGGCCGAGGACGGAGCGAATCCGAAGGTCACGTTCCTCCCTTCGGCTACGCGCCCACACTGCGGGCAGGGGTCGGATTCGGGGAGCGCGCACCGCAGTGAAGCCCAGCCGGATCACGGCCGGGCCGTGCGGGGAGCGGACTTCAATTCTTCCTGTCGAACTTGAATGCGGCAACGAGCAATTGGGACCGACGACCGTTATCTGCTGATGCGCGTCCTATATCCCTACCCGGAGTGCCGCCGGGTGACGCCTGGGACACGGCAGGCGCGCGGCGCGCACGATCACCCCTGGACCGCCAGGACGAGCGGCAGCACCCCCTGGGCGCCGGCGCGGCGGAGCAGCCGGGCGGCCACCGCGAGGGTCCAGCCGGTCTCGGTGCAGTCGTCCACGAGGAGAACCGGGCCGTCCAGCCCGCTGAGGGTCGTGGCGAGGGCGGGCGGCACCGTCAGCGCACCGTCCAGCGCCTTGAGCCGCTGTGCGCTGTTGCTGCGGGCGCCGCCGGGCGCCTCACCCGTGTACTCGACCGAACCGAGCAGCGGCAGTCTGCCGATCTCGGCGATCCGGGTACCGAGGGAGTGGATCAGCTCAGGCCGCGTGCGTGAGGCGACGGTCACCACGCCGGCGGGCCGTGGCTGGGCGTCGGCCGCGCCCGAGGCCCAGCCGCCGGGACCCTTCGCCCAGTCGGCCAGCACCGTCACGACGGCCTGGGCGACATCGTCCGGCACCGCACCGTCCGGCGCCTGGGCCGCGAGCATCGGCCGCAGCCGGTTGCCCCAGCCGATGTCGGACAGCCGGCCCAGCGCCCTGCCCGGCGCCGCCTGCTCCGCCGCCGGAATCCGGCCCTTCAGATCGACGCCGATCGCCGGAAGCCCCGTCGGCCACATACGGCGCGGCTCCACCTCGACACCGGCCCGCCCCAGATCGACCCGCGCGGCGTCGAGGGAGCCGGAGGAGGTGTCGGCGGTGAAACGCGGGCCCGCGCAGTTGTCGCACTGGCCGCAGGGCTTCGCGCCCTCGTCGTCCAACTGCCGTTGCAGGAACTCCATCCGGCACTCGGTCGTCGCGGCGTAGTCGCGCATGGACTGCTGCTCGGCCTTGCGCTGGCGCGCGACCCAGTCGTAGCGCTCCGCGTCGTACGTCCACGGCTGTCCGGTCGCGATCCAGCCCCCCTTGACCCGCTTGACCGCCCCGTCCACGTCGAGGACCTTCAGCATGGTCTCCAGGCGGGAACGGCGCAGCTCCACCAGCGGCTCCAACGCGGGCAGCGACAGCGGAAGCTCCGCGCGCGCGAGCACGTCGAGCGTGCGGCGGACCAGGTCCTCCGACGGGAAGGCCAGCGAGGCGAAGTACTGCCAGATCGCCTCGTCCTCCCTCCCGGGCAGCAGGAGCACCTCGGCGTGCTCGACGCCGCGCCCCGCGCGGCCGACCTGCTGGTAATACGCGATGGGGGAGGACGGCGAACCCAGGTGCACCACGAAACCCAGGTCGGGCTTGTCGAAGCCCATGCCGAGCGCAGAGGTGGCCACCAGCGCCTTGACCCGGTTGGCGAGCAGGTCGTCCTCGGCCTGTTGCCGGTCCGCGTTCTCGGTCTTGCCGGTGTAGGAGGCGACGGTGTGGCCGCGCTGCCGCAGGAAGGCGGTGACCTCCTCGGCGGCGGCCACGGTGAGCGTGTAGATGATGCCGGAACCCGGGAGCCGGTCGAGGTGGTCGGCGAGCCAGGCCATCCGGTGTGCGGCGTCGGACAGCCGCAGCACCCCCAGGCTGAGGCTCTCCCGGTCCAGCGGGCCGCGCAGCACCAGGGCGTCGGACGTGCCACCCGTGCCGAGCTGCTCCGCCACGTCGGCGGTCACCCGCGCGTTGGCCGTGGCCGTGGTCGCCAGGACGGGGACACCGGGCGGGAGGTCGGTGAGCATGGTGCGCAGCCGCCGGTAGTCGGGGCGGAAGTCGTGGCCCCAGTCGGAGATGCAGTGGGCCTCGTCCACCACGAGGAGTCCGGTCGCGGCGGAGAGCTTGGGCAGTACCTGGTCGCGGAAGTCCGGGTTGTTGAGCCGCTCGGGACTCACCAGCAGCACGTCGACCTCGCCCGCCGCGATCTCGTCCTGGACCGTGTCCCACTCCTCGGTGTTGGAGGAGTTGATGGTCCGGGCGCGGATGCCCGCCCGGGCAGCGGCCTCGACCTGGTTGCGCATCAGCGCGAGCAGCGGGGAGACGATCACCGTGGGTCCGGCGCCCCGGTCACGGAGCAGAGCGGTCGCCACGAAGTACACCGCGGACTTGCCCCACCCCGTGCGCTGCACGACCAGGGCCCGGCGCCGCTCGGCGACCAGCGCCTCGATCGCCCGCCACTGGTCCTCCCGCAGCCGGGCGCCGCCGGAGGCGTCCCCGACGAGACGGGCGAGGATCGCATCGGCCGCTGTCCGCAGATCCGCGTTGTTCGTGTGCTCCATGCGTTCCATACAACAGGACGGGACCGACAAGCGGGCGAGCTGTGGACGGGAGGCCGGCGCTGAGGCCGGCTCGGCGTCCAAGGTGACGTGTCCCTGATTGAAGTTATCCACAGGGTAAAGCGGAACATCTCGATCCGCGAGATCGTCGGGCCATGACGAACCACAGCGAAACGACGGGACCCTCCGACAGCGGTGACACCCCGCGCCCCGAGCGGCCGAGCCGAAAGCCCCTGACTTCGTACGAGGGTCCCGGTGGCGAGGGCCCCGGTGACGAGCACCAGGTCACCCTGCGCACCCCCGCCGAACTGGCCGACGCCCTGCCCTATCTCCTCGGCTACCGCCCGGAGGACAGCATCGTCCTGGCCGCCCTGCGGGACAGGGAGGGTCGTGGGCGCTTCGGCGGACGGGCGCGGCTCGGCATCCCCGCGAGTCCGGACGACTGGTCCTGCGCGGCCGGACAGCTGGTCCACGGCCTGGTCACCGGCAGCGAGCGCCGAGGCGTCCGTCCCGAGCAGATGGTCGCCTACCTCTGCCAGGAGCCGGCGCGGGGCGAGACCGGCCGCGACGTGATGGAGCGGCTGCGACCACTCGCCCAGCGCCTGCGTGTCGAGTGCGGCACGCTCGACGTGCCTGTGGTCGAGGCGCTGTGCATCTCGGCCGGACGCTTCTGGTCGTACTGCTGCGACGACGAGGCATGCTGCCCGGCCGAGGGCCTGCCGATGGGGCTGCCGGGGACCTCGGTGCTGGCCGCGGCGGCCACCTACGCGGGTATTCAGGTGCGCGGCTCGCTGAGCGACCTGCGCGCCAGGCTGCTGCCGGGGGAGAACGCGGTGGCGGACGAGCAGACCGCCGCCCTGGACACCGCCGCCACGACTCTGGTCGCGCGGATCCTCGACCCCGACGGCCGCTCGGAGGTGGCCCGGGAGACGCTGGAGACGGCGGAGCGGGTCATGCGACGGTTCGCCGGTGCCCCGCCGGTGTCCGGCATGCCGGCCGAGGATCTGCGCGACGACCACCTGCTCGGGCACGACGAGGCGGCGGCCCTGATCCTCGGCCTCCAGGACCGCACCACCCGCGACCGCGCGGCCGGGTGGATGGAGGGCGACGAGGCGGGACCCGCCCTGCGCCTCTGGCGGGCTCTCGCCCGTCGCTGCGTCGGACCGTACGGAGAACACGCGGCCGCGCCGCTCACCCTCGCGGGCTGGGTCGCCTGGTCCACGGGTGACGAACTGGAGGCACGCGAGGCGCTGGCCATGGCACTCGGGGCGGATTCCGACTACCTCTTCGCCCGGCTCCTGCACCAGGCGTGCAACGAGGGCCTGGATCCCGAGTCGATCCGCCGCTGTCTGCGCGCGGAGCGGGAGGACCGTCGCGGCGCGGACGTCAGCAGCCCCGCCGACGCCGAGCGGACCGGCGCGACCGGGTCCCGCGGGTCGGGTGAGCCCTCCGCTGCTCCACGGCCGCCGTCCGGCCGTCGGCGCCGCACGCGTTCCCTCGGCTCGGCGGACGGCACCCGGCGCCGTGCGAAGCCGCAGCACCGCGAGCCGAGGCCGGAGAACGGGCGCCCCCGCACCCCGTCCAGGGCTGAACGCTCCGGAGCCGGGCGGGGTGGACGGACGTGTTCGCGTACCCCCGGGACACCCGCCGAAGGAGGCGGCGGGTGAGGGCGAGGTCGAGGTCGCAAGTTGATCCTGACCTGGCATGACGTGGCCCAGCACGGTGATCGGGAGGAGACGGTGCGGTGCCTGTCGGACTGATGTGGATCAGCGTGGGAAGGGGTCGGGGAAGGGAGTGTTTATCGTCAGGCAGACGACTATGATCGCCGCATGCCCTACGACCCGTCAGCCTTTCCGCCCTTCGCCGTCACTGTGGACCTGGTCGTACTGACCGTGCGCCGTCACTCCCTGTGTGCGCTGGCGGTGCGCAGGGGGGAGCCGCCGTTCCAGGGCCGCTGGGCCCTGCCCGGAGGCTTCGTACGCGCGGATGAGGATCTGGCGCAGGCGGCGGCGCGCGAGCTTGCCGAGGAGACGGGGCTGTGCGTCCACGACCCGGCCGCGCCCACCCAGGACCACGGTGCCCACCTGGAGCAGCTCGCCACGTACGGCGACCCCGAGCGCGACCCCCGGATGCGCGTGGTCAGCGTCGCCCACCTCGCGCTCGCCCCCGACCTCCCCGCACCGCGCGCGGGCGGTGACGCCAGCAACGCACGCTGGGCGCCGGTCGAGGAACTGCTGGAACAGAGCGGCTGGGGCCGGGTGGGCGAGCCTCTGGCGCCGCTCGCCTTCGACCACGCCCAGATCCTGGCGGACGGGGTGGAGCGGGCCCGCTCCAAGATCGAGTACTCCTCGCTGGCGACCGCGTTCTGCCCGCCCGAGTTCACCGTCGGCGAGCTGCGCCGTGTCTACGAGGCGGTGTGGAGCGTTGCCCTCGACCCGCGCAACTTCCACCGCAAGGTGACGGGCACGCCCGGATTCCTCGTCCCCACCGGGGGTACGACCACCCGTCAGGGCGGCCGTCCCGCCCAACTCTTCCGGGCGGGCGGCGCGACGCTTCTCAACCCCCCGATGCTGCGTCCCGAGGTGTGAGGGTTCCTCGCCCCCGATAGGCCCTGCGGTGCCCGAAAAAACGGATATGGCACGCTATCTTGCTGCGGGTGATCCAGGCCTTCGGACTGACCAGCAACCCCCGCAAGGAGCTTCCGCCCGCCGTCGACGACGTCTCCTTCGAAGTGCGCGCGGGCCGCGTCACCGCACTGCTCGGAGCGTCGGGCGCCGGTAAGACGACAGCGCTCAGACTGATGCTCGAACTGCAACACGGTCGCGGGCTCACCTACTTCAGAGGCCGCCCCCTGCACCGCATCGCCCACCCCTCGCGCGAGGTCGGCGTACTGCTCGGTGACGTTCCGGGACATCCGGCCCGCACCGTGCGTGGCCACCTCCGCATGCTGTGCGCGGCGGCGGGCGTCCCGGTCCAGCGGGCGGACGACGTCATGGAGTCGGTCGGACTCGTGAGCCTGCGCGACGAACGCCTCGGCACCCTGTCGCGGGGCATGGACCGACGCCTCGGACTGGCCTGCGCGCTGGTCCCCGACCCGCACACCCTGGTGTTCGACGACCCGGCGGGCGCACTCGCCGCGCGCGAGGCCCGCTGGCTGCACGACGCCCTGCGCGCGCACGCCGTCCAGGGCGGCACCGTCCTGTTCAGCACCGCGGACCCCAAGGAGGCCGCGCGCGCCGCCGACCACGTCGTCACGCTGGAACAGGGTCGGGTCGTCGCCGACCAGGAGGCGGCGGACTTCTCCCGCACCCGGCTGCGCCCACGCGTCGCCGTCCGCAGCCCGCACGCCGCGCGCCTCGGCGCCCTGCTGGCCCAAGAGGCCCGCTCGGCACGGCGTTCCGTCGAGGTCGTGCGCGAGGGCGGCAACCGGCTCGCGGTGTACGGCAGCACCTGCGCGGACATCGGCGAGACCGCCTTCCGGCACGGGATCCTCGTCCATCAACTCGCCGACGAGGTAGGCGACATGGGGCCCGGCGCCGGCGCCGGTGCCGGGTCCGGTGCCGGCGACAGCAGCGGTGCCTGTGCGGACTCCGGGGCCGGCGCGGCCGTTCCCCCGGCGCGTCACCGGGCGGCGGACGGCGAGCGGGCACCGGCCCCCCGCAGGCCGACCGTCACCCGGCCCTCACCCACGGGCCCACCGCGCCCGACTGCCGCCACCGATTCACCGGCGTCCGAGCGGTCGTCGGCCGATTCTGCGGCGGTCGAATCCTCGGCGATGGATCCCGCGGCGACGGATCCTGCGGGGACCGGACCCTCGACGGGCGAGCTGCCGGGGAACGGTCCCGCGGCGACCGATCGACCGGCGACCGAACCACAAGCGGCACAGTCACCGGCGGTCGACCGGCGCGTGGCCCCGCTGCCGCCGACGGATCCTTCGTCGCCCCCCTCCGACGCTCCCCGCGCCGACGCCCCGCAGCCGCCCCCGGACAACCACCCCACCGTCACCGGCGACCAGGCATCCTCCACCAGCGACGACCGGACGTCCCCCGCCGGGGACCGGCGTCCCGAAGCCGCCAAGTCCACTGCCGTCGAAGCTTTTGCGCCTCCTGCGCCTCCTGCGGCTCCCGCGCCTCCCGCGCCCCCCGGGATTTCCGACTCCACCGACCGCCCCCGGCCCACCCAGCGCACGTACGCCGCCCTCACCCCCGGCGCGGCGTCCGTGCTGCCGCCGCCCATCTCCGTGCGCTCCGCCCCCAGCCCGCTCCGTCCGCTCCGCTACGAGATCCGGCGCGCGGTCGGCATCAGCACCGGGTTCGTCGTCGTCGCCGTCGTGCTCGTCGTGTCCGCCGTCATGGCCGTCGTCCTCGCGCGGGTCGGCCACACCCCCCAGGCGCGGCTCCTGGCGGCGTGGCCGCGGGAACTGCCCCTGCCGCCCGCGGCACTCGGCGCGGGGCTGCTCGGGGCGCTCGCCTTCGGTGACGAGTTCCGCCACCCCGCCCTGGCGGCGGATCGCGGCACGGTGCCGCGCAGGCTGGGGCTGCTGACCGCGAAACTGCTCGTGTCCGCCGCCGCCGCACTCGTGCTGGCCGCCCTGACGGCCGGCTGCAACGCCGAAGTGCTCCATCTCTTCTACGGGCGAGAACTCGCGCGAATCCCCGCAGACTGGTCCGTGCTGGGCGCCGGTTGGGCCGGGCTCGTCGTCGGGTGCGCCTGGTCCGGTGTGCTCGCCGCGGGCCTCTTCCGTTCCACCACCGCCGGACTCGCCGCGGTGGTCGCCGTACCGGTCGTCGTCGTGCCGCTCGTACAGAAGGTCTGGGAGGGTCCGGACGTACGGACCGCGGCCGGACTTCCGTTGCGGGTGCGCGAGGTCCTCCTGACGCAGTGGCCCTTCGGGGGCGAGCGCTATGTGGCAGAGGTGCTGCGCGTCGTCGTCCAACCGGTGGGCGGTGCAATGACGTTGTCGCTGGCCGCTCTGCTCTGCGCCTTCCTGCTCACGACCCTGCGCAGCAGGGTCCGGTGACGGTCGTCGCGCTCTTCCGGTCCGACCCTGCGCGCAAGTCCCCGGGGAAAGCCCATTTCTTTCCGATAAGGCGTCAATTGCGACGGGGTGAGCGATCACCCTTTCGTGTGCTTTTCACCAAAGACCTCAAGGGAGTTGGGAACGGCGCCGACAAAGGATGCGTGAGTACCCTTGCGCACACCATGATGACCGCCGCCCGCTCCGCCGACTCCGGCCTCGCGAACCCGGGCGAACTCGACCGCTACCCCTACGCGGAGACGCCCGCCGTCGACCGCGTCGGGACGCCCTCCTGGGAAGGGGTGGAACCCGAGCTGGGGCGCGTGGGCCGGCGCACCGCGGGCAACCGTGGCCGCGGACTGCACGGGCAACTCGTCCAGCAGCTCGGCCAGATGATCGTTTCGGGTGACCTCGGTGCCGACCGCCCGCTGGTGCCCGAGGAGATCGGCCAGCGTTTCGAGGTGTCCCGAACCGTGGTCCGGGAGTCCCTCCGGGTGCTGGAGGCCAAGGGCCTGGTCAGCGCGCGCCCGAACGTGGGCACGCGCGTGCGCCCCGTGAGTGACTGGAACCTCCTCGACCCCGACATCATCGAGTGGCGTGCCTTCGGGCCGCAGCGCGACGACCAGCGCCGCGAGCTGAGCGAGCTGCGCTGGACGATCGAGCCGCTCGCCGCGCGCCTGGCCGCCGGGCACGGGCGCGAGGATGTGCAGCAGCGCCTGTCGGACATGGTCGGGATCATGGGCCACGCCATGGGGCAGGGTGACGCGCTGACCTTCTCGCGCGCCGACGCCGAGTTCCACACACTGCTCATCCAGGTCGCCGGGAACCGCATGCTGGACCACCTCTCGGGCATCGTCTCCGCCGCCCTCCATGTCTCCGGCGGCCCGGTCACGGGCTGTGACCGGCCGAACGATGTGTCGCTGGCCCAGCACGGCAGGATCGTCGACGCCCTCGCCGCGGGCGACGGCGCAGCGGCCGAGGCCGCCATGCGCCAGCTTCTGACCGTCCACCCCGAGGTGGAACGCGTGGTGCCCGCCCCCCGCGAGCACTGACCGCGTCCCGCCGGATCGGCGCGGTCCGGGCACGCCAAACCCCTCCTGTGGCAGTGACCGGGCGAGCGTCGCCACCGTCGGACCCCGTGGAGTCCTCCGTGACACCACGGGGTCCGACCGTGTGATGAGAGGCTTAGCCTTCCCGCTCGGTCGAATCGTGTGAGTTGATGGCCTTGTTTATCCGCGTATGACCGGATTTGATTGCTTACGGGGTGTGACTCGGGCCACGCGGATTGGGCGTAACGCTCCTGGGAACAACACGATGACCTAAGAGGTGACAGCCGCGGAGGGAATACGGGCGCCGTTCAGGGCGCTGTGCATCTCCCCCGGCGCCGCCCGCACCGTCGGCCCATCCCCAAGCCGGTGGTCGGCTCCAGTCCGCCGTGGACGGGGCCGGAAGCCGTTTTCCAACGTTCCGAGAGGTTGTTCGTGTCGGCCAGCACATCCCGTACGCTCCCGCCGGAGATCGCCGAGTCCGTCTCTGTCATGGCGCTCATTGAGCGGGGAAAGGCTGAGGGGCAGATCGCCGGCGACGACGTGCGTCGGGCCTTCGAAGCTGACCAGATTCCGGCCACTCAGTGGAAGAACGTACTGCGCAGCCTCAACCAGATCCTCGAGGAAGAGGGTGTGACGCTGATGGTCAGTGCCGCAGAGCCCAAGCGCACCCGAAAGAGCGTCGCAGCGAAGAGCCCCGCCAAGCGCACCGCCACGAAGGCGGTCGCGGCGAAGGCGGTGCCCGGCAGGAAGGCCGCCGCTCCCGCCACCCCGACGGCGCCGGCCCCCGAGCCCGCCGCCGAGGAAGAGGTGGAGGCGCCCGCGAAGAAGGCGGCGGCCAAGAAGACCACCGCCAAGAAGGCGGCGGTCAAGAAGACGACCGCCAAGAAGACCGCGGCCAAGAAGACCACCGCCAAGAAGGAAGACGGCGATCTTCCCGAGGACGAGGCGATCGAGGAGCCGAAGGCCGCGACAGAGGAGCCCGAGGGCACCGAGAACGCGGGCTTCGTGCTGTCCGACGACGACGAGGACGACGCCCCGGCCCAGCAGGTGGCCGCCGCCGGTGCCACCGCCGACCCGGTCAAGGACTACCTGAAGCAGATCGGCAAGGTCCCCCTGCTCAACGCCGAGCAGGAGGTCGAGCTCGCCAAGCGCATCGAGGCCGGCCTGTTCGCCGAGGACAAGCTGGCGAACTCCGACAAGCTCGCGCCCAAGCTCAAGCGCGAGCTGGAGATCATCGCCGAGGACGGGCGCCGCGCCAAGAACCACCTCCTGGAGGCCAACCTCCGCCTGGTGGTCTCCCTGGCCAAGCGCTACACCGGCCGCGGCATGCTCTTCCTGGACCTCATCCAGGAGGGCAACCTCGGTCTGATCCGCGCGGTGGAGAAGTTCGACTACACCAAGGGCTACAAGTTCTCCACGTACGCCACCTGGTGGATCCGTCAGGCGATCACCCGCGCGATGGCCGACCAGGCCCGCACCATCCGTATCCCGGTGCACATGGTCGAGGTCATCAACAAGCTGGCCCGTGTGCAGCGCCAGATGCTCCAGGACCTGGGCCGCGAGCCCACCCCGGAGGAGCTGGCCAAGGAACTCGACATGACCCCGGAGAAGGTCATCGAGGTCCAGAAGTACGGTCGCGAGCCCATCTCGCTGCACACCCCGCTGGGCGAGGACGGCGACAGCGAGTTCGGTGACCTCATCGAGGACTCCGAAGCGGTCGTCCCGGCCGACGCGGTCAGCTTCACCCTCCTGCAGGAGCAGCTGCACTCCGTTCTCGACACCCTGTCCGAGCGCGAGGCAGGCGTCGTCTCCATGCGCTTCGGTCTCACCGACGGTCAGCCGAAGACCCTCGACGAGATCGGCAAGGTGTACGGCGTCACGCGCGAGCGCATCCGCCAGATCGAGTCCAAGACCATGTCGAAGCTGCGTCACCCGTCGCGCTCCCAGGTGCTGCGCGACTACCTCGACTAGGACTCGTCGTACGAGCGACAAGGCCCGGTTCCGGCACAGCGGAACCGGGCCTTCGTGTTGATCAGCGGGTGCGTGTCCGGGCGTACTGGATCACTCTGGGTGTCCCACGACCACCTAGGAGTGAGGAGCCCGCATGCGTCGCCTCTTTGCCCGGGCACTGGCCCGGCCGCTGGTCCTGGCGGCCGCGGCGACCGCGATACCGCTGGGATCAGCCGCCCCCGCGTCCGCCGACAGCATCGTCGTCGGGGGCTTTCCGGTCGAAGTCTCCGACAGTCCATGGACCGTCGCCCTGTCCAGCCGTGACCGGTTCGGAGGTGCGCGGGCGGGTCAGTTCTGCGGGGGAGTGGCCGTCGGCCGGACCACCGTCCTGACGGCCGCCCACTGCCTGGGGGAGGAAGTGCTCGGCTCGCCGCCGGAGCAGGTGGACGACCTGAAGGTCATCGTCGGCCGGACGGACCTGATGTCGGACCAGGGCCAGGAGATCCGCGTCCGCGCCGTCTGGGTCAACCCGGGCCACGACGACGCCAGCAACGCCGGCGACTTCGCGGTACTCACCCTCTCCGAAGCCCTGCCCGCCGACTCGGTCATAGGGATGGCGGCCGAGGGCGACCCGGCCTACACGCCGGAGACGGGAGCACTCGTGTACGGCTGGGGCGACGCCTCGGGGGCCGGGGACTACGCGAACGGCTTGCGGGCGGCACGCGTGCGCGTCCTCCCCGACGCGAGCTGTCAGCGGGCGTACCCGGGGAGTGACGAGGGGCGCTACCTCGCGGGCAGCATGCTCTGCGCGGGCGAGGACGTCGGCGGGCGGGACGCCTGCCAGGGGGACAGTGGGGGGCCGCTGGTCGGCCAGGGCAGGCTCATCGGCCTGGTGTCCTGGGGGAGCGGCTGCGGGCGCCCGGGCAGCCCCGGGGTGTACACGCGCGTCTCCTCGATGCTGCGGACGCTCGGCTGGGACAGGCCCGTAGCCGCCGCCGAGCGACGGCAGGAGGCGCCTGACGGCCGCTGAGGGCCCTTGGGGCACGAGCACGGGCGGCCGCCTCCGGCTTCCGGAGGCGGCCGCCCGTTCATCGGCCTAGCGCCGATTCGGCTCGTCGTCGGGCGCGTAGTGTCAGCGCTCTTCCTCGGGGGAAGAAGCCGGAACGGCTGTGAGCCGCTCCGTCTCGTCCTGTATCTCAGCGGCGATCTTCTTGAGTTCCGGCTCGAACTTGCGCCCGTGGTGGGCGCAGAAGAGCAGTTCTCCGCCGCTCAGCAGGACGACGCGCAGGTATGCCTGGGCGCCGCAGCGGTCGCAGCGATCGGCGGCCGTCAGCGGGCTTGCGGAAGTCAGAACAGTAGTCACGTCGCCTCTTCTCTAGCTCGACGAGCTGTCGTACCAGGGTCAACATCCAACCAGCCCCAAAACGTTCCCGCTCGTGGCTTTTCCTCGAAAAAACTTTCCGAGGGGCCGGCTGTTGCCGATTGGCGGCGAATGTGCCGTATTGCGTGTCTCTGTGTCGTACGGGTTCGCGCGGTCGGTCAGTGTCGGTCCGGCCGGCTGGGTTGCCGGTTTGTTCATGAGGACGTGCCCGGAGCCTAAATGGTTCATGCCTCGAAGGGAACGTGATGTGTACTTCACCCCATCGAGGGATCGAACAGGCATACGACTCTGGACTAGGGTGAGACGGCGACGAGGGTGGCGTTGCAACGGCTCTACCAGGGCTCGGTACCCTCTGACCGGTGAACCGAGCCGCGCCCTTACCCAGCGGGGCCCCATCTGAAATTCAGCGAGGAGCGAACCGCGTGACCGCCGAGACATCCGTGCCGTCCACTGCGCTGCTGGCAGGAGCAGACCGGGACGGATCCAACTACACCGCGCGGCACCTGCTCGTCCTCGAGGGGCTCGAGGCCGTACGCAAGCGTCCGGGCATGTATATCGGATCCACCGACAGCCGCGGCCTGATGCACTGCCTGTGGGAGATCATCGACAACTCCGTCGACGAGGCCCTGGGCGACTACTGCGACCACATCGAAGTGATCCTCCACGACGACGGTTCGGTGGAGGTCCGGGACAACGGCCGGGGCATCCCCGTCGACGTCGAGCCCAAGACCGGCCTCTCCGGCGTCGAGGTCGTCATGACCAAGCTGCACGCCGGCGGCAAGTTCGGCGGCGGCTCGTACGCCGCCTCCGGCGGTCTGCACGGCGTCGGTGCCTCCGTGGTGAACGCCCTGTCGGCCCGCCTGGACATCGAGGTGGACCGCGGCGGCCACACCCACGCCATCAGCTTCCGGCGCGGTGTCCCCGGCGCCTTCACGGGGACGGGTGCGGACGCCAAGTTCGAGGCGAAGAACGGGCTGCGCAAGGCCAAGAAGATCCCCAAGACCCGCAGCGGCACCCGCGTGCGCTACTGGGCCGACCGCCAGATCTTCCTCAAGGACGCCAAGCTCTCCCTGGACACGCTGCACCAGCGGGCCCGCCAGACCGCCTTCCTGGTGCCCGGACTGACCATCGTCGTCCGGGACGAGCTCGGCCTCGGTGACGGCGGCAGCAAGGGCGAGGAGTCGTTCCGCTTCGACGGCGGCATCAGCGAGTTCTGCGAGTTCCTGGCCGGTGACCGGCCCGTCTGCGACGTCCTCCGCTTCAGCGGTCAGGGCAGCTTCAAGGAGACGGTCCCGGTGCTCGACGAGCACGGCCAGATGACGCCCACCGAGGTCACCCGCGACCTCGGTGTCGACGTCGCCATGCGCTGGGGCACCGGCTACGACACCACGCTCCGGTCCTTCGTCAACATCATCGCCACCCCGAAGGGCGGCACCCACGTCGCCGGCTTCGAGCAGGCGGTGACGAGGACGATGAACGAGGTGCTGCGGACCAAGAAGATGCTGCGCGTCGCCGAGGACGACGTCGTCAAGGACGACGCCCTGGAAGGGCTCACGGCGGTCGTCACGGTCCGGCTCGCGGAGCCGCAGTTCGAGGGCCAGACCAAGGAGGTCCTCGGTACCTCGGCGGCCCGCCGGATCGTGAACAACGTCATCACCAAGGAACTCAAGGCGTTCCTGACCTCCACCAAGAGGGACGCCGCCCAGCAGGCCCGCGTGGTGATGGAGAAGGCCGTCGCGGCGGCGCGGACCCGCATCGCCGCCCGCCAGCACAAGGACGCACAGCGCCGCAAGACGGCCCTGGAGTCCTCCTCGCTGCCGGCGAAGCTCGCGGACTGCCGCAGTGACGACGTCGACCGCAGCGAGCTCTTCATCGTCGAGGGAGACTCCGCGCTGGGTACGGCGAAGCTCGCCCGGAATTCGGAGTTCCAGGCGCTGCTGCCGATCCGCGGCAAGATCCTCAACGTGCAGAAGTCGTCCGTGACCGACATGCTCAAGAACGCCGAGTGCGGAGCGATCATCCAGGTCATAGGAGCGGGGTCGGGCCGCACCTTCGACATCGACGCGGCTCGCTACGGCAAGATCATCATGATGACCGACGCCGATGTCGACGGCTCCCACATCCGCACCCTGCTGCTCACCCTGTTCCACCGCTACATGCGGCCCATGGTGGAGGCCGGCCGGGTCTTCGCCGCCGTGCCGCCGCTGCACCGCATCGAGCTGATCCAGCCGAAGAAGGGCCAGGACAAGTACGTCTACACGTACTCGGACCGCGAGCTGCGGGACAGGCTCATGGAGTTCCAGAGCAAGAACATCCGGTACAAGGACTCCATCCAGCGGTACAAGGGTCTGGGCGAGATGGACGCCGACCAGCTCGCGGAGACGACCATGGACCCCCGGCGCCGCACGCTGCGCCGGATCAACCTGACCGACCTGGAATCCGCCGAGCAGGTCTTCGACCTGCTGATGGGCAATGACGTCGCTCCGCGCAAGGAGTTCATCTCCAACTCGGCGGCGACGCTGGACCGGTCGCGCATCGACGCGTGACCACGCTCAGCCGCTGAAGCCGGGCCCGGGATCCGTATCCGGGCCCGGCACTGTTTTCTCCACCCAGGGGTGGAGTTCTCGGCCGTGCCGGGCTCCACCCATGATCCACCCGGGCTCCGATCCCGTGGCCTCGCCGTTTCCGTAACGTCGAAGGCGTCGGCGGGATCCGCCGCCGGCACATCCTTCTCCCGCTCACGGAGGCATGATGTCCGGGCCGCGCGCCGCTCTCGGATTCTGCCAGGACTGCTCCGCCCCGCTCCTCGCCCTCGCGGCGGGAGCGACCGGGCCCGCGCACGGTGCCGCCGTGTCCCGGCCCAGCCGGAAGGAGCCCGCGTGACGGAGAACGTCTGGACGAGGTGGCCCTCCAAGGAGTCGCTCCGCCACGAGGGAGTCTCCACCCCCCGTCGCCTGCTGGCCTGGTTCGCGCGCCTGGTGGTGTTCGGGGCGCTGCTGTGGGGAGCGTTCACGAGCAGCCATGTGCACGGCTGGGGCGCGGCCGCGGCGGCCGCCGGACTGCTGGGGGCGGTGTTCCTGGCATGGGCCTACTCCAGGACCACGCTCGCGCACCGGCTGTGGCCCTCCCTGGCGCTCCTCGCGGCGCTGCTGGGGGTGGCGGCCGCCGCCCAGAGCGGAGGCTTCCGGTTGCCCGCCCTGGTCATATGGTGCGCCGGCTCCGTCGCGGCCCTGGAGAGGATGCCCCTCGTGGCGGCCCTGCCGATGACGGCGGTGGCCCTGACCTCCTACGCCGCCGCCGCGGACGACCCGTGGCTGACCACCTTGGCGACGACGGCCGGACTGGCCCTCGCCGGATACGTGCTGCGGCTGGACGCCGAGGGCAGAGGGAGCACCCTACGGCTGCTGGCCCAGGAGCGAGCCGCGCGGGCGGCCGAGGCCGAGTCCGCCGCGCTCGCCGAGCGGGCCCGCATCGCCCGGGAGATCCACGACGTACTGGCGCACAGCCTCTCCGCGCAACTGGTGCACCTGGAGGCGGCCCGGTTGCTGATCGAGCGGGGAGCAGACCGGGAGCGGATCCTCGAGCGGGTGGTGGCGGCGCGTGGCATGGCCCGCGACGGACTCACCGAGACACGGCAGGCACTGTCCGCCCTGCGTGGTGAGCTGACGCCGCTGGAGGACTTCCTGGCCCACCTCGTCCGGACGACCGAGAGTGACGCCGAGGTCACCATTACGGGGGATCGCCGACCTCTGCCGGCGGAGGCGTCGCAGGCCGTGCGCAGAGTGGCCCAGGAGGCTCTGACGAACGCCCGCAAGCACGCCCCGGGCGCCGGCGTGCGGCTGCGCCTGGACTACGGCGCCCATGAGGTGATGCTCGACGTGCGGGACTCCGGAGGCTCGCCCGGCGAACTCACCACCACCGGAGGTGGGTACGGTCTGCTGGGCATGCGGGAGCGTGCCGAACTGCTGGGTGGCTCGCTGCGGGCCGGTCCGGGCGAGGAGGGGTTCGTGGTGACGCTGAAGGTGCCGGTATGACGGAGGAAGCCCGGGGGACGCCCGCGCGGGTGGTCGTCGCGGACGACCAGACCGTGGTGCGGGAGGGGATCGTGATGCTTCTCGGACTGCTGCCCGGCGTCGAGGTCGTGGGCGCCGCGGGCGACGGCGAGGAGGCGGTGCGCCTGGTCGCCGAACTCGCCCCGGACGTGGTGCTGATGGATCTGCGCATGCCCCGCTGCGACGGCGTCGAGGCGACCCGCAGAATCCGCTCCGAGCACCCCGGGACCCAGGTCGTCGTGCTCACGACGTACGCGGACGACGAGTCGCTCTTCCCGGCGTTGACGGCGGGAGCGCGCGGCTATCTCACCAAGGACGCGGGCGGGGACGAGATCGTCCGGGCGGTGCACAGCGTCCTGTCCGGCGACGCGGGGCTCTCTCCCAGCATCCAGCGGCGACTGCTGGAGCACCTGTCCGAGTCCGGGCTCCGGCCGGCCGGCCGCCAGGAGCCGCCGGACGGACTCACCACCCGGGAGACCGAGGTCCTGGTCCTGATCGCCGAAGGGCTCAACAACCAGCAGATCGCGAGCAGAATGCACGTCTCCACGGCGACCGTGAAGACCCACATCAACAACCTGTTCGCCAAGACGGGGCTCAAGGACCGTGCTCAGGCGGTGCGTTACGCCTACGGGAAGGGGCTGGTCCCGCCACCCAGGGGTTGAGTCACCTGAAGGGGTGAAGCGGTAAGGGAAGAAGAGTCGGGGATCTTCCCGTTCTGTCCATCCTTGGGCATGCAGTCAAGCAATGACCGTTCCCGCGGCGCCGGGAGCGGTCCCGAAAGCGCGGTCGACCCCCGCGCCGTGCCGGACCGGGGATACATCGAAGCGGCACCGGACCCCCGGTACGACGACATCCGGTACGACGACCCGTGGTACGACGCGCTCGCCTCCGGCTGGGGTGAGACCGGGGACGCCGGGCCGCCTGAGCCGGTACTGCCGGGGATGCGCAGGGAACCGGCCGGGGAACCGTCCCGGGGTGCGGCCGAGGCATACCTGGAGGTGCAGCGAAGTCCCGCCTTCCAGGAGGTGCGCAGCCGGTACCGGAGGTTCGTGGTGCCGGCGGTCGCCGCCTTTCTCGTCTGGTACCTCGCCTACGTGGTGGCCGCCACCACGGCACCCGAGCTGATGGCCCGTCCGGTGACGGGAGCGGTGAACGTGGCGATGGTCGCGGGACTCGGCCAGTTCCTCACCACCTTCCTGCTCACCTGGGCGTACGCCCGGCATGCCCGGCTGCGCAGGGACCGGGCCGCGCTCGAACTGCGCTGGGACACCCAGGAACTGACCCGCGGCGTACGAGGTGGCGCGTCATGACCGGCGACCACCAGACGCTGGCGCTGCTGCTGTTCAGCACGTTCGTCGCCGTCACGCTGGGCATCACCACGTGGGTGAGCCGCCACCGGCAGGGGTCGGCGGAGGAGTTCTACGCGGGCGGCCGTCTCTTCTCACCGATGGAGAATGGTTTTGCCATCGCGGGCGACTACATGTCGGCCGCGTCCTTCCTCGGCATCTCGGGGCTCATCGCGCTCTACGGCTACGACGGCATGCTGTACTCGGTGGGTTTTCTGGTGGCCTGGCTCGTCGTGCTCTTCCTCGTCGCCGAACTGGTACGCAACTGCGGCAGATTCACCCTCGCCGACGTCGTGGCCTCCAGGATGCGGGAGCGACCGGTGCGGATCGCGGCGGGGACCTCCTCGGTCACCGTGTCCGTCCTGTACCTGGTGGCGCAGATGGTCGGCGCGGGCAGTCTGGTCGCCCTGCTGCTCGGCGGCACCACCGAGGCGGCGCGGACCTGGACCGTCATCGGCGTCGGCGCCCTGATGGTGATCTACGTGTCGCTGGGCGGGATGCGCGCCACCACCTGGATTCAGATCGTGAAGGCGATGCTGCTGCTCGGCGGCACCGTGGCCCTGACCACGCTCGTCCTGGTGCGCTTCCAGGGCGACTTCGACCGGCTGTTGCGCACGGCGGCCGAACGCAGTGGCCACGGCGAGGCGTTCCTCGCGCCGGGGCTGGCGTACGGCGGGGACTGGACCTCCCGCTTCGACTTCATCAGCCTGGGGCTGGCCCTGGTGCTGGGCACGGCCGGGCTGCCGCACATCCTGTCCCGCTTCTACACGGTCCCCACGGCCCGCGCCGCGCGGCGGTCCGTCGTCTGGTCGATCGGACTCATCGGCGGCTTCTACCTGATGACGATCGTGCTCGGCTTCGGCGCCGCCGCCCTGGTCGGGCCGGACGCCGTGCGCGCGTCCAACGCGGCCGGCAACACGGCGGTCCCGCTGCTCGCCCTCGACCTGGGCGGCGGCGCGGGCTCCACCGGAGGGACGGTGCTGTTCGCGGTCGTCGCCGCCATAGCCTTCGCCACCATCCTCGCGGTGGTCGCCGGCATCACCCTCGCGTCCTCCGCGTCCGTGGCCCACGACCTCTACGCGTCCCTGCGCCGCCGCGGGAAGGAGCCGCGCAGCGAGGTCGCCGTGGCGCGGATCGCCGCCGTCGGGATCGGTGCCGTCGCGATCGGACTCGGCCTGCTCGCCCGCGATCTCAACGTCGCGTTCCTGGTGGGCCTCGCCTTCGCCGTCGCCGCCTCCGCAAACCTGCCCGTGCTGCTCTACTCGCTGTTCTGGCGCGGCTTCACCACGCGCGGAGCGGTGTGGGCCGTCTACGGCGGCCTGGTCCCGGCGGTGGTGCTCGTGCTGCTGTCCCCGGTGGTGTCGGGCGGTCCGCAGTCGCTCTTCCCGGACGTCGACTTCCAGTACTTCCCGCTGCAGAACCCGGGTCTGGTCTCGGTCCCCCTGGGCTTCCTCGCCGGCTGGCTGGGCACGGTCACCTCGCCGGAGGTCCCGGACGAGGCCAAGCACGCCGAGACGGAGGTGCGGTCACTGACCGGGGCGGGGGCCGTGTAGCGGGTGGACGGGGGTGCGACTCGCCCGGTTCACGGGCGGGTCGCCCACTCGTAGCGGTGTTCCGGGCGGCCCGCGTCGCCGTACTTGAGCGTCAGCCTGGCCCGTCCCGTGCGCTCCAGGAGCTTCAGGTAGCGCTGTGCGGTCTGGCGGCTCACCCCGGTCCGTTCGGCGATCTCCTGGGCCGAGAGCGGTCCGTCGGACTGCATCAGGCACTGGCGCACCGACTCGGCTGTGGTGGGGGAGTGGCCCTTGGGCAGCCCCGGTTCCGACGGCGCGGACAGGGCGCCGAAGATCCGGTCCACCTCCGCCTGTTCCGCCTCACCGCCTCCGTCGAGGGTGCGCCGCAGCTCCGCGTACGCCTCCAGCTTGGCGCGCAGCCCCGCGTAGGCGAAGGGCTTCACCAGGTACTGGAGGGCTCCCTGCCGCATCGCCGCCTGGACGGTCGACACGTCCCGGGCGGCCGTCACCATGATCACGTCCGTCTGGTGGCCGCGCCGCCGCATCTCCTGGACGACCTCCAGGCCGGTCCGGTCGGGCAGGTAGTGGTCGAGCAGGATCAGGTCGAGGCGCGGCAGTCGTTCCACGCGGCGCAGGGCCTCCACGGCGCTGTGCGCCTCGCCCGCGACGTGGAAGCCCGGCACCTTCTCCACGTAGGCGGCGTTGACCCGCGCGACCCGCGTGTCGTCGTCCACGACCAGGACCTCGATCATCGGGACTCCTCCTCGGCAGCGGTGTTCACGGGCGCGGGGGCCGGTACCGCGCGGGCGGTGGGGACGGGTTCCATGCTCGCCTCCGCCAGTGCCTCGGGCAGGACGACCACGAATTCCGCGCCTCCGCCGTGCGCCGCGCCGACGGTGGCGCTGCCGCCCTGCCGCTCGGCCAGCCTGCGCACCAGCGACAGCCCGATACCGCGTCGCCGGTGCGTCGGCGGCTCCTTGGTCGACCATCCCGCCGTGAACACCAGCTCGCGGTGTTCCGCCGGGATCCCGGGCCCGGTGTCGCGCACCCGGAGCGTGACGGCGCGCCCCTGTGCGCGCAGTTCGACCTCCACGCGCGCGTGCGGTGTCCCCGAGGCGGCGTCGAGAGCGTTGTCCACCAGGTTGCCGACGATCGTGACGAGCCCCCTGGGGTCGACCAGCCCGTCCGGCAGGCGCGTCCGGTCCGACACCCCGAGGGGCACTCCGCGTTCCGCCGCGACGGTCGCCTTGCCGACCAGCAGGGCGGCCAGCAGCGGGTCCTGGATCCGCTCGGTGATCTGCTCCGCGGTCACCCGGTGATCGCCGACCACCTCCCCGACGAACTCCACGGCGTCGTCGTACATCTCCAGTTCGAGCAGCCCCAGCAAGGTGTGCATGCGGTTGGCGTGCTCGTGGTCCTGGGCGCGCAGGGCGTCGATCAGGCCGCGCGTCGAGTCCAGCTCCCGGCCGAGCTGCTCCAGCTCGGTGCGGTCGCGGAGGGTGGCGACCGCACCGCCGTCGTCGGTGGGCATCCGGTTGGCCACCAGAACCCGCTGGCCGCGGACGGTCAGCAGGTCGGTGCCGGTCACCCGGCCGGCCAGGACATCGGCCGTGCGCCCCGCGCCGAGCGCCTCGTCGGGGGAGCGGCCGACGGCCTCGGCGCCGAGGCCGAGCAACCGCTGCGCCTCGTCGTTGAGCAGCCGCACCCTGCCCCCGCGGTCCAGGGCGACCACACCCTCCCGGATGCCGTGCAGCATGGCCTCGCGCTCCGCGAGCAGGCCCGCGATGTCCGAGAAGGCCAGGTCGCGGGTCTGCCGCTGCACCCGGCGCGAGATGAGCCAGGCCGCCAGCGCGCCCACGGCCAGGGCGCCGCCGGCGTACGCGAACAGGCCCGGGATGGCGTGGATCAGCCGTGCCCGCACGCTGTCGTAGGCGATGCCGACCGAGACCGCTCCCACGATGTCGCCGTCGGTGGCGCGCAGGGGCACCTTGCCGCGTGCGGAGCGGCCGAGGGTGCCGTCGTCGATCTCCATCACGTCATGTCCGGCCAGCGCCTGCCCGGGGTCGGTCGAGACGACCTCGCCGATCCGTGACGGGTCGGTGTGCGACCAGCGCACGCCCTGCCGGTCCATCACGACGACGTACTCGGCCTGCGTGGCCTTCCGGATCCGCTCCGCCTCCGTCTGCACCGGCCCGTCCGTCGCCGGACGGGTGGTCCGCACTTCCTCGGCGACCTGCGGCTGCTGCGCGGTGGTCTGCGCGATCGCCAGCGCCCGGCGCATCGCCTGGTCGTCCAGCTGGTCACTGAGCGGCGCCAGGAACAGCCCGGTCGCGAGCACCGCGACTCCCGCGGCGATCGCCAGCTGCATCAGCAGCACCTGCGAGAACACCCGCCGCGGCAGGCCGAGGCGCCTGCGGCGTACTGGGGGAGTGGAGCTCATACCCATGACCGTACGTGGGAGGTGGGGGCATCCCGTAGAGGGATGTGGCGCGGATCTCCCGTAGGCGTTCCGGGCGGGCGGGTGCGGCTCGCGTCCGGGCGGGCCGGTGCGTCAGCTCGCGAGCGCCGCCGTCACGGTCAGTGCGCGCACCGCCGCGATCTCCATACGCGCCGGCGAGCCGAGGACCGAGGCCCCGCAGCTCTCCGGGCGCGGCGACGACGCGCCCTGGGCGACGGTGACCCGCCAGTGCCGCCCGTCCGCGTGGGCCAGGGTCACCTCCCAGCGGGGTGCGGCGCCGTCCGTCCGTACGACGCTCAGCGCCCCGGCCGCGTCCTCGCCCAGCGTCGAGCGCAGGGCCAGCTCGGCGGCCTGTCCGGGACGTTCCCACGCGGAGTTCCCGCGGCAGCCCTCGACGACGATCCGGCCCTCCCGCGCGCGGTGCACGATCTCCTTGACGTCGTGGGCCTGGACGCGGCCGTAGACGTATCCGTGGGGCAGGACGAGCACGGTCGGCGAGAAGCGGTGGCCTCCCAGGTGCGTGATCTCCCAGACGCCCGACGCCCCGGAGGCGGCGAGTTCGGCCGCCAGCGGGCGGCCGAGGAGTGCGCAGCAGCGGTCCCGCTTGCCGTTGGTGCAGACGAGAGCCAGGGGATCACCGATATGGGGGCCGCCGTCGAGGGCCGAGTCGAAGCCGCGGTGATCGCCCCGGCCGAGCGCCGCGAAATCGAGGTCGAGCAGTCGCCGGGGATCCCTGATCGTGGTGGCGTGCACCCACACGTTTCCCGGCACGGTGTGGGCGGCGTACACCCTGCGTTCGACCGGAGTGCCGCGGTCCGCGTGCCGTCCGGGCCGGCGGATGAGCGCGACGCGCACACCCGTACCCTTGACCGCCTCTTCCAGGGTGCGGCCGAGCGCGGGGTCCAGGTGGCTCGACGTCAGCGCCTTGGCGCCCCACGGGCCGGGCTGTTCGAGAAGCAGCCAGGTCGTCGCGGTGGGCGCGGTGCCCGAAACGGGCTCGTCGAGGTCCCAGGAGACGGTAGAGCACGTACTCACAGAGGTGAGCCTAACCTGACTTGCCGCGCGGTGACTGCCCACCGCGCGGGAACGCTACTCCGGCAGTGGCTGCGGCGGCCGCGGGCCCGTGTAGAGCCCACTGGGCCGCATCCGCAGGGGGCGCTCCCCGTACTCCTCCAGCGCGTGCGCGATCCAGCCCGCCGTGCGGGCCACCGCGAAGATCGTCTCGGCCGCTGAGGGCGCCATGCCGGAGGAGGCGGTGAGGACGGCGAGGGCCAGGTCGACGTTGGCGTGCAGCGGGGTGTGGCGGGCGGCGGTGGCCTCGACGTCCCGGGCCGCGGCGAGCGCGGGCCCGGCTCGCGGGATGTCCTCCAGGATCGCGAACAGGGCACGCGCGCGTGGGTCCTCGCCGGGGTAGAGGCGGTGCCCCAGGCCCGGGATGCGCCGGCCGGCCCGCAGTTCCTCGGCGATCACGGGCGCCGCGTTGCCCTGGTCGAGCACCTCCAGCAGCATCCGGTGCGCGAGCCCGCCCGCGGCGCCGTGCAGTGGCCCCTCGATCACGCCGAGCCCGGCGGACACCGCGGCGTAGGCGTGCGCCCGGGCCGACGCCGCCACGCGCACGGCGAGCGTGGAGGCGGCCAGGTCGTGGTCGACGAGCAGGGAGAGTGCGGTGTCCAGGGCGTGCAGTGCCGGCTCGTCGGCGGGACGCCCGCTGAGCCGGGTCCACAAGCGGTGGGCGAGGGGGGCGCGGTCGTCGCCGTCGCGCGCTACGGGCGGCAGCGCGGCGACGAGGGTGGGGATGAGGATGCGCGCGGTGCCCAGGACCGCGTCCTCGGACAGGTCGAAGCGGAGCGGGTCCGCGACCGCGGCGGCGATCGCCGCGACCCGCAACCGGTCCGTGGGGGCGGCGTGTTCGGGCAGGGCGCCGACGGCCCGTCGGGCGACGGCCACGGAGGACTCGGGCGCGGAGAAGGCGGCGGGGGAGCGCAACTCCCCGGTCCAGAGCCATTCGGCGACCTCTTCGTAGCTGTGGCGCGCGGCGAGTTCGACCGCGTCGACGCCCCGGTAGTAGTACCGGTCGCTCTCGATGAGCGTGATGCCGGTGCGCACGGCCAGTTCCTGACCGGAGGCCGCAGGGGCGCCGGTGTCGCGCCGGTTGCGCCGGGCGAGGGCCCGCACCTCCTCCGCGTCGAAGGTGCTGCCCCGGCCGTCGTGGGTCCGTCGGCTGCCGAGCCGGCCGCGGCTGACGTACGCGTACACGGTCTCGGGCTTCACACTGAGGAGTTCGGCCGCCTCCTTGGTGGTCAGGCGCCGTTCGGCGTCGTCCGGGCGGCCGGGGTCTTGATCGCGCATGGGGTCACCGTATCGATCCTGGGGGTTTGTTCTGGACCGAACATTGATTCAATCAATATTGACAATCTTCTGGTCAAGTATAGATAGTTGAATCAAGTTCAAGGAGGTAATCATGTCTGTCAACAGAACCGCGGCCGGCCCGTCCCCAGCGGCGCCCGTCGAGGTGCCGCGCGGGCTTGCCGGCGTCGTGGTGGCCGAGACCGAGGTCGGCGACGTGCGGGGGCTCGAGGGCTTCTACCACTACCGCCAGTACTCGGCCGTCGAGCTGGCGCGCAGCCGCGGCTTCGAGGACGTCTGGCATCTGCTGGTGCACGGCGAACTCCCGGACGCGCGGCGCGGGGCGGCCTTCGCCGCCGAGACCGCGGCGATGCGGAGCCTCCCCAGAGCGGTGCGCGCGGCGCTCCCCGCCATCGCGGCGGCCGGCGGGCACTCCGGCCCGCTCGCCGGCATGCGCACGGCCCTGTCGCTGCTGGGCGCGGCCCGGGGCTTCAGGCCCGTGTACGACCTGTCGGCCGAGCAGCGCCGCCAGGACACCCTGGTGGCCGCGGCCGCCGTCCCGACGCTGCTGACCGCCCTGCACCGGCTGGCGCACGGACTCGACCCGGTCGAGCCCCGCGAGGACCTGTCCTACGCGGCGAACTACCTCTACATGTTGACGGGCGAGGAGCCGGACGCCCGGCGCACACGGGCGATCGAGCAGTACTTGATCTCCACCATTGACCACGGCTTCAACGCGTCAACGTTCACCGCGCGGGTCATCGCCTCGACGGGCGCGGACGTGGCGGCGGGCCTCACCGGCGCCGTGGCGGCGCTGTCCGGGCCCTTGCACGGCGGTGCGCCCAGCCGGGCGCTGGACACCCTGGACGCCATCGGCACACCGGAGCGCATCGACGGCTGGATCCGCGAGCGGGTGCTCGCCGGTGACCGCATCATGGGCTTCGGCCACGCCGTGTACCGCACCGAGGACCCGCGCTCCAGGATGCTCCGTGAGGTGGCGCAGGGGTTCGGGGGTCCGCGCGTGGAGTTCGCCGTCGAGGTGGAGCGCCGGGTCGAGGCGATCCTCGCGGAGCTGAAGCCGGGGCGGGAACTGCACACCAACGTCGAGTTCTACGCGGGCGTGGTCATGGAACTGTGCGGTCTGCCGCGCGAGATGTTCACCCCGACGTTCGCCGCGGCGCGGGTGGTGGGCTGGAGCGCGAACATCCTCGAACAGGCGCGGGACTCGAAGATCATCCGTCCGGCGGCGCGGTATGTGGGGCCGGGGGCGCCGGTCGGGGTGCCGGCGGTGGCCTGAGAAACGAGTTGGCCTGGTGCCGTTCGGGCGCCAGGCCTGGTCGAGGGGGCGTCGGGCATGGACGGGGTGCCGGATGCCTCGACGGTGGCGTGTCCGGCGCGGGCGGGCGGTGGGTGCGGCCGGAGAAACGGGGTGCGTCAGGCGTCGGGGATGTCCGCCTTGGCCCGGATCAAGGTCTCCCGGCTCACGACGACGATGCGTTCGTAGTCGGCGCGGGCGGCGTCGGCGGGCAGTTCACGCTCCAACGCCTCGGTGGCCTCGGTGCCGATGACGGCGAAGTTGCCGTCGCTCAGTTCGAAGACGTCCGGGCAGGTGGATCCGGTGGTACTGCCACGAGCGCTGGGAGGCACACCGATGCGGCGCACGATTTTCAAGGGGTACCGGTCCTTAGAGGCAGGGGCTGGCGGAGTGACGAGGCCACACCGTACTGGGTGATCGCTGACCGCGTCGGCCCGTACGCCGAGAGACACTCCGTCATCAACCGCCATTAACTCCGTTGGGTGGCCTCAGTCGTTCGGAGGCGTGCCCACGACCCACCACTCTTCCGTGTCGGCCTCGTCCAGGTCCCTGACGAGAGCGTCGACCACCCGTCCCAGACGGGCTTCCTCGGAGCGCTCGTCGAGGGAGGCGCGCATGTTCCTCGACGCCTCCCAGTACTCACGGAAGATCGGACTCTGGAAGAACTCCCGCAGGCGCCCCTGGAGTCCTTCCTGATCCAGGAGTCCTGCCTGGTGAACGTGGTAGAGGTTCACGTACCAGGCGTTCGCGTAGAAGAACTGGCGGCGTCGTTCGGCCGGGATGCCCTTGTCGTAGGTGTCGATCACCTCGGCCAGGGACGGGTCGTCGATCGCCCTGGTGAGCAACTCCCAGTGCATACGCTGCTGATGCGCCAGCGACTGCCGCCGACTGGTCAGCTCCTCCAGCTCCAGTATTCGCTCCTGCAAGCGCACCGTCTCCAGCCGCCACTGCCGCGCGGCCAGCGACAGTCCCGCCGTGGCGAGCAGCAGCCCGGTCGCCGCGGAGCCGAACCTCCCCGTGATCTTCTTGCGTGTGGCCATGTCAACCCCCGATTCAGGCGACCGCCCGCCGGTCGTCGAGTGCGGGTCGGCTGACGGGGACCGGCGAGCGATGGGCGGCGCGTGCCACCTCCAGAGTGCCGAGCGGCGCTGATCGGCGGGGAGGCGGAGAGGAGGCGCACGGAGGGAAGCGAGGGTCGCACACTCCGGCGCCTTGCCAGACGCATGCCCCGAGAGTGCTGCTAACAATCGTTCACTCCGCGTCGGTCGCGGCGACTCGTATCCTGAGCAGGCCATTCCGCGCGCGGTGCAGGACTCCCGCGCAACGGCGCACGCGTAGGTGAGAGAGAGGTCGCACGGTGGGGCAGCGCCCGACACGCCAGCAGATTCCGGTCGTCGTACTCGCCGGGTTCCTCGGCTCCGGGAAGACCACACTCCTCAACCACCTCCTCCACCGCAGCGGAGGCAACCGGATCGGCGCCGTCGTCAACGACTTCGGCTCGATCGAGATCGACGCGATGGCCGTCGCCGGCGCCCTCGGCGACTCCACCGTGTCGCTCGGCAACGGCTGCCTGTGCTGTGCCGTCGACGTGGGCGAACTCGACGGGTACCTGGCGCGGCTCGCCCGGCCCGAGGCCGGCATCGACGTCATCGTCATCGAGGCGAGCGGCCTGGCCGAGCCGCAGGAACTCGTACGCATGGTGCTCGCCGGCGAACAGCCGGAGGTCGTCTACGGCGGACTCGTCGAGGTCGTCGACGCCGCCGAGTTCGACGACACGCGCGCCCGGCACCCCGAGATCGACCGGCACCTGGCCCTCGCCGACCTGGTCGTGGTCAACAAGACCGACCGGGCCGAGGACGCCGAGCGCGTGCTCGCCCTCGTCCGCTCGCTCAGCGACGGCGCCGCCGTCGTGCCCGCGACCTACGGCCGGATCGACCCCGCGTTCCTCTACGAGTGCCGGCCGAGCGAGGAGCGCGTGGGGCAGCTGTCCTTCGACGACCTGCACGACCGCGACGCGCACGGCGCTCACGCCGAGCACCTCCACGCGGCGTACGACACCCTCTCGTTCGTCTCCGACGAGCCGCTCGACCCGCGCCGGCTCATGCGGTTCCTCGACAGCCGGCCCGAGGGCCTGTACCGGATCAAGGGGTACGTCGACTTCGGCCCGTCCGACCCGCGCAACCGGTACGCCGTGCACGCCGTGGGACGCTTCCTGCGCTTCTACCCGGAGCCCTGGCCGCCCGGCGCCGCCCGCCGCACCCAACTCGTCCTCATCGGCTCGGGCATCGACGCGCCCGCCCTCGACAAGGAACTCGACGCCTGCCGCAGCGACACCCCGCACGCCGACGAGCACGGCATGTGGGGCGTCCTGCGCTACGTACCGTCCCCGGACGGCGCATCCCCGGACGGTGAGGAGCCGTCCACCGCCTAGGCGGGGCCCGCCACCACCGACACCGTCTTCGGCAGCGACACGCCGGAGCCGTCGCGGCGCGGGTCGATGTCCGGGAGCTGGGCCGGTGTGCCGTTCTTCTGGGCGGCCAGCGCCGGGGTCGGGCCCGCCCAGGCGAAGGCCAGGCAGTCCTCGCCCTTCAGGAAGCGCTGGCAGCGCACGCCACCCGTGGCGCGCCCCTTGCGGGGGTACTGGTCGAACGGCGTGAGCTTGGCCGTGGTCTGCACGGAGTCGTCCAGGGTGCCGCGCGAACCGGCCACCGTGAAGACCACCCCGTCCACGGCCGGGTCCACCGCCGTGAAGGAGATGACCTTGGCTCCGTCGGTGAGCTTGATGCCCGCCACACCGCCCGCCGGGCGGCCCTGCGCGCGCACCTGCGAGGCCTGGTAGCGCAGGAGCTGCGCGTCGTCCGTGATGAAGACCAGGTCCTCCTCGCCGGTGCGCAGCTCGGCGCCGCCGACGATGCGGTCGCCCTCCTTGAGGGTGATGACCTCCAACTCGTCCTTGTTGGAGGGGTAGTCGGGCACCACCCGCTTGACCACGCCCTGCTCCGTGCCGAGCGCCAGGCCCGGCGAGGACTCGTCCAGGGTGGTCAGGCAGACGACCGTCTCGTCGTCCTCCAGGGACACGAACTCGGCCAGCGGCGCGCCGCCCGCCAGGTTGGGCGCCGGCATGGACTCGGGGAGCTGGGGCAGGTCCACCACGTTCACCCGCAGCAGGCGCCCGGCGGACGTCACCACGCCGACCTCGCCGCGCGCGGTGGCCGCCACCGCCGAGACGATCAGGTCGTGCTTGACGCGCTTGGCACCGGCCTCCGTGACCAGCGGATCGGCGTTCGCGGTGCGGGCCAGCAGGCCCGTCGAGGAGAGCAGCACCCGGCACGGGTCGTCCGCCACCTGGAGCGGCACGGCGGCGACCGGGACGCCGCCCGACTCCAGCAGCGTCGTACGGCGGTCGGTGCCGAACTTCTTGGCGACCGAGGCCAGCTCGGCGGAGACCAGCTTGCGCAGCTCCGCGTCCGAGTCGAGGATCCGGGTCAGCTCCTCGATCTCCGCGTTGAGCCGCTCCTTCTCGGCCTCCAGCTCGATGCGGTCGTACTTGGTGAGCCGGCGCAGCGGCGTGTCGAGGATGTACTGGGTCTGCACGTCGCTCAGCGAGAACTGGTCCATCAGGCGCTGCTTGGCCTGCGCGGAGTTCTCACTGGAGCGGATGACGCGGATGACCTCGTCGATGTCGAGCAGTGCGGTGAGCAGGCCCTCCACCAGGTGCAGCCGGTCGCGCTTCTTGCCCCGGCGGAACTCGCTGCGGCGCCGCACGACGGTGAAGCGGTGGTCGAGATAGACCTCCAGCAGCTCCTTGAGGCCCAGCGTGAGGGGCTGGCCGTCCACCAGAGCGACGTTGTTGATGCCGAAGGACTCCTCCATCGGCGTCAGTTTGTAGAGCTGCTCCAGGACCGCCTCGGGCACGAAACCGTTCTTGATCTCGATGACCAGACGCAGTCCGTGTTCGCGGTCGGTGAGGTCCTTGACGTCCGCGATGCCCTGGAGCTTCTTCGAGCCCACCAAGTCCTTGATCTTCGCGATGACCTTCTCGGGACCGACCGCGAAGGGCAGCTCGGTGACGACGAGGCCCTTGCGCCGGGCCGTCACCGTCTCCACGGACACCGTCGCGCGGATCTTGAAGGTGCCGCGGCCCGTCTCGTACGCGTCCCGGATGCCGGGCAGGCCCACGATCCGGCCGCCGGTGGGCAGGTCGGGGCCCGGCACGTGCTTCATCAGGGCGTCGAGATCGGCGTTCGGGTGCCGGATCAGGTGCCGGGCGGCGGCGATCACCTCGCGCAGATTGTGCGGCGGCATGTTCGTCGCCATGCCGACCGCGATGCCGGAGGCGCCGTTGACCAGCAGGTTCGGGAAGGCGGCGGGCAGCGCCACCGGCTCCCGCTCCTGGCCGTCGTAGTTGGGCCCGAAGTCGACGGTGTCCTCGTCGATGGAGTCCGTCATCAGGCTGGTGGCCTCGGCCATCCGGCACTCGGTGTACCGCATGGCGGCCGGCGGGTCGTCGTTGCCCAGCGAGCCGAAGTTGCCGTGGCCGTCCACCAGGGGGACGCGCATCGAGAAGGACTGGGCCATGCGCACCAGCGCGTCGTAGATGGACGCGTCACCGTGCGGGTGCAGCTTGCCCATGACCTCGCCGACGACGCGGGCGCACTTCACGTAGGAGCGCTCGGGCCTGAGGCCCATCTCGCTCATCTGGTACACGATCCGGCGGTGCACCGGCTTGAGGCCGTCGCGGGCGTCCGGCAGTGCACGGGAGTAGATGACCGAGTACGCGTACTCGAGGAAGGAGCCCTGCATCTCGTCGACGACGTCGATGTCGAGGATCTTCTCCTCGTACGAGTCGTCGGGCGGCGGGGTCTTCGTACTACGGCGGGCCATCGCTGCCGGCTCCTTGCTGAAGCGTGAACGGTGATCTGACGCCGTCCATTGTGGACTGCGGCACTGACAGCCACCGACCAGGACCCGTCACGGGCTGCCCGGCCCGGCGCTGCCCGCAGGGTACGCCCTCCTCCCGCGCCCTCGTCCCCGGCGGGCCGCCAACCCCGTTCTCGCTCTCGGCGTAGGAGGCCCGGGAACTCCACCGGCGTCCCGCACGCTTGCATACAGTGGCAGGATCGGCGGAATTCCGCAGTTCCGCCCAATGATCCACCCAGTGATTCCACCAAGGATTCCGCGATCGAAGGGACGTACATGCCCATGGGTCACACGGCCACAGCCCAGGCAGACTCCGGCGGCCTGACAGCGACCGAGCACCGCCTGGCCAACGGCCTGCGCGTGGTGCTCTCCGAGGACCACCTGACCCCGGTCGCTGCGGTCTGCCTCTGGTACGACGTCGGTTCCCGCCACGAGGTCAAGGGACGTACCGGCCTGGCTCACCTTTTCGAGCACCTCATGTTCCAGGGCTCCGCCCAGGTCAAGGGCAACGGTCACTTCGAGCTGGTGCAGGGCGCCGGCGGTTCGCTCAACGGCACCACCAGCTTCGAGCGGACCAACTACTTCGAGACCATGCCCGCCCACCAGCTGGAGCTCGCCCTCTGGCTGGAGGCCGACCGCATGGGCTCCCTGCTGTCCGCCCTGGACGAGGAGTCGATGGAGAACCAGCGGGACGTCGTCAAGAACGAGCGCCGCCAGCGCTACGACAACGTCCCCTACGGCACGGCCTTCGAGAAGCTGACCGCCCTCGCCTACCCGGAGGGCCACCCCTACCACCACACGCCGATCGGCTCCATGGCCGACCTGGACGCGGCCACCCTGGAGGACGCCCGCGCGTTCTTCCGCACGTACTACGCGCCGAACAACGCGGTGCTGTCGGTCGTCGGCGACATCGACCCCGAGCAGACGCTGGCCTGGATCGAGAAGTACTTCGGTTCCATCGCCTCGCACGACGGCAAGCAGGCCCCCCGGGACGGCTCGCTGCCCGACGTCATGGGCGGCCAGCTGCGCGAGGTCGTCGAGGAGGAGGTCCCGGCCCGCGCCCTGATGGCGGCCTACCGGCTCCCGGAGGACGGCACGCGCGCGAGCGACGCGGCCGACCTGGCGCTCACCGTCCTGGGCGGCGGCGAGTCGTCCCGCCTCTACAACCGGCTGGTGCGGCGCGACCGCACGGCCGTCGCCGCCGGGTTCGGCCTGCTGCGGCTTGCCGGGGCGCCCTCCCTGGGGTGGCTGGACGTGAAGACGTCCGGTGACGTCGAGGTGCCGGTCATCGAGGCCGCCATCGACGAGGAGCTGGCCCGGTTCGCCGAGGAGGGCCCCACCGCCGAGGAGATGGAGCGCGCCCAGGCCCAGCTGGAGCGCGAATGGCTGGACCGGCTGGGCACGGTCGCCGGACGCGCCGACGAACTGTGCCGGTACGCCGTGCTGTTCGGCGACCCGCAGCTCGCCCTCACCGCCGTGCAGCGGGTGCTCGAGGTGACGGCGGCGGAGGTCCAGGAGGTCGCCAAGGCCCGCCTGCGCCCCGACAACCGCGCGGTGCTCGTCTACGAGCCGACCGCCCCCACCGACGAGCACGCCGCCGAGAACGACGCCACCGACGAGAACGAGGAGGCGGCCAAGTGACCGACCTCGCCACCATGGACTTCCACGCCCAGCCGCAGGCCGGCGAGCCCAAGCCGTGGGCGTTCCCCGCGCCCGGCCGCGGCAGCCTCGACAACGGGCTGACGGTACTGCGCTGCCACCGCCCCGGCCAGCAGGTCGTCGCCGTCGAGGTGCTCCTCGACGCGCCCCTGGACGCCGAGCCGGCCGGCCTCGACGGTGTCGCCACGATCATGGCGCGCGCCTTCTCCGAGGGCACCGACAAGCACTCCGCCGAGGAGTTCGCCGCCGAGCTGGAGCGCTGCGGCGCCACCCTCGACGCGCACGCCGACCACCCCGGTGTCCGGCTCAGCCTGGAGGTGCCCGCCTCGCGCCTCGCCAAGGCGCTCGGCCTCGTCGCCGACGCCCTGAGGGCACCCGCCTTCGCGGACAGCGAGGTCGAACGGCTGGTCCGCAACCGCCTCGACGAGATCCCGCACGAGCTGGCCAACCCGGCCCGCCGCGCGGCCAAGGAGCTCTCCAAGGAGCTGTTCCCGGCCGGGACCCGCATGTCGCGCCCGCGCCAGGGCACCGAGGAGACGGTCGAGGCCATCGACTCCGGCTCCGTACGCGCCTTCTACGAGAGGCACGTCCGCCCCGCCACGGCCACCGCCGTGGTCGTCGGCGACCTCACCGGCCTCGACCTGGACGCGCTGCTGGGCGAGACCCTGGGCGCGTGGACCGGCTCCGCCGCCGAACCCCGTCCCGTGCCGCCGGTGACCGCCGACGACCGGGGCCGCGTCGTCATCGTGGACCGGCCCGGCGCCGTCCAGACGCAGCTGCTGATCGGCCGCACCGGATCCGACCGGCACGACCGCGTGTGGCCCGCACAGGTGCTCGGCACCTACTGCCTCGGCGGCACTCTCACCTCCCGCCTGGACCGCGTCCTGCGCGAGGAGAAGGGCTACACCTACGGCGTTCGGGCCTTCGGGCAGGTGCTGCGGTCCGCGCCGGACGGCACCGGCGCCGCCATGCTCGCCATCAGCGGCTCCGTCGACACCCCGAACACCGGCCCCGCCCTGGAGGACCTGTGGACGGTGCTGCGCAAGCTCGCCGCGGAGGGGCTCACCGACCCCGAGCGCGACGTGGCCGTGCAGAACCTGGTGGGCGTGGCGCCGCTGAAGTACGAGACGGCCGCGGCCGTGGCGAGCACCCTGGCCGACCAGGTCGAGCAGTACCTGCCCGACGACTACCAGGCGACCCTCTACCGTCAACTGGCCGCCACGGGCACCGTGGAGGCCACGGCGGCGGTCGTGAACGCCTTCCCGGTCGACCGTCTGGTGACCGTCCTCGTCGGTGACGCCGCACAGATCAAGGAGCCCGTCGAGGCCCTCGGCATCGGTGAAGTCACCGTGGTGGCGGCCGAGTAGCGGCACGCGCGGAGAGCGGCCCCAGTGACCGGAGTGTCACCGGGGCCGCCGTTTGTCCGAATTGAGGGAGAGGCTGCCCGTCTGCCCTGTGGCATGCGCTACAAAAGTCTTGTTGCGTTTGAGGATTGAACGCAGCCCCGTTTAGCGTCATCCGGGCTGTTCGTCAGGCAGTGCGCCGCACCCGCGGCACCGGACAGTCATCGCCGAGTCCCCACATGGCGCGAGCCAGGGGAGCCGGGGACCCATCGCAGTCCCTGGGGTGAATCGGACGCCCGCGCGTGTCGCGAGGGGGCCCGTAGGAGACCTTCCTGCTCCGAACCCGTCAGCTAACCCGGTAGGCGAGAGGGAAGGAAAGGACCAGCCTCTACATGGCGTTCACGCGCGCCACCGGGAAGCACCGGCGTCCCAGCAAGATGCATCGCAGTACCGCCCGCGCGGCGGGTGTCGCGGCTCTCGCCACCACCGGCGTCGTCGGCACCCTCGCGGCACCGGCGCTCGCCGCCGAGCCCCAGGCGGAACGGAGCGGACTCACCCCGGTCATCACCATCGGCGACTCCCTGGCCGAGGAGATCGACGCCCAGGCCCTCGCACAGCGGCAGGCCGCCGCGGACGCCGCCGCCCGTGAGGCGGCCCAGGAGGCCGCGCGCGAGCGGGCCGCCGAGGCGGCCAAGGAGGCACGCGAGGCCAAGGAGCGCGCCGCGCGGGAGGCGGAGCGCAAGCGCCTCAACACGTTCGTTCCGCCGATCACCTCGTCCTACGTCTCCACCGCGTACCAGGCCGGCAGCTCCCTGTGGTCCTCCGGCAGCCACACCGGCATCGACTTCCACGCCTCCAGCGGCACGACCGTGCACGCGGTCGGCGTCGGCACCGTCGTCGAGGCCGGCTGGGGCGGGGCGTACGGCAATCAGGTCGTGATCAAGATGCACGACGGCACGTACACGCAGTACGGGCACCTGTCGTCCGTCGGCGTCTCCGTCGGCCAGTCGGTCGAACCCGGCCAGCAGATCGGCCTCTCCGGCGCCACCGGCAACGTCACCGGGCCCCACCTGCACTTCGAGGCCCGTACGAGCCCCGAGTACGGCTCGGACATGGACCCCGTCGCCTACCTCCGCTCCCACGGCGTGAACGTCTGACGGCGGACCCCGCGACACCACCCGAAAGCCCCGGCCGTCCGAGCCGGGGCTTTTGGTTTTCGTCGGTGCGCAGCCGCCCGTCGTAGGCCAAAAAAGATCCATGAAATCCGCTCCGCCGTCGGAATATCCGCTGGATTGGCCTAGAGTCGCTGGACACGTCAATCGTCGACGTTTCACGGGGATTAAAGCGGAGGTCGGTCATGCGTATTCCGGCGCATTCGGTGTGCACGGCGATCCGGGACGACATCGTCGCCGGCGTCCACGTGCGCGGGGGCCGGCTCACCGAGGAACTCCTCGCCCGTCGCTACGGCGTCTCCCGCGTCCCCGTCCGCGAGGCCCTGCGCACGCTGGAGGCCGAGGGCTTCGTGGTGACCCGGCGGCACGCGGGCGCGTGCGTCGCGGAACCGACCGAACGGGAGGCCGAAGACCTGCTGGAGACCCGTACGCTCCTGGAGCCCCTGGGCGCCGCCCGGGCCGCCCGCCGCCGGACCGACGCCCACCTCAAGGTGTTGCGCGGCCTGGTCCGCCTGGGGCAGGAACGTGCCAGGCAGGGCAGTGGCGAGGATCTGCGCTCCCTGGGCGGCTGGTTCCACGAGACCCTCGCCCAGGCCGCCGGCAGCCCCTCCCTGACGGCGCTGCTGACCCAGCTGCGCCACAAGATCGCCTGGATGTACGACGTGGAGGCGCCGGCCGGACCGGTGGAGTACTGGGCCGAGCACGGCGCGATCCTCGACGCGGTGGCCCGGGGCGACGGCGACCGGGCGCGGGCGCTCATGGCGCTGCACGTCGAGCAGTCGGTACCGGGACACCGCCTGCGATTCGACTCCGGCGGCGGCAGGACGGAGCGTGTGAGGAACCCGCAACGTCCCGTAAACACGGCGAGCCTGCGGCATTAACATGGGTCCCGTATACAAAGAGCAGGAAATTCGGGGGGATTTTCCGCCTGCCGTATTCCTGCCGGTCGGCAGGAATACGGCAGGCGGAATGGTGCGAAAAAAAGCACCCGGTCCGGCAGCGGCGGTGTGAGAACCGAGCGGAGTATCAGCGGCTGCCGAAGGCGGGCAGGGTGAGGGCTGAATGGGCGGGGCGGGGCTCCGGCGCGGGCATGGCGCTGAGGTCGCGCAGTCGGTCGTTGCGCTGCTCCAGGGCGCGCGCGGTGGTCGGGAAGAGGGTGGCGCCGCCCTGGCCGACCAGGTTCTGGTTCAGGGTCACGAAGTCACGGGTGCCGTGTTCGTAGGCGGCGAAGCCCGCGGCGTGGTCTCGGTCGGCCAGGGAACCGGCCAGCATGTAGGCGCCGACGAGGGCGAGGCTGGTGCCCTGCCCGGTGAGGAACGAGGGCGCGTACGCGGCGTCGCCCACCAGTGCGACCCTGCCGCTTGACCAGCGGGGCATGCGGATCTGCCCGACCGCGTCGAAGAACACGTCGTCCGCGTCCTGGAGGGCGGTCAGGATGCCCGGGACCTCCCAGCCGGCGTCGGCGAAGACCTCGGCGAACAGGTCCCGTTGGGCGTCCGGGCTGCCGAAGGCGTCGAAGGGCGGCTGTGGCCGGGCGAAGTTCAGGAAGGCGTGCACTTCGTCGTCGTCCCCCACGGCGTAGAGGGCGGCGGCCCTGCCCGGGGCGTTCCACATGACGCTCTCGTGGGAGAGGCCGAAGGTGTTGCGCATGGTGAATACGGCGAAGCAGTAGCCGAGGTACCGGTGGAACCGCTCCTCGGGACCGAAGAGCGTCTCCCGGGTGCGTGAGTGCATGCCGTCCGCGCCGAACACCAGGTCGAAGGTGCGGCTGCCGCCACCGCGGAAGGTGACGTCGACCCCGTGCCCGGACTGGTCGAGGGTGTCGACGGAGTCGTTGAAGAGGAACTCCACCTCGTCCCGGACCGCCGTGTACAGTGCGTCCGTCAGATCCCCGCGGCGTATCTCCAGGTCCCGTCCCGCGACGCCGCCGGTGACGGCGTGCGGGTGGAGCGAGGCGACCTCGCCGCCGTCCCCGTCCCGGAAGGTGAGCCGGCGCAGGTCGATGTGCGCGTCCCGCAACCGCGGCAGGATCCCCATCCTCTCCACGACGTCGAGTGCGGTGCCGCGTACGTCGACGGGGTAGCCGCCGCTGCGCAGCGTGCCGGCCTTCTCCACCACGGTGACCTCGAATCCGTGGCGGTCGAGCCAGAAGGCCAGGGCGGCACCGGCGATGCCGGCCCCGGAGATCAGGACCTTGGGCCCCGGTGCGGTGCGGGTCATGCTTTGACTCCTTTGCTCATGGTGCGGGTGACGAACAGGGCCAGCGAGACGACGACGCCGGCGAGGACGAATCCGGTGACGTAGGCCGATTCGGCCGCGACCTTCGACCCGGAAGGGGTGCCGGCGGTGAGGAGCGCGCCGCCGAGCTGCCCGCCGACGGCGGAGCCGACCACGCGGCTCACCAGGATCAGGCTGGTCGCGATGCCGGTGTCGCCCTGGTCGACGGCGGTGGCGGTGCTGGTCATCATCGCCGTGACGCACAGGCCGTTGGCCAGCGCGATCAGCACCTTGCCGACGACGAGGTGCCACACCTCGGTGTGCACGGCCGCCACGGCGAGCAGGCCGGCGGCCATCATGACGACGCCGGTGTTGACCACGGCACGCGAGCCGAAACGCCGGTCCCCGATCCCGCCGAGCGGCCCGGCCAGCGTCGCGGCGAGAGCGCCGGGCAGCAGGAAGAAACCGATCTCGGTGGCACTGGCCCGGAATCCGTAACCGTCGCCGCGCTCGTCGAGCAGTTGCGGAATCAGATAGACCGCCATCGTGGCACCGAGGCAGATGACGAACGTGAGCACGCACGCCTTCCATATCGCGGGCCGTGCCAGCATGCGCAGGTCGATCATCGGTGCCGCCGCGCGCCGTTCGACCCTCACCCATCCGGTGACGAACGCGGCCAGAACCAGCACGAGGGCGACGAGCGCGAGTGGCTGCGAGCCGGCTTCGGGCGCCAGCGCGAGGACGAGCATGAGGGTGACCAGCATCCCGCTCAGCAGCAGCAGGCCGGGCCAGTCGATCCCGGAGCCGTCCGACCGGCCCGGTGGATCCGTCGGCATCAGCCGGTTCACGAGCAGGGTGGCGCCGATGACCGCGATCGTCGGCAGCGCGAACATCCAGTGCCGGGAGAGCTGTTCCGCCACCGGACCGGCCGACAGCATGCCGACCATCGACCCGCCGACGAAGAGTCCGCTGACCACACCGATGGCCACCTTGGACTCACCGGCGGGGAGGTGTTCGCGGACCACGATGAACGACAGGGGCAGCGCGCCGATCATCGCACCCTGCAACACCTGGCCGACCAGCAGCACGGGCAGGTTGGGGGCCAGGGCGGACACCGTGCCGCCGACCGAGACCACCGCCATGAGCCGGATCAGGATCTTCTTCCCGCCGTAGCGGTCGCCGAACTTGCCCGCCAATGGGGTGATGAGCGCACCGGTGATGAGGAGGATGATGCTGAGCAGCGCTCCCTCGGACTGGCTCATGTCCAGTTCGCGTTCCAGGAGCGGGATCGTCGGTGCCACCACCGACTCCAGGGCACCGGTGGACAGCGCCAGGATGCCGAGGGCCCCGACGGCGGATTTCCGGATGGGGACCGGGGGAGCCAGGGTTGTGGTCATGGGTGTCCTTTCCGTCGTGGCCGGGGTGAGGGCCGTTGACGGAGGACAGAGTGGGTGGACGGCCATACGGCGGGCGTCATACCCGGGAGCCAATGTGTGCGTGATACCGCGGTAGGGGGTGCGGGGCGGGACGAGGCGGTCGGCCGGCGCGGGACAGATCCGCCTCCCGCAGCAGGTCCCGGATCTCCCGCGGACCGAAGATCACATTGCTGAGGGAGAGGGCGTGCTCAAGCGGCGCGTCCGGGCCGTCGTCACGCGGTCGCCGTCTGTCAGACGGTCTCGGGAAGCTCCTCGAGCCCCTCGGCGACCAGCTTCGCCAGCCGGTCCAGGGCGATGTCCGCGCCCTCGGCGTCGGAGGCGAGGACGATCTCCTCGCCGCCCTGGGCGCCGAGGCCGAGGACGGCCAGCATGGAGGCCGCGTTGACGGGGGAACCGTCGGCCTTGGCGATCGTCACCGGGACGCCTGTGGCCGTGGCGGCTCGGACGAAGATGGAGGCGGGGCGGGCGTGGAGACCCTCGGCCCAGCCGACGTTGACGCGGCGCTCAGCCATGTGATGCTGCCCTTCAGGTGTTCAGAGGGTTGAGGTTGTCTAGACCAGTGTTGTCTAGACCAGTTTCCCACATCGTGAAGCATGCCGGGACGGCCCTGTGCCGTCCCGCGTGGTGGTCGGACCGCGGCCTCGGTCCGAGTTCGTCTCGTCCTCGTGTACCCCACAGACTGCCCCGCGCCGTTGTCGTACGCGAGCCGTACTCTGGGGCCCATGCAGACCTCGTCGGACCGGCACGAGTACCCCGCCCACTGGGAAGCCGACGTGGTGCTGCGCGACGGCGGCACCGCGCGCGTACGCCCCATCACCGTCGATGACGCCGAGCGCCTGGTCAGCTTCTACGAGCAGGTTTCCGACGAGTCGAAGTACTACCGCTTCTTCGCGCCGTACCCTCGCCTGTCCGCCAAGGACGTCCACCGCTTCACCCACCACGACTTTGTGGACCGGGTGGGACTCGCGGCCACCATCGGCGGCGAGTTCATCGCCACCGTACGCTACGACCGGATCGGCCCCGCCGGAACACCTGCTCCAGCACCGGCCGAGGAGGCCGAGGTCGCCTTCCTCGTCCAGGACGCCCACCAGGGCCGAGGCGTCGCCTCCGCGCTCCTGGAGCACATCGCCGCCGTGGCCCGCGAGCGCGGGATCCGCCGCTTCGCCGCCGAGGTGCTGCCCGCCAACACCAAGATGATCAAGGTGTTCATGGACGCCGGGTACACCCAGAAGCGCAGCTTCGAGGACGGCGTGGTCCGCCTGGAGTTCGATCTCGAACCCACCGACCGCTCCCTCGCCGTGCAGTACGCGCGCGAGCACCGCGCGGAGGCCCGCTCCGTCCAGCGCCTGCTCCAGCCGGGTTCGGTGGCCGTCATCGGCACCGGCCGGACACCGGGCGGTGTCGGCCGCAGCGTCCTCGGCAACATCCGCGACGCGGGCTACACCGGCCGGCTCTACGCCGTGAACAAGTCGTTCGCCGACGATCTGACGGACCTCGACGGTGTGCCCGCGCACCGTTCCGTGCGCGCCGTCGACGGCCCCGTCGACCTCGCCGTGGTCACCGTCCCCGCCGAGCAGGTCCCCGAGGTCGTCGACGAGTGCGGTGAGCACGGCGTGCAGGGACTGGTGGTGGTCTCCGCCGGATACGCCGACAGCGGCGCCGAAGGACGGGAACGCCAGCGGGCCCTCGTACGGCAGGCGCGCAGCTACGGCATGCGGATCATCGGCCCCAACGCCTTCGGGATCATCAACACCTCACCGGAGGTCCGGCTCAACGCCTCCCTCGCCCCCGAGATGCCGCGCCCGGGACGGATCGGCCTCTTCGCCCAGTCCGGCGCCATCGGCATCGCCCTCCTCTCCCGGCTGCACCGGCGCGGCGGGGGAGTCACCGGCGTCACGGGCGTGTCGACCTTCGTCTCCTCCGGCAACCGGGCCGACGTCTCCGGCAACGACGTCCTTCAGTACTGGTACGACGACCCGGAGACCGACGTCGCGCTGATGTACCTGGAGTCCATCGGCAACCCGCGCAAGTTCACCCGCCTGGCGCGCCGGACCGCGGCCGCCAAGCCGCTGGTCGTGGTGCAGGGCGCACGGCACGGCGGCGTCGCCCCGCAGGGACACGCCGTACGGGCGACGCGGCTGCCGCACGCCACCGTCTCCGCGCTGCTCCGCCAGGCCGGCGTGATCCGGGTCGACACGATCACCGACCTGGTGGACGCGGGGCTGCTGCTCGCCCGCCAGCCGCTGCCCGCCGGCCCCAGGGTCGCCATCCTGGGGAACTCCGAATCACTGGGCCTTCTGACCTACGACGCGTGCCTCTCCGAGGGGCTGCGACCGCACCCTCCGCTGGACCTGACGACGGCGGCCTCGCCGGACGACTTCCACGCGGCGCTCTCCCGGGCGCTCGCCGACGACACCTGCGACGCGGTGGTGGTGACCGCCATCCCGACGGTGGGGGAGGGTCCGGCCGGGGACGCCGCGCTGGCCAAGGCCCTGCGGTCGGCGGCGGCCGCGGTGCCCGCCAAGCCGGTCCTGGTGGTCCACGTGGAACTGGGCGGCCTGGCGGAGGCCCTCTCGGCCGCGGCCAGCACCGCGCCGCAGGCGCCGCCCCCCGCGGAGCCCCGGCGGCCCACGCCCGCCGAGCCCGGAGCGGCCACGGCCCCGGAGCGCCCCGAGCCCCGGGAGGCTCCCGCCCCCGGCGACGGCACCCGCCTCATCCCCGCCTACCCCGCCGCCGAACGCGCGGTCCGCGCCCTCGCCGAGGCCGTCTCCTACGCCCAGTGGCGCCGCGACGCCGTGGACCCCGGCAAGGTCCCGGAGTACGACGACATCGACGAGAAGGGCGCCGCCGGGCAGATAGCCGGGTACCTCGCGCGCGGGCAGGGGCTCACCCTCGGCTCGGCGGAGACCTGCGAGCTGCTCGGCAGGTACGGCATCGACGTCCACCGCGCGCTGCCCGCCCCCGACCCCGACGAGGCCGCGTCCGCCGCGCGGACCATCGGCTACCCCGTCGCCCTCAAGGCCACCGCCCCTCACCTGCGCCACCGCGCCGACCTGGGCGGCGTACGCCTGGACCTCGCGGACGAGGAGCAACTGCGCCGGGCCTACGCCGAGTTGACCGAGTTGTTCGGCAGGCCCGCGGAGCTGCGCCCGGTGGTGCAGGGGATGGCACCGCGCGGCGTCGACACCGTCGTCAGGGCCGTCATCGACCCGGCGGCCGGCGCGGTGCTCTCCTTCGGACTCGCGGGTGCCGCCACACAGCTGCTCGGCGACACGGCGCACCGGCTGATCCCGGTCACCCACCGCGACGCCACCTCGCTCATCCGTTCGGTCCGCACCGCCCCCCTCCTCTTCGGCTGGCGCGGCTCGGCGCCGGTCGACGCCCCGGCCCTGGAAGAGCTGCTGCTGCGGGTCTCCCGGCTGGTCGACGACCACCCCGAGGTCGTCGCCGTCACCCTGGAACCGGTGGTGGTGGCCCCGCACGGCCTGAGCGTCCTCGGAGCCTCCGTCCGGCTCGCGCCCCCTCCCGCCAGGGACGACCTCGGCCCCCGGACCCTCCCCGCGTACTGACCGCGCACGGCCTGGGCCGGGTCCCGCGGGAGCGTGCCGCACAGTCAGTGGGCCCCCTTAGGATGGAGGGCATGGCCAAGACCAGTACGACGACCCAGGGGCTGCGAGCGGCGATCGAGCGCAGCGGCTACTACCCGGCCCTCGTGGCCGAGGCGGTGGAGGCCGCCGTGGGCGGCGAGCCCGTGCGGTCGTACCTGGTCCACCAGGAGACGACGTTCGACCAGAACGAGGTGCGCCGGCACGTGACCGTGCTCGTGCTCACCGGCAACCGCTTCATCGTCAGCCACACCGACGAGCAGGCCGCCGACGACACCTCCCCGACGCCGTACGCCACGACGTCCACGGAGTCCGTCAAGCTCGGCCGGATCTCGTCCATCGTCGTCAGCCGCGTGGTCGCCAACCCGGAGCAGTACAAGCCGGGCACCCTGCCCCGCGAGATCGTGCTCACCATCGGCTGGGGCGCCGTCTCCAGACTCGACCTGGAGCCGGCCGCCTGCGGCGACCCCAACTGCGAGGCCGACCACGGCTACACGGGCAGTTCGACGGCCGACGACCTCAGCCTGCGGGTCAGTGAGGCCGGGGACGGCCCCGAGACGGTGCGCCAGGCGCTCACCTTCGCGCAGGCCCTCTCCGAGGCGACCGCGGAGACCGGCCGCTGATGGCCCACCCGCCTCCCCCCGCAGCCCATGACCGAGGGCGCTTCGCGCCCACCTCCCTCGGCTCCGCCTCCTGGGACACCGACCCGGAACCGCTCCCGGTCGACTCCGCCCCCGTCCCCGAGTACGGCAGGGGCTCCCTCGCCGACCTGCTGCCCACCCTGGCCGCCGGACTCGGCGTCCCCGGCATGACCGCGGGCATCACCGAACTGACCCCGGCCGACCGGAACTGCGTGTTCCTGATCGACGGCCTCGGCTGGGAGCAGCTGAGGGCCCACCCGGACGAAGCCCCCTTCCTGTGCTCGCTCCTCGGCACCTCGCGCGGCGGCACCGGGCGTCCGATCACCGCGGGCTACCCGGCGACCACCGCGACCTCTCTCGCCTCCGTCGGCACCGGCCTGCCGCCGGGCGCCCACGGCCTGCCCGGATACACCGTCCGCGACCCCGCCACCGGCGCGCTGATGAACCAGCTGCGCTGGCAGCCGTGGACCGCGCCGGCCGTCTGGCAGCCGTACCCCACCGTCTTCCAACTCGCCCAGCAGGCGGGTGTGCACGCGGCGCAGGTGTCCTCGCCGACGTTCGCGAACACCCCGCTGACCAAGGTCGCGCTCAGCGGCGGCACGTTCGTGGGACAGCTCTCCGGCGAGGACCGGATGGACAGCGCCGCCGCGCAGCTGGCCGGAGCCGACCGCGCCCTCGTGTACACGTACTACTCCGAGGTCGACGGCGCCGGCCACCGCTTCGGCGTCGACTCCGACACCTGGCGGGGCCAGCTCGGGCACGTCGACCGGCTCGTCCAGCGCCTCGCCGAGCAGCTGCCGCCGCGCAGCGCCCTCTACGTCACCGCCGACCACGGCATGATCGACGTGCCCTTCGACGAGGACCACCGCATCGACTTCGACGAGGACTGGGAGCTGAAGGCGGGCGTCGCCCTCCTCGGCGGCGAGGGCCGCGCCCGGCACGTGTACGCCGTCCCGGGTGCCCGGGGCGACGTGCTGACCTGCTGGCGAGAGGTGCTGGGCGAGCAGTTCTGGGTGGCGTCCCGGGACGAGGCGATCGAGGCGGGCTGGTTCGGCCCCCGGATCGACGACCGGGTGTACGACCGCATCGGCGACGTGGTCGCCGCCGCGCGGGACGACGTCCTGCTCATCGCCTCCGAGCGCGAGCCGAAGGAGTCGGCGATGGTCGGCAACCACGGTTCGATGACCCCTGCCGAGCAGCTCGTCCCCCTGCTCGAAGTACGCTCCTGACGCCCTGCCGCACACCCGACCCGTTGCCGAAAGGTGCCCAACCCCTCATGCCCGAGCTGGTGTTCTTCTCCGGAACGATGGACTGCGGGAAGTCGACACTGGCTCTCCAGATCGAGCACAACCGCTCGGCGCGCGGACTCGCCGGGATGATATTCACCCGCGACGACCGCGCGGGCGAGGGCAAGCTCTCCTCGCGTCTCGGCCTGGTCACCGACGCGGCGGAGGTCAAGGACGGACAGGACCTGTACGCCCACGTCGTCGACCACCTCTCGCAGGGCGGACGCGTGGACTACGTGATCGCGGACGAGGCGCAGTTCCTCGCGCCGGACCAGATCGACCAGCTCGCGCGCGTGGTCGACGATCTCGACGTCGACGTGTACGCCTTCGGCATCACCACCGACTTCCGCTCGAAACTCTTCCCCGGCTCCCAGCGCCTGGTCGAACTCGCCGACCGGGTCGAGGTGCTCCAGGTCGAGGCCCTGTGCTGGTGCGGGGCCCGCGCCACGCACAACGCCCGTACCGTGGGCGGCGTCATGGTCGTCGAGGGCGCTCAGGTGGTCGTCGGCGACGTCGCCCAGTCTCCCGACGAGATCGGCTACGAGGTGCTGTGCCGACGCCACCACCGCCGCCGTACGACCGCTGCGACGGCCCGCGCGGCGGCGCTGTCGCCGGACGTGCTGCCGGTGTCACCCGCCTGAGGGACCCGTGGGGCTCGGAGCCCCGCCCCCCAGGTGCTGCAGCAGCGAGAACCGTGCCCCCTCCGGGTCCGCGACCATGGCCCTCCGGCCCTGGGGCGAGTCCCGGACCGGCTCGACCACATGGCCGCCGAGGCCGACGAGCCGCTCCAGGGCCGCGTCCGCGTCGGCCACCTCGAAGTACGTCAGCCAGTGCGGCCCCCGTTCCCGGGGGAGCGCGTTGCCCAGACCGTGGATGCCGGCGACCGGGCGGCCGTCGAGGCGCAGGGTCACGTGGTCGAAGCCGGCCGAGACCGACGGCGTCGGCTCGAAGCCGAACACCGTCTCGTAGAACTTGGCGACGTTCGCCGTCTCGAACGTGATCAGTTCGTTCCACGCCGGTGTGCCGGGCACGCCCGTGACGGCGGTGCCGAGGTGTTCCGCCGCCTGCCAGATTCCGAAGACGGCGCCCGAAGGGTCCGAGGCGATGGCCAGCCGGCCGGCCTCGCCCGCGTCCAGCGGGCCGACGCCGACCGTGCCACCGCACAGGCGCACCGTCTCGGCCGTGCGGTTCACGTCGTCGGAGGCGAAGTAGGGCGTCCAGGCGATGGGGAGCTGGCGGTCCGGCGGCAGTTGGCCGATTCCCGCCACCTCGTACCCGTCGAGCAGGGCCCGCGCGTAGGGGCCCAGTTGCTGGGGTCCGGGCTGGAACTCCCAGCCGAACAGGCCCCCGTAGAAGTCGTGGGTCGCGGCCGGTCCGTGCACCATCAGACTCACCCAGCAGGGTGCGCCGGGTGTGCGCCGGGCGTTCGTCTCGCCGTTCCGGCCGGTCGACCCCCGTGCGTCCGTCATCGTCACTCTCTTCTCGGCCCTTGCGCGGGCCGTGCGTCCGCTTTCGCTCCGACGGACCCCGCGCCGATGCCGGCACCGGTCCCGGCGCCGTGCGCCTCGGGTGCGCTCGTGGGGCAGCCCGGCTGCCCGGGTGGTACAGCATGTGCCCGAACCCGCACGCCTCGTGATCGGTACTGTCCGGCGGGCAGAGTAGCCCGACATCGACGCCTCGGCCACTCGGTACGCCAGGATGGGGCCATGAACGCCATCATCTCCGCATCCGAACTCATGAAGGAGCTGGCGGGCGCCAACCCGCCCGTCCTGCTCGACGTGCGCTGGCAGTTGAGTACGGCCAGGGCGGCCGGCGCCCCGCCCTTCGACGGCCGGGCCGAGTACGCGGCCGGGCATCTTCCCGGCGCCGTCTACGTCGACCTGGACCGGGAACTCGCCTCCGCGCCCGGCGGGCGCGGCCGGCATCCCCTGCCGGACGTGGCCGAGTTCGGCGCGGCGATGCGCCGGGCGGGCGTGTCGTCGGGCCGGCCGGTCGTCGCCTACGACGGCGGGCAGGGGTGGGCGGCGGCCCGCGCGTGGTGGCTCCTGCACTGGACGGGTCACCCGAACGTGCGGGTTCTCGACGGCGGGTTGCCGGCCTGGGAGGCGCCGCTGTCGACGGACGTCCCGGCCCCGGAGGAGGGCGACTTCGCCCCGTCACCGGGCGCGTCGGGACTGCTGGACGCGGACGGTGCCGCCGCGCTGGCCCGCTCCGGGGTGCTGTTCGACGCCCGCGCCGGGGAGCGCTACCGGGGTGAGGTCGAGCCGATCGATCCCGTCGGCGGCCACATCCCGGGCGCCGTGTCCGCGCCGACGACGGACAACGTGACGGCGGACGGCCGCTTCCTGCCCGCCGGGGAACTCGGGGCGCGTTTCAGGACACTCGGCGCCACGGAGGGCGACGAGGTCGGCGTCTACTGCGGCTCGGGCGTGTCGGGCGCCCACGAGGTGCTCGCCCTGGCGGTGGCGGGCATCCCGGCGGCGCTGTACGTGGGCTCGTGGTCGGAGTGGTCCTCGGACCCGTCCCGGCCGGTCGCGGTGGGCCCGGACCCCCAGTAGGGGAGCGGAAGGCACGTACAGGGCGGTCCTGTTCGCGGGGCGGGGTGCACGCCGGGCTCCGGTGACGCTTGTCGGTGGCGACCGGAGCGAACGGGCCGTGTGTGCGCTTGGCCGGGGGAGGCGGACGCGGGCGGGGGGACAGGGCGCACCCGACGGGTGACCGGTCGGCCCGCGACCGAACAGTGCAAGGTCCCGCGCACGGCACCGGGGCCGCACCCGCGTGGGTACGGCCCCGGTCCCGGATGAAGGGCGCCTAGTCCTGCTTCTTGCGGCGGGTGCCGAAGACGATCTCGTCCCAGCTCGGCACCGCCGCGCGGCGGCCCGGACGGACGCCGTCGGCCTCCGCCTGGCGGTCGGTGGAGCCGGTGAGCCGGTCGCGGTGACTGGCCACCGAGCGCGGCATGAGCACGTCGGCGTAGGCGGAACCTGCCGATGCGGCGGGCGCCGGGGGCTCCTCCACCTCGGGCTCCTCGGCCGGTTCCTCCACCACCGGTTCCGGGGCGCGCTCGGGCACCACCAGGTCGCCGCGGAAGCTCGGCACGGCCTCCAGGAGGCTGGTCAGCGAGTCCCGTTCGCGTTCGGCGGAGGCGGTGGCCGCGGTCTCCTCGGCGGGCTCGGACGGCGCCGGGGGCAGGCTCGGCCGCTCCCGCTGCTCCCGGTCGAGGGAACGGTCCAGCGGCCGGTCGCGCGGCAGCCGGGCGATGCGCGGCACGAACGGGAAGCTGGGCTCGGCCGCGGCGAGGTCGTCGGACTCGCCGATCAGCGCGCGTGCCTCCGAGTCGACGGCCTGGACGAGCCGCCGGGGCGGGTCGTACGTCCAGCTCGCCGAGTGCGGTTCGCCGGCGACCACGTAGACCAGCAGCACTTCCCAGGTGCCGTCGTCGCGGCGCCAGGAGTCCCACTGGACGGTGTCCTTGTCGGCGCCGCGCAGCAGCAGCCGCTCCTGGACCGCCTCGCCGAGGGGCGGCCCGGAGTTCTCGCCGGGGCGGCGGACGGGGGTCTTGCGGGCCCGCTCCGCCATGAAGGCGCGCTCGGCCAGCACGGGACCCTCGAAGCGCCGTACGCGGTCGACGGGGATGCCGGCCATCTGGGCGACCTCTTCCGCGGTCGCGCCGGCACGTATACGCGCCTGGATGTCGCGGGGGCGGAGATGGCTCTCCACCTCGATCTCGATCTGGCCGAGGCGGGGACGGTCGCCGCGCACGGCGACCCGGAGTCGTTCGTCGATCGGAAGCGTGTACTCCGTGCTGTCCGCAGCCTTCAGCACCAGCCGTGTGCCGTCATTCGAGACGGCCACGACACGCAGTTCGGGCATGGGGACCTCCCGGGTGGTGCCTGCCGACGTCACGTGCGTCGCTGCTTCCGCTCTGTCGAGTGTGGCCTGCCCGGGTGCAGCCTGCCACAACCTTGCCGAGTTGCCCGGCGTGTCGGGCGCGGGCCCTGGATCGCCGTTATGGCACGGTTACCTGTTCGCAACGCTAAGTGACCAACTCCGTCACCCTGTGCAACTAGCCCCCTCCCGGCGGTCCTTCAAGGCTCAGAACCCCCTGTCGGGAGACCGGACCCAGGGCTCGCAACAGTACTCCATTCGGGCCACGTGCGTGGATTGGCACGCCGCCCAACTTCTGGCAAGAGGGGGTACTTGGCCGCCCCCGCCGCGATGTGCGCGATCTTGGACGTGGCGTACTTCACGCAATCACCAGAAACGGAACTAATGGTTTCGGTCGCACGTCCCTTTCTCGTGCAGTTGATCGGTCCCGTAGGGGAAAGGCAGGCAAGGTCAGAGGATGCGTGAAAAGTCCGATGGCGCCGGGGAGGCGGACGTGCGTACGGAGGGGGAAGCCAGGCGGATCGACCTGAGCGTGGCCCAGGTCGCGGGCAGCGCGCTGGCCGCGGTGGTGGCCGCCAAGCTCGCCTCTTCGTTCGGCGTCTACGGCACGATCCTGGGCGCCGGTGTGATCAGTGTGGTCGCCACCTGCGGGGGCTCGGTCCTCCAGCACTTCTTCAAGCGCACCGGGGAACAGCTCCGGGTGAAGCGCACGGCGGCCGTCGCCCAGGGGGCGGGACACGGAGCGGCTCCGGCTCCGGGAGAGTTCTCCAGGGGCACCGTCTACCGCGCGCGGACCACGGGCTGGAAGCGCCCGGTGCTCGCGGCGGCCCTCGTCTTCGGGGTCGCCATGGCGGGGATCACCACCTACGAGGTCGCCTCCGGCGAGAACCTGAGCGGTGGCCACCGCACCACGGTCGGCAACGCCCTCTCCGGTCACAACAAGTCCGCTTCGGATTCGGGGACCTCCGACGATTCCGATGATTCGGGCGATTCCGGCGGTTCCGGGAACTCCGAGAACGGTAAGGGCGACTCGGGCGGTTCCGGGAACTCGGGCGACGACGGCTCGGGGAGCGACACCCCGGCCGCCACCCCTTCCGGCACCCCGGGCGGAACCGGCGACGACACCTCCTCGGGTGACGACGCCGGGCAGGACGGCGGCACGGCGACCAGCCCGACGCCCACCCCGGACGCCACCGGGGACGAGGGCTCCGGCGACTCCGGGAGCCCCGCCCCCGACGGCTCGGCTACGGCCCCAGAACCCGGCGCAAGTAGTCGTTCAGGAACAGACGGTCAGGGTCAAGGCGGTCCCGCAGCGCAGTGAACTCGCCGAAGCGCGGGTAGACCCGGGAGAGGTACTCGGCGTCCCGGGTGTGCACCTTTCCCCAGTGCGGCCGCCCCTCGTGCGCCGTGAAGATGCGCTCGGCGGCGGTGAAGTACGCCTGGTAGGGCGTGCCGCGGAACATGTGCACGGCGATGTACGCGCTGTCGCGGCCCGAGGCGGTGGACAGCGTGATGTCGTCGGCCGGGGCCGTGCGCACCTCGACCGGGAAGCTGATCCTGAGCCGTGACCGGTCGACCATCGCCTTGAGTTCGCGCAGCGTCTCGACGACCGCCTCGCGCGGCACGGCGTACTCCATCTCCACGAACCGCACCCGGCGCGGCGATGTGAAGACCTTGTGCGGGGTGTCCGTGTACGTCCGCGCGGAGAGCGCCCTGCTGGAGAACCGGGCGATCGCCGGGATCGTGCCGGGGGCGGCGCGGCCGACCCAGTTGGCGGCCTGGAAGGCGCCGTTGGACAGGAACTCGTCCTCGAACCAGCCCTGGAGCCGGCCGACCGGCTGCTCCGGTCCGGCGCTGCGGTTGTTGCGCTTGGTGTTGGTGTTGCCGGTGTGCGGGAACCAGTAGAACTCGAAGTGCTCGTTCTCGGTCCACAGTTCGTCGAAGTCGGCGAGGACCCGCTCGAAGGGCATCGGTTCCTCACGCGCGGTGAGCAGGAAGAGCGGCTCCACGGCGAAGGTGATGGCGGTGACGACGCCCAGCGCGCCCAGGCCGATCCGGGCGGCGGCGAACACCTCGGGGTTCTCCCGCTCGGAACAGGTCAGCACCGAGCCGTCCGCGGTGACCATCTCCAGCCCCCGGATCTGAGCGGCGATCGAGGCCGACTCGCGGCCCGTGCCATGGGTGCCGGTACTGGTGGCCCCGGAGACGGTCTGCTCCGTGATGTCGCCCATGTTGGTCAGCGACAGCCCCTCACGCGCGAGGGCCAGGTTGAGCCGCTTGAGCGGAGTGCCGGCCTCGACCGTGACCGTCATGGCGGCACGGTCGATGTCACGGATGCCCGTCAACAGTTGAGGGCGGATCAACAGGCCGTCCGTCGCCGCTATGGAGGTGAAGGAGTGCCCGGTGCCGACCGCCTTGACCCGCAGTCCCTCCCCGGCCGCCGCGCGGACCGCGTCCGCCAGCTCCTCGACGGAGGCGGGGGTGACCTCCCGCGCGGGGCGCGCGGAGACGTTGCCGCCCCAGTTACGCCATGTGCCGTTCCGGCCGTTCGCCCTGCCGCTCGCCGTGCGTGTGCTGCTCAACGGTGCCTCCCCGACGCGGATCCGGCCGCTTGAGCCGGCGGTACCCGAGGAAACCGACCGCGACCGCGACGGCCCCGGCCACCGCCGGAACCCAGTACCCCGCACGCGCCCCGGAGGCGTCGACCACCCAGCCGCCGCCGGAGGAACCGATCGCGACCCCGACCGCGAGTCCGGTGCTCACCCAGGTCATGCCCTCGGTGAGCTGCGCGCGTGGTACGTGCTGATCGATGAGGGACATCGTCGTGATCATCGTCGGAGCGATGGACAGACCCGCAACGAACAGCGCCGCGGCCAGAAACAGCAGGTTTCCGACCAGTAGCAGGGGGATCATACTCACGGCCATCGCACACACGCCCAGAAGCCAGCGACGCTCGGGCGGACCGGCGAAGCGCAGCAGCCCGAAGATCATGGCCGCCGTGCACGATCCGGCCGCGTACAGGGCGAGGACGAGGCTGGCGGCGGCCTTGTGCCCCTCCTCCTCGGCGAACGCCACGGTGACGACGTCGATGGCCCCGAAGATCGTCCCCGTGGCCGCGAACGTGCCGACCAGGACCTGGAGGCCGCGCGAGCGGAGCGCGGTGCCGCCGCCCTTGTGCTCGCGCGGGTGCGGGACCGGCTCGGTGGCCCGCTGCGCGGTCAGCCAGAAGACGCCGGTCGCCAGGAAGCAGGCGGCGAGCAGCGGCCCGGCCTCCGGGAACCACGCCGTGGACAGGCCGATGGAGATGATCGGCCCGAAGATGAAGCAGACCTCGTCCACCACGGACTCGAAGGAGTACGCGGTGTGCAGCTGCGGGGTGCCCCGGTACAGGGCCGCCCAGCGGGCCCGGACCATCGCGCCGAGGCTCGGCACGCAGCCGATGCCGACGCAGGCCACGAACAGCACCCAGTCCGGCCACCCGTAGTGTGCGGCCGGCAGCAGCACCGCCGCCGCGGTCAGCGACACCAGGGTCGCCGGGCGCAGCACCCGCCGCTGCCCGTAGCGGTCCACCAGACGGGAGACCTGCGGTCCGGCCACGGCGGCGGCGAGCGCGACGGTGGCCGACAGCGCCCCGGCCAGTCCGTACCGGCCGGTGAGCTGCGAGATCATGGTCACCACGCCGATGCCCATCATCGACAGCGGCATCCGGCCGAGGAAGCCCGCGGCGGAGAAGCCCTTGCTGCCGGGGGCGGCGAACAGGGCGCGGTAGGGGCTGGCCAACGAGGTCTCCGGAAAAGCTCGGCAACGCGCTCAGTAAGGTGCGAACACAGTCGATACAGATTACTCGCCCAAACGCTCGGAAACACCCCCGCGGACCTGGTGAAACACACGGTCGGTACCCCGCCGTTTCCTCGCTGTCAGTGCCTGGTGGCAGGATCGAGACATGCCAGACGTGCTCGATGTCAGTCCGTACGACGCCCTGCTCCTGCTCTCGTTCGGCGGCCCGGAGGGCCCGGACGACGTGGTCCCCTTCCTGGAGAACGTGACGCGCGGGCGGGGCATCCCGAAGGAACGCCTCAAGGAGGTCGGGCAGCACTACTTCCTCTTCGGCGGGGTCAGCCCGATCAACGACCAGAACCGCGCCCTGCTCGACGCCCTCCGCAAGGACTTCGCGGAGCACGGCCTGGAGCTGCCGGTCTACTGGGGCAATCGCAACTGGGCGCCGTACCTGACGGACACCCTGCGCGAGATGGTCCGCGACGGCCGCCGCCGCATCCTGGTCCTCGCGACCAGCGCCTACGCCTCGTACTCGGGCTGCCGCCAGTACCGGGAGAACCTCGCGGACGCGCTGGCCGCCCTGGAGGCCGAGGGGCTTCAGCCGCCCCGGGTCGACAAGCTGCGGCACTACTTCAACCACCCGGGGTTCGTGGAGCCGATGGTGGACGGGGTGGTCCGGTCCCTCGCCGAGCTGCCCGAGGAGGTCCGCGACGGCGCCCACATCGCGTTCTCGACCCACTCGATCCCCACCTCGGCCGCGGACACCTCCGGCCCGGTCGGGGCCCACGGTGACGGCGGGGCCTACGTCCGCCAGCACCTCGACGTCGCCCAGATGATCGCCGACGCCGTCCGCGAGCGCACCGGCGTCGACCACCCCTGGCAGCTGGTCTACCAGTCGCGCTCCGGCGCCCCGCACATCCCGTGGCTGGAGCCCGACATCTGCGACCACCTGGAGGAGCGCCGGGCAGCCGGTGCGCCCGCGGTGGTGATGGCCCCCATCGGGTTCGTCTCCGACCACATGGAGGTCCTGTACGACCTCGACACCGAGGCCACCGCCAAGGCCGGGGAGCTGGGGCTGCCGGTGCGCCGCTCGGCGACCGTCGGTGCCGACCCGCGGTTCGCCGCCGCGGTCCGCGACCTCGTCCTGGAGCGGGCCGCCGGCGAGCGCGGCCAGGAGGTCGCGCCGTGCGTCCTCGGCGCGCTCGGCGCGAGCCACCACCTGTGCCCGGTCGGCTGCTGCCCCGCCCGCGCCCCCCGGCCCGCCGCGGCGGGCGCCGACAGCCCCTACGCGTGAGGAAGCCCGTGACCGACCTGACGACCGACCCGCTCCACGCCGAGCTGCTGACGATCGCCCGGGAGGCCGCCCACCGCGCGGGCGCGCTGCTGCGCGACGGACGGCCGGCCGACCTCGCGGTCGCCGCCACCAAGTCCAGCCCGATCGACGTGGTCACCGAGATGGACATCGCGGCGGAGAGGCTGATCACCGGGCTGATCGCCGAGCGCCGCCCCGAGGACGGCTTCCTCGGCGAGGAGGGCGCCGCCGCCGAGGGCACGAGCGGCGTCCGCTGGGTCATCGACCCGCTCGACGGCACGGTCAACTACCTGTACGGACTGCCCACCTGGGCGGTCTCCATCGCCGCCGAGCAGGACGGCGAGCGGGTGGCGGCGGCGGTCGTGGCCCCGATGCGGGGCGAGGCCTACCACGCGAGGCTGGGCGGCGGAGCCTGGGCGACCGGAGCCTGGGAGGGCGAACGCCCGCTCGCCTGCCGGCCCGCGGCCCCGCTGGACCAGGCGCTGGTCTCCACCGGCTTCAACTACGTCGCCGACGTCCGCGCGGAGCAGGCCGAGATCGCGCGACGGCTCATCCCGCTGGTGCGGGACATCCGGCGTGGTGGCTCGGCCGCGATCGACCTGTGCGACGTGGCCGCGGGACGCCTCGACGGCTACTACGAACGCGGGCTGCACCCCTGGGACCTCGCGGCGGGCGACCTGATCGCCCGTGAGGCGGGCGCGGTGACCGGAGGACGCCCGGGTGAGCGCCCCTCCGGCACCCTGACCATCGCGGCCAGCCCGTCCGTCTTCGAACCCCTCCAGCACCTGCTGACGGACTTCGGAGCGTAGGCCCCCGGCGGTGGATCAGGGGGTGGCGGTCGGACCCCGGCCCCATCGGCGCGGCAAGGCATGACCCGGCCGGGCCCATGGCTCCCGCGCGGTGCACGGGCGCCCCTCCGGCCCCGGCAGGGCGCCGGGAGGCGCCGGTGGGGCGAGCGAAGACGCCCGCCACGACGGTCGCCCGTCAAACGTTCCATCGCCCGGCCACGGGGCCGGGTGGCGCGTCGGCACGTCAGGCCCGACGAGCCGGCCCTGGCGGGCGGCCTTGCCCGGGCGTCACCGACGTCGGGGGCCGCTTGGCAGGGCCGGCGGGGGCCACCGCGCGGCAGCGCACCGGGTGCCCGTCGTCACGGGCCTCGGCTCGAGTCCGTGCGTCAGCCCGCCGCCTCCCCGCCCGCCGGCGCACCCGGACGCGACGGAGCCCCGGCGCTGGATCGCCGGGGCTCCGTCATTCCTGAGTCGGTCAGGCGTTGGTCGCCCTTACCTCCACGCCGTGCTCGGCGGCGAGACGGCGCAGGTCGTCGAGCTCTCCCAGTTCCACGTCGACAAGGAACTCGTCGCCCTCGTCTCGGGCCCGGGACAGGTCGGACTCGGTCGTCTGTATGCGCTGCAGAAGTCCTGCGGTGAAAGCGTCCATGCTGCGCCCCCTCGTCCTGGGTCGTGGGTCGTTGGCACGGGGGTGTGCCGTTCGGAAGGGGCGATCACGTCTCCTGTGGAGTGCCCAGCGCTGCCCTGCTGGGCGGCGACGGTGCCGGACACCCACGCCCGCTCTGCGGAAGCGGACCGCGGCGTACCGCGCGGTAACGCGGTACAGGCAGAGCGTGATCGCGGGGTGTAAAGCCGTCCTCCCCCCGCTCCTCTTCGCGGAAACCTCAACCACGCGAGAAAATCCTTCATTCCCGCCCACGGGACTTTCCCCGTCGCCGCCCCGTCTCCCGCCTTACAGCCGACTTATGGCCGAAAAGGGCAGGATGGAGGCAACACACCCACCAGGCCCCAGCCCTCGTGCGCCGACCGGCGCTACGCGGGTGGACAGAGGAAGGACAAGCGACGTGCGCGTACTCGTCGTCGAGGACGAGCAACTGCTCGCCGATGCGGTGGCCACCGGACTGCGCCGGGAGGCCATGGCCGTCGACGTCGTGTACGACGGTGCGGCCGCCCTGGAGCGCATCGGCGTGAACGACTACGACGTGGTGGTCCTCGACCGCGACCTCCCCCTCGTGCACGGCGACGACGTGTGCCGCAAGATCGTCGAGCTGGGCATGCCCACGCGCGTACTGATGCTCACGGCCTCCGGAGACGTCAGCGACCGCGTCGAGGGCCTGGAGATCGGCGCCGACGACTACCTCCCCAAGCCCTTCGCCTTCAGCGAGCTGATCGCCCGGGTGCGCGCCCTGGGCCGCCGTACCAGCGTGCCCCTGCCGCCCGTCCTGGAGCGCGCCGGGATCAAGCTCGACCCGAACCGCCGCGAGGTCTTCCGCGACGGCAAGGAGGTCCAGCTCGCCCCCAAGGAGTTCGCCGTGCTAGAGGTGCTCATGCGCAGCGAGGGCGCCGTGGTCTCCGCGGAGCAACTCCTGGAGAAGGCCTGGGACGAGAACACCGACCCGTTCACCAACGTCGTACGCGTGACCGTCATGACCCTGCGCCGCAAGCTGGGCGAGCCGCCCGTCATCGTCACCGTCCCCGGCTCCGGCTACCGGATCTGATCGGCCGTGGCGACGACACCCGCGCCCCCCGGGGCGCCGCCCAAGCCCACGTGGGACCCGCGCTCGGCCACCCCCCTGCCGTGGCTGCGCCCCACCATCCGCATAAGGCTCACGCTGCTGTACGGCGGCATGTTCCTGATCGCCGGCATCCTGCTGCTGTCGATCATCTACCTGCTCGCCGCCCAGGCGGTGCGCACCGGCAACGAACCGCTGTACAAGATCGTCGACTTCGCCGACCTCAAGGTCTCCAGCAGCGACTGCCCCGTGGTCGACAACGGCAACCTGTCGCTGTCCGACTTCAACGCCGCGATCAGCGACTGCATGGACCACCAGCGCAAGGTCGCCCTGGACAACCTGCTCAGCCGTTCGCTGCTGGCGCTGCTCGGCCTCGCCGTGATCGCCTTCGCCTTCGGCTACGCCATGGCCGGGCGCGTCCTGTCGCCGCTGGGCCGGATCACCCGCACCGCCCGCGCGGTGGCGGGCTCCGACCTCTCCCGCCGCATCGAGCTGGACGGGCCGGACGACGAGCTGAAGGAGCTGGCCGACACCTTCGACGACATGCTGGAGCGGCTGCAGCGGGCGTTCACCGCCCAGCAGCGCTTCGTCGGCAACGCCTCCCACGAGCTGCGCACGCCCCTGGCGATCAACCGCACGCTCCTGGAAGTGCACCTGTCCGATCCGAACGCCCCGGTGGAGCTCCAGCAGCTCGGCAAGACGCTGCTGGCCACCAACGAACGCAGCGAGCAGCTCGTCGAGGGCCTGCTGCTCCTCGCCCGCAGCGACAACCAGATCGTCGAGCGCAAACCGGTGGACCTCGCCGAGGTGGCCGGTCAGGCCATCGACCAGGTGCACGCCGAGGCGGAGAGCAAGGGTGTGGAGGTCCGCGGCGCCCGCGAGGCCGCGGTGGTCCAGGGCAACGGCGTCCTGCTGGAGCGGATCGCCCTGAACCTCGTCCAGAACGCCGTGCGCTACAACGTGCCGGAGGAGGGCTGGGTCGAGGTCTCCACCGCCGTGGAGGGCGGCCAGGCGGTCCTGGTGGTCACCAACACGGGTCCGGTCGTACCGGCGTACGAGGTGGACAACCTCTTCGAGCCGTTCCGGCGGCTGCGTACGGAGCGGACGGGCAGCGACAAGGGCGTGGGCCTCGGGCTCTCCATCGCGCGGTCCGTGGCCCGCGCGCACGGCGGGCACATCTACGCGCAGCCGCGCGAGGGCGGGGGGCTCGTCATGCGCGTCACGCTGCCCGTCTGAGATCATGACCCCGACATCTCACCGAGAACCGAGGATGTTCGCTTTGAGCGGAATTTCCAGGCCAACAGCCCTGGAGTCGCGTGTGTGATCGATCACAGCAGCGTCTTTCGCGCCATCTACTCTCCGTGATCATGCACTCTGTCGGAAAGCCGGGAAAATCCCGGTTTTCAGGGGTCTTGATCACGGGAAGTACACGGTGAGACGCCTTTGAAGTGCGGTATTAGGACCGTGTACGGTCCCCATCGCCATCCAAGCCGATCACTCATGAGGGGTCCGGTTGGGTGTCGATTGAGTAACAGACCTTGATGTGAGGCAAAATCTCCGCCTCAGGTCGGGCACAAGTCCGGCCTCTCACGCGTTACGTGCGCTGGAGACACCGCAGACACCCAGAGGGGGAGAGCGACCATGGCAACCGATTACGACACTCCACGCAAGACCGACGACGACGTCGACTCGGACAGCCTCGAAGAGCTGAAGGCGAGGCGGAACGACAAGTCCGCCTCGGCCGTCGACGTCGACGAGTTCGAGGCCGCGGAAGGCCTCGAACTTCCCGGCGCCGACCTCTCGAACGAGGAACTGGCGGTCCGTGTACTGCCGAAGCAGCAGGACGAGTTCACCTGCATGAGCTGCTTCCTGGTGCACCACCGCAGCCAGCTGGCCCGGGAGAAGAACGGCCAGCCCATCTGCCGCGACTGCGACTGAGGCGGGGTCGGCCGTGACCGGCTCGACCCCTCCCTGGAAGCGCCGCCTCCCCAAGCCGGGAGCGGACCAAGGACCGCCGCAGTCGGGCGGTCCGTACAGCGCGCGTGACGACGAGCGAGGCACGACCGATACCGGTACGGCCTCGCTCGAAGCAGTGGCCGGCCGGAGTGACCTCCCGGCGACCACGAACACCCCGGCGCCCGCTGCCCGGCGCCGGGCAGCGGCGTTCCGGGAAAGGGCCGGACACAGCGTCCGCAACGGCGGCACCCGCGCCAGAGCCGCCCTGGGGCACCTCGCCGACCGGATCATCGATCTGGCCCCGCGCGTGCCCGTACGGGACCTGGCGACGCTGCGCGGGCAGTTCCCGGGCCTCGGCCCCGAAGAGCTCGCCGACCGCCTCGTGGCCGGTGCCGCCAAGGGCACCGCGACCGTGGGAGCGGGGATCGGCGCGGCGGCGATGATGCCCGTACCGCCCGCGATGCCCACCGAACTGGCCGCCGAGGTCACCGGCGTCGCGGCGATCGAGCTCAAGATGATCGCCGAACTCCACGAGGTCTACGGCGTACGTCCGCCCGGTGGCCTCGGGCAGCGCAGCACCGCGTACCTGAACTCCTGGTCGGACGAACGCGGCGTCGACGTGTCCAGACCGTCGACCCTCGGCGCGGCGATGAACAGCCACATGAAGCGCCAGCTGCGCCAGCAGATCATGAAGCGGATGGTGCGCAACCTGCCGAACCTGATGCCCTTCATGGTGGGAGCGGCCGTGGGAGCCGTCATGAACCGCCGTGACACCAGAAAGCTCGCCGACAAGATCCGGGACGACCTGCGCAAGCGCCAGGTCCCCTGGAGCGCCCTCGGTGACCTCCCCGCCCTGGAACGGCCCAAGGACGCCCTCGAGATGGGCGAGCCGGGCAGAGGACTCGGACCCGGCGGCCGGCCGGACCACTGACCACGCGCGCGTCCCCGCGCGCGTGCGCTCCGGCTACGCGGCCGCCTTCGCCGCCGTGAGGGCCTCGATCAGCCGCTCCGGCTCGCGCGTCGACAGGTACAGGTACGGAGTCGGGTCCTGCGGGTCCGTGACCACCACGCGCACGGCCCTCGGGATGTAGGCGCGCAGCAGCAGGAACGCCCGGGTGTCGGCCTTGTACGTGCGCCAGGCGCGGGCCTCCTCCGGATCGAGGACCTCCGCCTCGCCCAGCGCCGAGAGCGGCACCCGCGCCTCGCCCGCGATCAACGAGTCGCCCACGACCCGGATACGGACCGCGCCGTACGAACTGGCCGCCACCGCCGCCACCGCGGTGCCGCCGGCGAGGCCGCCCAGCATCGGCAGCGTGCCGAAGGGCAGCAGGATCAGCGCGAACGCGAGCCCCACCAGGAAGGAGACCAGCCACCAGGAGCGGGGCGCGGTGAGGCGTTCTTCGTACGGGGCGGGGGAGGGCTGCATGCAACAAGCTTGGCACGGTGGCGGTGTTCGGCCGACGCGCGGGTAAGGTCTGCGCCTGTGAGTGGTACTTCCCCAGGTCTTCAGCCTCCCGCCGACGCCGTGAAACCCGTACGGCACCCCGACGCGCCCGCCCCCGGCGAGCTACTCGGCGCCCACTACGGCCAGTGCTTCGGCTGCGGCGGCGACCAGCCCCACGGACTGCACCTCCAGGCCCGGGCCGGCGAGGGCGTGTCGATCACCGCCGAGTTCCTGGTCCGGCCGGCCCACCAGGGCGCGCCCGGTCTGGCGCACGGCGGAGTGCTCGCCACCGCCCTGGACGAGACCCTGGGCTCGCTGAACTGGCTGCTGCGGACGATCGCGGTGACCGGACGGCTGGAGACCGACTTCCGGCGGCCGGTGCCCGTGGACACCACGCTGTACCTGGAGGCCGAGGTGACCGCGGTGGCCGGCCGGAAGATCTACTCCACCGCCACCGGCCGGATCGGCGGTCCTGACGGGCCCGTGGCCGTCCGCGCCGACGCCCTGTTCATCGAGGTCAAGGTCGACCACTTCGTGAACCACGGCCGCGAGGAGGAGATCCGCGCGGCCATGGACGACCCCGACCAGATCCGCCGCACCCGTGCCTTCGAGGTGAACCCGTGACCCGCGCCGAGCTCGAGGTGCTGATCCGCCGCGTCGACCCCGACGTACCGCTTCCGACGTACGCGCAGCCCGGTGACGCGGGCGCCGACCTGCGCACCACCGTCGACTGCGCGCTGGCCCCCGGTGAGCGCGCCGTACTGCCCACCGGCGTGTCTGTGTCGCTCCCGGAGGGGTACGCGGGGTTCGTGCACCCACGTTCCGGACTGGCCGCGCGCTGCGGTGTCGCCCTCGTGAATGCCCCGGGGACGATTGATGCCGGGTACCGTGGGGAGATCAAGGTGATCGTGGTGAATCTCGACCCGCGCGAGACGGTGCGGTTCGAGCGCTTCGACCGGATTGCCCAACTGGTCGTCCAGCAGGTCGAGAAGGTCCGCTTCCGGCAGGTCGCGGAGCTTCCCGGCTCGGCGCGGGCCGAGGGGGGCTTCGGGTCCACCGGCGGCCACGCCGGGACGGACCGTGCAAGCGGCACAAGCGGTCAGGTCGCCGAGGGCGGCCCGACGGGTGGGAATCGATACGCTTCGGTCGTATCCGACCGGGAAGGACAGTGACGTGTTCGGACGTCGCAAGAAGAGGGATGCCGCCGAGGACGCGGCCGGCGAGACCGAGCAGGTCGTCGACAGCGTCGACACCGAGGCGGACGAAGAGCGCGAGCGCGTGCGGCTCGACCCCGAGCCGCGGCCCGACGGGCCCTGGGACAGCACCGAGGTCCGCGACCCCGCCGAGGGGCGCGTGGACCTGGGCGGCATGTTCATCCCCGGGGTCGAGGGCATGGAACTGCGGGTGGAGGTCGCCGGAGACGCGATCGTCGCCGCGACCGTCGTGCTGCGCGACAGCGCCATCCAGCTCCAGGGATTCGCCGCGCCCAAGCGCGAGGGCATCTGGGGCGAGGTGCGCGAGGAGATCGGCTCCGGCATCACCCAGCAGGGCGGCATCATCGACGAGGTCGAGGGTCCGCTGGGCTGGGAGCTGCGGGCCCAGGTGCCGGTGCAGCTGCCGGACGGCACGGGCGGCTTCCAGGTCGTGCGGTTCGTCGGCGTGGACGGCCCCCGCTGGTTCCTGCGGGGCGTGATCTCGGGGCAGGGCGCGGTGCAGCCGCAGGCCGCCGGTCTGCTGGAGCAGATCTTCCGGGACACGGTCGTGGTCCGCGGAGACGGCCCCATGGCCCCCCGCGACCCGATCGTCCTCAAGCTGCCGGACGACGCGCAGATGGTCCCCGAGGGTGTCCAGCAGGAAGAGGGATCCCGCTTCTCCGGAGGCATGGGCCAGCTCCAGCGCGGGCCGGAGATCACCGAGGTCCGCTAGGCAGGAACTTCGTGCGGTTCTCCGTACGCGCGCCATCAGGGCCGCTTCCCCAGGGGATGCGGCCCTTCGCGCTGCCGGCCCGGCGGACCGCGGTGCCGGGCCGTTGAATCCGGCGGGCTCCGCTGGCGATACTGGCGCCCGGTCGTCCGGCGGGGGAGGGGCTCATGAGCCAGGCGGTGGTCACCGAGACCATGGTGCGGGTCGAGGACGTGCGGAAGTCGTACGCCCAGGGGACCGCCGTCGTGCACGCCCTGCGCGGCGTCTCCTTCGAGGTGCCGCGGGGCGAGCTGGTCGCCCTCAAGGGGCGGTCGGGGTCGGGGAAGACCACGCTGCTCAACATCGTCGGCGGACTCGACGTACCGGACGCCGGACGGGTCGAGGTCGACGGCCGTGACCTGGCGGACCTGGACGAGGACGGGCTGCTCGCCCTGCGCCGGGACCGCGTCGGCTTCGTCTTCCAGTCCTTCGGGCTCATCCCGATCCTCACGGCCGCCGAGAACGTGGGCGTGCCGATGCGGCTGCGCCGGGCCGCGCCCCGCGAGCGCGAGGAGCGCGTCGCCCTCCTGCTCGCCCTGGTGGGCCTCGCCGACCACGCGGCCCAGCGGCCCGGCGAGCTGTCCGGCGGGCAGCAGCAGCGGGTCGCCGTCGCCCGTGCCCTCGCCAACAACCCCGCACTGCTGATCGCCGACGAGCCCACCGGCCAGCTGGACGCCGAGACCGGGCACGCCGTGATGGAGCTGCTGCGGGCCGTCGTGCGCAGCGAGGGGGTCACCGCCCTGGTCGCCACGCACGACACCACCCTCCTCGACCTCGCCGACCGGGTGCTCGAACTGCGGGACGGGGAGATCGTCGGGCAGTGACACCGGGCGTCAGGGTTCCGTCAAAGACGGCCCACAACCGCACCCCGCCCCGTTATGTCGCGTTTGTGGGCCGTAAGGTCGACGCTGCGCAATCAGCGGTGACCGGAAGACAATGAGGCCATGGGACGCGGCAAGCTTCGGATCTACCTCGGCGCGGCTCCGGGCGTCGGCAAGACGTACGCGATGCTCGCCGAGGCCCACCGGCGCGTCGAGCGGGGCACGGACTGCGTGGTCGCCTTCGTCGAGCACCACGGCAGGGCCCGCACCGAGGTGATGCTGCGCGGCCTGGAGCAGGTGCCGCGCCGGGAGCTGGAGTACCGCGGCGGGACCTTCACGGAGCTGGACCTGGACGCCGTACTGGCCCGCAGGCCGCAGGTCGCCCTCGTGGACGAACTGGCGCACACCAATGTCCCCGGCGTGCGCAACGCCAAGCGCTGGCAGGACGTCGAGGAACTGCTGGCCGCCGGGATCGACGTGGTCTCGACCGTCAACATCCAGCACCTGGAGTCACTCGGCGACGTCGTGGAGTCGATCACCGGCGTACGACAGCGGGAGACCGTGCCGGACGAGGTGGTGCGGCGCGCGGACCAGACCGAGCTGGTCGACATGTCGCCACAGGCGCTGCGCAGGCGCATGGCGCACGGCAACATCTACCAGCCCGACAAGGTCGACGCGGCCCTGTCCAACTACTTCCGCCCCGGCAACCTCACCGCCCTGCGGGAACTGGCCCTGCTCTGGGTGGCCGACCGGGCCGACGAGTACCTCCAGCAGTACCGCAGCGAGCACCGCGTCTCGAAGATCTGGGGTTCGCGCGAGCGCATCGTGGTCGGCCTGACCGGCGGTCCCGAGGGCCGCACGCTGATACGCCGGGCCGCGCGCCTCGCGGAGAAGGGCGCCGGCGGCGAGGTGCTGGCCGTGTACACGGCCCGCAGCGACGGGCTGACCTCGGCGTCCCCGAAGGAGCTGGCACTCCAGCGCACCCTCGTCGAGGACCTCGGCGGCACCTTCCACCACGTCCTGGGCGACGACGTACCCGCCGCCCTCCTCGACTTCGCGCGCGGCGTCAACGCCACCCAGATCGTCCTCGGCTCCTCGCGCCGCAAGACGTGGCAGTACGTCTTCGGCCCCGGCGTCGGCGCCACGGTCGCCCGTGAGTCCGGCCCCGACCTGGACGTCCACATCGTGACCCACGAGGAGGTCGCCAAGGGCCGCGGACTCCCCGTGGCCAGGGGCGCGCGCCTGGGGCGCTCCCGGAGCGTCTGGGGCTGGTTCGTGGGCCTGGGCGGCCCGGTGCTGCTGACCCTGCTGCTCAACACCGTCAACCTCGGGCTCGCCAACGACGTGCTGCTCTACCTCGCGCTGACGGTGGCCGCCGCGCTGCTCGGCGGGCTGTACCCGGCGCTGGCCTCGGCCGCGGTCGGCTCGGTCCTGCTGAACTGGTTCTTCACACCGCCCGTCAACCGGATCACGATCGCCGACCCCAGGAACATCCTTGCGCTCGCCATATTCGTCGGCGTCGCGCTCTCCGTCGCCTCGGTCGTCGACCTCGCGGCCCGCCGCACCCACCAGGCCGCCCGGCTGCGTGCCGAGTCCGAGATCCTCTCCTTCCTGGCCGGCGACGTCCTGCGCGGCGAGACCAGTCTGGAGACGCTCCTGGAGCGGGTGCGCGAGACCTTCGGCATGGAGTCGGCCGCGCTGCTGGAACGGGAGAGCGACGTGGCGCCCTGGACCTGCGCCGGGCGTGCCGGGTCGGGGCCCCCGGTGGAGCGCCCGGAGGACGCGGACGTGGACATGCCGGTCGGGGACCACATGGCGCTCGCGCTGACCGGCCGCGTGCTGCCCGCCGAGGACCGCCGTGTGCTGGCCGCCTTCGCCTCCCAGGCCGCCGTCGTCCTGGACCGGCGCCGGCTGCGCGAGGAGGCCGACCGGTCCAGGGCACTGGCCGAGGGCAACCGCATCCGCACCGCGCTGCTGGCCGCCGTCAGCCACGACCTGCGCACCCCGCTGGCCGGGATCAAGGCCGCGGTCACCAGCCTCAGGTCCGACGACGTCGCCTGGTCCGACGAGGACCGGGCGGAGCTGCTGGAGGGCATCGAGGCGGGCGCCGACCGGCTCGACCACCTCGTCGGCAACCTGCTCGACATGTCCCGCCTCCAGACCGGCACCGTCACCCCGCTGATCCGCGAGATCGACCTGGACGAGGTGGCGCCGATGGCGCTCGGCGGGGTGCCCGAGGGAAGCGCGGAGCTGGACATCCCGGAGACGCTGCCCATGGTCGCCGTGGACGCCGGGCTCCTGGAGCGGGCGCTGGCCAACCTCGTGGAGAACGCCGTCAAGTACAGCCCGGACGACCGGGGCGTCCTGGTCACCGCCAGCGCCCTCGCGGACCGCGTCGAGGTACGGATAGTCGACCGGGGCCCCGGGGTGCCGGACGAGGCCAAGGAGCGCATCTTCGAGCCCTTCCAGCGCTACGGCGACGCCCCGCGCGGAGCCGGCGTCGGGCTGGGTCTCGCCGTGGCCAGGGGCTTCGCCGAGTCGATGGGCGGCACCCTGAACGCGGAGGACACCCCCGGCGGCGGCCTCACCATGGTTCTCACCCTCCGCGTGGCGGGACCACCCACCGCGACCCCCCTCCGTGCGCCGGCAGAAAGGCAGGCCGCCCCATGACCCGGGTCCTCGTGATCGACGACGAACCGCAGATCGTGCGGGCCCTCGTCATCAACCTCAAGGCGCGCCACTACGAGGTCGACGCCGCCCACGACGGCGCGGGCGCCCTCCAGCTGGCCGCCGCCCGCCATCCCGACGTGGTCGTCCTCGACCTGGGCCTGCCCGACATGGACGGCGTCGAGGTGATCAAGGGCCTGCGCGGCTGGACCCGGGTACCGATCCTGGTGCTCTCCGCCCGGCACTCCTCCGACGAGAAGGTCGAGGCACTGGACGCGGGCGCCGACGACTACGTCACCAAGCCCTTCGGCATGGACGAGCTGCTGGCCCGGCTGCGGGCGGCCGTACGCCGCGCCGAACCGGTCCCCGGCGACGGGGACGACGTGATCGTGGAGACCGAACGCTTCAGCGTCGACCTGGCCGCGAAGAAGGTCCACCGGGACGGGAGGGACGTACGCCTGACGCCCACCGAGTGGCACCTGCTGGAGGTACTGGTGCGCAACACGGGGCGCCTGGTCAGCCAGAAACAGCTGCTCCAGGAGGTGTGGGGGCCGTCGTACGGGACGGAGACCAACTACCTGCGGGTCTACATGGCCCAGCTCCGCCGCAAACTGGAGGCGGACCCGGCGCACCCGCGGCACTTCATCACCGAGCCCGGCATGGGATACCGCTTCGAGAAGTGAGCCGCGCCATCCCTTCCCCCGGAGGGTGCGTCCCTGTCGGCGGGCCCCGGTACGCTTCACATATGAGTGCTGCTCCGCGTTCCGGCAAGCCGGTGGGCCGGTTCCGGCGCATGTTCGACCGGCTCTCCTCCTCGCAGGAGGACCTGGAGTCGGAGGAACTGCGCGAGGACGCCGACACCGCCGGCTGCACCCGCATCTGCGACTGTCAGGACCGGCAGGTCGTGTCGGTTACTGGTACCTTGCGCACGGTCACTCTGCGACCGCGCGCGGGCGTTCCGGCCCTGGAGGCCGAGCTGTTCGACGGTTCCGCGGCCTTGGACGTGGTGTGGCTGGGCAGACGCTCCATCGTGGGCATAGAGCCGGGGCGCAAGCTCATCGCATCGGGCCGGATCTCGATGAGCCGGGGCCGCCGGGTGCTCTTCAACCCGAAATACGAACTGAGACCCCTCGGACGGGAGTAGCCGGTGACGTCGCTCGACAAGCCGACCGAAGAGAAAGAGGCGGACGACTCCCGGGCGGTGACCGAGGCCGCGCTGTTCGAGGCGTTCGGCGGCGTGCGGGGCATGGTCGAGACGGTGCTGCCGGGCCTGCTCTTCGTCACCATCTTCACGCTCAACAACGACCTGCACATGTCCGCGATCGCGGCGCTCGCCGTGTCGCTGATCCTGGTCGTGGTGCGGCTGGTGATGAAGGACACCGTGAAGCACGCCTTCAGCGGTGTCTTCGGCGTCGCCTTCGGTGTGGTCTTCGCGATGATGACCGACAACGCCAAGAACTTCTATCTGCCGGGCATGCTCTACACCCTCGGCCTGGCCATGGCGTACATCGTCACCTCGCTGGCCGGAGTGCCGCTGATCGGCCTGATCCTCGGCCCGGTCTTCAAGGAGAACCTCTCCTGGCGCACCCGCAACCCGGGCCGCAAGAAGGCGTACACCAAGGCCAGCTACGCCTGGGGCCTGATCCTGCTCGCCAAGAGCGCGATCCTCTTCCCGCTGTACTGGTGGGCGGACACCGAGCAGCTCGGCTGGGTCCTGGTCACCCTGAAGATCCCGCCCTTCCTGCTCGCCGTCTGGCTGACCTGGGTCTTCCTGGCCAAGGCGCCGGCCCCGATCGACGTCTTCGCCGAGATGGAGGCCGCCGAGGAGGCGGAGAAGGCCGAGAAGGAGCGGGCGGAGCGCGAGAAGGCCGCCGTGTGGCAGCCCGCGGACGCCGGGAGCGACGCCGCCGACACGCACGGCGGCAGACACCGCAAGAGCTGACGGGCCGGCGCCGTCCACACCTGTGGCGGTACGACGGTGGGGGCGCC
>NZ_JBHYJX010000016.1:104830-149903 GCF_042740985.1 Streptomyces sp. NPDC058985 | reverse complement strand
GTTCCCCGCGCCCCTTGAGGTACGTGCACTGGACGCGCCCCAAAGGGGCGCGGGGAACTGCGCGACCAGCCACGACGCACCCGCACCCGGCGACGAACCCCTGGCCGCTTCCCCCGACCGCGTACTCCGGACGGCCGCTCGCCGGATGCGGGGAAAGAGAGTCCGAGTTCGACTCGGGACATGAGCAGCGAACCGCCCCCCGGATCCGGCGGGCAGCCGCCGGAAGACGACCCGTTCAGGAAACCGCCTCCGTCCCCCGGACCGGGCCCGGAGCCCGGTTCCGGCGAGGGCGGCCCCTACGGCACCCCGCCCCCGGGTGGTGCCCAGCCCCCCGGCGGAGGAGGCCCCTACGGTGCTCCGCCTCCCGGCGGTGGTGGCCCGTACGGTGCTCCGCCTCCCGGCGGTGGTGGCTCCTACGGTGCTCCGCCTCCCGGCGGTGGTGGCCCCTACGGCGGTGATCCCTACGGCGGTGCCGGCGCCCCCGGCGACCCCCTCGCCGGTATGCCCCCGCTCGCCGACAGCGGCCGCCGCACCCTCGCGCGGATCATCGACATGATCCTCGTGGGCATCGTGGTCTGGCTGCTCAGCTGGGCCTTCAACGTCCAGGAGTACACGGTGGACGGCGAGGACATCGAGGTCGGCAACTCGCTCTGGCAGTCCGTGATCGCCGCCGTGCTCTACATCGCCTACGACACCTACCTGATCAGCAGGACGGGCCAGACCCTGGGCAAGAAGTGGCTCGGGATGCGGGTGGCCAACCTGGACAACGGAGCGACGCCCTCGGTGCAGACGTCGCTGATCCGCGCCCTGGTGCTGTGGATCCCGTTCGCGTTCTGCTGCGCCTGCATCTGGACGGTCATCGCGGGCGGCTGGAGCTTCTTCGACCGGCCCTACAAACAGGGCCTGCACGACAAGGCCGCCAAGACGGTCGTGGTCAGCACCCGCTGACGGCCCCGCTGACGGCCCAGCCGTCGGCTCCTACGCGGCGCGTCCGCGCGACTCGCCCGCCCCCGCGGAGATCCGGCCCGCCGGCACCGGCGTCCGGTCCGCGGCGGGCCCGCGGGCGGCGACGGTGGACACGGTGCGTGTCCTGGGCTGGGGGACCGTCATGGCGACCAGCAGCCCGAGGGCGAGCGCGGCGACGGCGATGACGGCGACTCCGGGACCCGAACTCGTCTGTGACAGCAGCAACATGGCGAGCGTCGAGAAGATCACGGTGCACGAACCGTAGGCGAACTGTGCGGCAGTCGGACGGGGCATGGCCATCGTGTCCTCGGAAGGCGATCTTGGGGGTGAGACGGGCTGTCGGCCTGGCTGTCCGCCGGCTTCCGGGCGTTCCGCCAAGCGACTCTAACCCGCTGTGTGCCCGAGTGGAACCAGCAGTAAGCATGGCCTAACCGACATGGCCGATGCACGGGGGGCGCACGGATTCATGACGTCCGGGAAGTGGACGGCGCCGCGCGCCCGCCGGAGGGGCCGGCGGCCCTGGCCGGGTGTCCGCAAAACGAACGACGCCTCCGCATAGTGCACTTGTTCTGCTCAAGTCAAGGTCTGTCTTTTCTGATGAACCTCTAGTCAAATGTCGTCACTTGACTACACGCGTTGAGCACGTGTGCGCGGACTTTGCTCTGTCCTTGTCCCCCCATCCGCGCGCGTGGACGCGGGGGAGGAACTCAAGTGACCAGTAGATCCTGGAAGTTCAGAACGGCGGCGACCACCGTCGCACTCGCCGCGGCCACCGCCACGCTCTCGGCGGCCGGTGTGGCGCAGGCGGACGCACCGTCCCGGCCCGAGGCCGTGGACCGCCAAGACCCGAGCCCGGACAAGGGCACACGCTCCCACGACCTGAAGGGCCCCCTGAGCGACACTCAGGCCGCCCAGCGTGAGGAGGCCCTCAACCAGGTCATATCCGGCAAGGCCTCGGTGAAGAAGAAGGACGGCTCCAACGTCGTCCAGCTCAAGAGCAAGAAGGGCGACGCCAAGTACGTCGAGCTGGGCCGGGAGAAGACCGACAAGATCTTCACCATCCTGGTCGAGTTCGGCGACAAGATCGACAGCCGCTACGGCGGCGACGCCGGCCCGCTGCACAACCAGATAGCCAAGCCGAACCGCAAGACGGACAACTCCACGGCCTGGCAGGAGGACTACGACCAGGAGCACTTCCAGGACCTGTACTTCGGTTCCGGCAAGGGCGTCAACTCGGTCAAGACGTACTACGAGAAGCAGTCCTCCGGCCGGTACTCGGTCGACGGCGAGGTCTCCGACTGGGTCAAGGTCCCCTACAACGAGGCCCGCTACGGCTCCAACAAGTGCGACCCCGACAACTGCGCCTGGTACGCGGTGCAGGACGGCGTCACCGCCTGGGTCGCGGACCAGAAGGCGGCCGGCCGGACCGACACCCAGATCAAGTCCCAGCTGGCCCAGTACGACCAGTGGGACCGCTACGACTTCGACGGCGACGGCGACTTCAACGAGCCCGACGGCTACATCGACCACTTCCAGATCGTGCACGCCGGCGAGGACGAGTCCGCGGGTGGCGGCGCGCAGGGCGAGGACGCCATCTGGGCCCACCGCTGGTACGCCTTCGGTACCGACGCCGGTGCCACCGGCCCGGCCGACAACAAGCTCGGCGGCACCCAGATCGGCGACACCGGTGTCTGGGTCGGCGACTACACGATCCAGCCGGAGAACGGCGGACTCGGCGTCTACGCGCACGAGTACGGCCACGACCTCGGCCTGCCGGACCACTACGACACGGCCGGCGGCGACAACTCGACCGGCTTCTGGACGCTGATGTCGTCCGGTTCGTGGCTGGGTGCCGGCCGCAAGGAGATCGGCGACACGCCCGGCGACATGACCGCCTGGGACAAGCTCCAGCTGGGCTGGCTCAACTACGACACCGCGAAGGCGGGCGTCAACTCCTGGCACAAGCTGGGCCTGGCCGAGTACAACACCAAGCACAAGCAGGGCCTGGTCGTCGAGCTGCCGAAGAAGGAGGTCACCACCGAGATCGTCGTTCCCGCCGAGGGGCAGACCCAGTGGTGGAGCGGCAGCGGTGACGACCTCAGGAACACGCTGACCCGCAGTGTCGACCTCACCGGCAAGTCGTCCGCCTCCCTCACCCTGGACGGCTGGTACGACATCGAGGCCGACTACGACTACCTCTACACCGAGGTGTCCACCGACGGCGGCGCCAACTGGACCGCGATCGACGGCACGTTCGACGGGCAGCCGATCCAGCGCGACGGCAGCGACAAGCCGGCCCTCAGCGGCACCGTGGACGCCTACGGCAAGCTGGCCTACCCGCTGGACGCCTACGCCGGCAAGAAGATCGACCTCCGCTTCCGCTACCAGACCGACGGCGGCGTGGCCCAGAAGGGCTTCGCGGCCGACGCGATCACGGTGACGGCCGACGGTCAGGCGCTCTTCACCGACAACGCCGAGACCGCGGACGCCGCTTGGACCGCCAAGGGCTTCTCCCGGGTGGGCGCGTCCTTCACCAAGGACTACGCGCAGTACTACATCGCCGAGAACCGTCAGTACGTGTCGTACGACAAGACGCTGAAGACCGGCCCGTACAACTTCGGCTTCTCGGAGCGCCCGGACTGGGTGGAGCACTACGCCTACCAGAACGGCCTGCTGATCTGGAAGTGGGACACCTCCCAGGCGGACAACAACACCAGCCAGCACCCGGGCACCGGCCTGGTCCTGCCGATCGACTCGCACCCGACCGCGCTGAAGTGGAAGGACGGCACGCTGATGCGCAACCGCATCCAGTCGTACGACTCGCCGTTCAGCCTCTACCGCACGGACGGCATGACGCTGCACCAGGCGGACGTCGCGAAGTACATCCCGGGCTCGAAGGGCGTCTCGGTCTTCAACGACCGCACGAACACCTACTACGACCCGGCGAACCCCACCGGCGGCGTCAAGATCACTGACACCAACACGAAGATCAAGATCCTCAAGGAGGCCAAGAACGGCTCGACGATCGAGCTGGAAGTCGGCCCCGCAGGCAGGTAAACAGCATTAGTGCAGGTCAGAGCGTGTTCGGCGGTGACCCCCTGGCGGGTCACCGCCGATCCGTGTTTAGGTGCGTCCTGTGGTTCTCTTATTGACACCGGGTCCGACGCCCGGACCGACGCCGGCTGACACGGGGGTATGACCGCATGGCCGCAGGAGGCTTCTGCAAGCTGCCGAACGGCACGGTGGTGGTGGCACTGAACCTGCCCAGCCCCGCCTGCCCGGAGGGCAGCGTGCGCTTTCTCGTCCACGCCCGCAACCGGGCGCGCGCCCTGACCAGGCTGCGCAACCTGGGGCTGCGCGCGGTCTACCTGCGGGGCAACGCGGCCCCGCCGACCCCGGACGAGGTCACCGCGGTCCTGCACCACCCGGACGGCCTGATATGGCGCACGGCGCCGGCCGCCGGGGTGGCGGGCGGCCCGGACCTGGTCCAGGAGCTGTGGCACCCGATCCGCGCCCTGCTCAGACAGCCGACCGCCCAGACCTAGAGCCGGCCGGCCGCTACTGGACGACCGGCTTCCCGGACAGCTCCACGCCCGCCTCCAGCAGCTCCTCCAGCGCCCGCTCGGTGGTCGCCTGGGCCACCCCGGCGGTCAGGTCGAGCAGCACCTGGGTGCGGAAGCCCTCGCGGGCCGCGTCCAGGGCGGTGGCCCGCACGCAGTGGTCGGTGGCGATGCCCACCACGTCGACCTCGTCGATCTCCCGGCTCCGCAGCCACTCGGCGAGCGGCGTCCCGTTCTCGTCGGCGCCCTCGAAGCCGCTGTAGGCCGCCGAGTACGCCCCCTTGTCGAAGACGGCGTCTATGGCGCCGGAGGCTACGGCCGGCGCGAAGTTCGGATGGAAGCCGACCCCCTCGGTGCCGGCGACGCAGTGCGCCGGCCAGGAGTGGACGTAGTCGGGGTTGTCGGCGAAGTGGCCGCCCGGCGCGATGTGGTGGTCGCGGGTGGCCACGACGTGGCGGTAGCCGGCGGGCGCCTGCCCGATCAGCTCGGTGATGGCGGCGGCCACGTCGGCACCGCCGGACACCGCGAGGCTGCCCCCCTCGCAGAAGTCGTTCTGCACGTCTACGACGATCAAGGCGCGGCGCATGGTCGGTGTCCTTCGACTGGGTCGATGAGGCGATGTGTGAGGTCGGTGGGAACGGGCGGAGCGGGGCCTGGCGGTCCGTACCAGCTTTAGTTACCCGACCCCTCGTGCGCGTACTCCGTCGGAATGACTGGTTCCCCTCGGGAGAGCTGCGTGGCGGAGAGCGGCAGCCCGGCGCGCGCGGCCGCGTGCCGGTCCCGGGCGGCGTCCAGCGGCTCGCGGGCGACCACCTCACCGCCCCTGACCAGCTCGACCAGGAGCTGCCGGTCGGCGAGGTCCGCGGGCACCGGCCCGGTGCCGATCACCTCGGCCTCCGCGTGGCCCTCGGCGTCCAGTCGCCGGGCGGCCCACTTGCGTCCGCCGACCGACGTCTTGCCGCCGCTGGACTTCTTGGCCACCGGCACCAGCGGCGCGCCCTCGCCGGCGCCGCCGGACTCGCGGGCGACCAGCTTGTAGACCATCGACGCCGTGGGGTGTCCCGAGCCGGTCACCAGCTGGGTGCCGACCCCGTACGCGTCCACGGGCGCCGCCGCCAGTGAGGCGATGGCGTACTCGTCCAGGTCCGAGGTCACGACGATCTTCGTCCGGGTGGCGCCCAGCTCGTCCAGCTGCTGGCGCACCCGGTGCGCGACCAGCAGCAGGTCGCCGGAGTCGATGCGCACCGCGCCCAGCTCGGGCCCGGCGACCTCCACCGCCGTACGGACGGCCTCGGCGACGTCGTAGGTGTCCACCAGGAGCGTGGTGTCCCGGCCGAGGGCGTCGACCTGGGCCCGGAAGGCGTCGCGCTCCTTGTCGTGCAGCAGGGTGAAGGCGTGCGCCGAGGTGCCGACGGTGGGGATGTTGTAGCGGAAGCCGGCGGCCAGGTCGGAGGTGGTGGCGAAGCCGCCGACGTAGGCGGAGCGGGCGGCGGCGACCGCGGCCAGCTCGTGGGTGCGGCGGGCGCCCATCTCGATCAGCGGGCGGTTCCCGGCGGCCGAGGACATCCGGGAGGCGGCGGCGGCGATCGCCGAGTCGTGGTTCAGGATGGAGAGGATCACCGTCTCCAGCAGCACGCACTCGCCGAAGGTCCCCTCGACCCGCATGACCGGCGAGCCCGGGAAGTACACCTCGCCCTCGGGGTAGCCCCAGATGTCGCCGCCGAAGCGGTACCGGGCGAGCCAGTCCAGGGTCTGCTCGTCGACGATGTCCTTCTCGCGCAGAAAGCGCAGCACGTCCGCGTCGAAGCGGAAGTTCTCCACCGCGTCCAGCACCCGCCCGGTGCCCGCCACGACGCCGTAGCGGCGCCCGTCGGGCAGCCGGCGGGTGAAGACCTCGAACACGCTCCGCCGCCCGGCGGTGCCCGCCTTCAGGGCGGCCCGCAGCATGGTCAGCTCGTACTGGTCGGTGAAGAGCGCCGTGGAGGGAACGTCGACCGGCAGCCCAAGGTCCGCTGTGTTCATACGACGGATCGTACCCCCATTTCGTCACTCTGACGATTTCGATGCCGGTCCGGTTCGCGTGGCGCCCACCACAGGCCCGTTTGTGCGGGTGCCCCCCTGTGGTGGCAGCATGGGCCCTGTGACGGCAGCCGCACCCATGGAGATCGAGAAGACCGAGTCGGCGGAGGAGGTCTCCGCCGTACCCGAGCCCGACGTGCCCTGGGTGACGATCGTGCACAACGACCCCGTCAACCTCATGAGCTACGTGACGTACGTCTTCCAGTCGTACTTCGGCTACTCCAAGGACAAGGCCACCAAGCTGATGATGGATGTCCACCACAAGGGCCGGGCGGTCGTCTCCTCCGGCTCGCGCGAGGAGATGGAGCGGGACGTCCAGGCCATGCACGGCTACGGCCTGTGGGCCACCCTCCAGCAGGACCGGAAATGACCCTCGCCCGCCCGCAGGACGGAAGTAGCTGAATCGCCCCCATGTCAGGACAGTTCGAACCGCTCCCCGGCGGCGGCGCGGCCGTCGCCCTCGACGACGTCGAGATCTCCATCATCCGCTCGCTGGCCGTGCAGCTCCTGGAGCTGATCGGCCCCGGCCCCGCCGAGGACGCCTCCGACGACCCGCTCGCCGAGCTGTTCGCCGAGGGTCCCAGCGAGCCGCCGTCCGACCCGGTGCTGCGCCGCCTGTTCCCGGATGCCTACGGCGACCCGGAGGGCACCCCGCAGGCCCGGGAGGCCGAGGAGCAGCGGGCGTCGTCCGCCGAGTTCCGCCGGTACACCGAGAACGACCTGCGGGCCGGCAAGCGGGAGACCGCGCTCGCCGTGATCCGCGCGCTGGACGCCGTGGCCTCCCGGTCGGCCGGCAAGGACGCGGCGGTGCTGACGCTGTCGGCGGAGGAGTCCCGGCAGTGGCTGGGCGCCCTGAACGACCTGCGCCTCGCGATCGGCTCCCGGCTGGAGATCGCCGACGAGGACGACACCGACCTGCTCTACCGGCTTCCGGACGAGGATCCGCGCAAGCCGATGGTGATGGCGTATCTGTGGCTCGGCGGGCTCCAGGAGTCGCTCGTCGCGACCCTCATGCCCTGACCGGGCCTTATGCCCGGAAGGCGGCGGTTCGGCCCCCCTTCGTGTCCGCTCAGCGGAGCCTCAAATCCGGGTAACGATCACCCCAAAAGCGCGCCCTTTTTTGCGCCTCCAGGGCACCTTGTGTCCCTTTTTGTCTGTGGGGTGCGTCACAAATGGTCCCTGTGGTCAGCGCCGCGGTCGTGGTAAATCTTCACGACCGCCCGGCGAACACCACCCGAATGTTCGGCCGGGTGCGCCACCGAGCCGGCGACCGCCGGCCAGGCACCGAGCGGGATGTGAGGCCCGCTCAGCTCCATCATCCGGGGGGATCGCGACCCGATCCGAGACCGACCGAAGGTCCGGATCGGCATGGAGAAAGGCGCATCACACATGACCTCTGCGCAGGTCGACACGGAGAAGGCACCGGAAGAGGGCTACGAGCGCGGGCTCAACAGCCGCCAGGTCCAGATGATCGCGATCGGCGGCGCCATCGGCGTCGGTCTCTTCCTGGGCGCGGGGGCGAACATCGCCAAGGCCGGCCCCAGCATCATCCTCATGTACGCCCTCGCGGGCGTGATCATCTTCTTCATCATGCGGGCGCTCGGCGAGCTCCTGCTCTACCGTCCCGTCTCCGGCTCCTTCGCCGAGTACTCGCGCGAGTTCCTCGGCCCCTTCTTCGGCTACTTCACCGGCTGGACGTACTGGCTGATGTGGGTGGTCACCGGCATGGCGGAACTCACCGCCGCCGCCATCTACATCCACTACTGGTTCCCCGAGATCCCGCAGTGGGTCTCCGCCCTGGTCTTCCTGGTCGTGCTCTTCGGGGCCAACCTCATCTCGGTGAAACTCTTCGGCGAGATCGAGTTCTGGTTCTCGATGGTCAAGGTCACCGCCATCATCGGCATGATCGTGATCGGCCTCGGCGTGCTCACCCTCGGCTTCAGCCAGGCCGGCGACACCGCCGCCGTCTCCAACCTGTGGCAGTTCGACGGCTTCTTCCCCAAGGGCATCGGCTCCTCCCTGATGACCCTCCAGGGCGTCATGTTCGCCTACCTCGCCGTCGAACTGGTCGGAGTCACCGCCGGTGAGTCGGAGAACCCGGAGAAGACCCTCCCCAAGGCGATCAACACCCTGCCCTGGCGCATCGCGCTCTTCTACGTCGGCGCCCTCACCGTCATCCTGGCGGTGGTCAAGTGGACCGAGTTCGCCGAGGGCGTCAGCCCCTTCGTGAAGGCGTTCGCCGTCATCGGCATCCCGGCCGGCGCCGGCATCGTCAACTTCGTCGTGCTCACCGCCGCCCTGTCCTCCTGCAACTCCGGCATGTACTCCACGGGCCGCATGCTGCGCACCCTCGCGGACAACGGCGAGGCCCCCAAGGTCTTCAGCCGCCTGTCGTCGACCAGGACCCCGGCGTTCGGCATCGCGGTCTCCGTCGTCTTCATGGGCATCGGCGTGGTGCTGAACTACGTCGTCCCGGAGAAGGCCTTCGGCTACGTCACCTCCGTCGCCACCGCGGCCGGCATCTGGACCTGGCTGATGATCCTGTTCAGCCACGTCCGGTACCGCCGCAAGGTCGTCGCGGGCCGTCTGCCCGCCTCCTCCTTCCCGGCCCCGGGCGGCTCGGTCTGCTCCTACATCGCCATCGCCTTCCTCCTCTTCGTCACCTGCCTCATCGCCTACGACGCCGACGCCCGCGTCTGTCTGTATGTGATGGCCGGCTGGGCCGCCGCCCTCGGCATCGGCTGGGCCGTGCTCAAGAGCCGCAACCCGCGGATCACCGAGCGGCACGGCGAACCGGAGCTGGAGAAGCTCGGCTGACCTGCGCGTTCGCGCGCCTCGCGGACGTCCGGCCGCACGGGGTGCTCGTGGCACCCGGCACGGCCACCGCTCAGGACGTCCGGCATACGGGCCGGTCCGTACCACCCCTCGGTACGGACCGGCCCTTCTGCTTATCCTGGGCCGCATGCTGACCATCACCCAGGCCCTGTACGACCAGATCGTCGCCCACGCGCGCGAGGACCACCCCGACGAGGCGTGCGGCGTGGTGGCCGGTCCCGAGGGCGAGGGCCGCCCCGAGCGGTTCATCCCGATGCTGAACGCGGCCCGCTCGCCCACCTTCTACGAGTTCGACTCGCAGGACCTGCTCAAGCTCTACCGCGAGATGGACGACCGCGACGAGGAGCCGGTGGTCATCTACCACTCGCACACCGCCACCGAGGCCCACCCCTCCCGCACCGACATCAGCTACGCCAACGAGCCAGGCGCGCACTACGTCCTGGTCTCCACCGCAGACGCGGACGGCGCCGGCGACTTCCAGTTCCGTTCCTTCCGGATCGTGGCGGGAGAGGTCACGGAGGAGGAGGTCAAGGTGGTGGAGGCCTACTGATACCGCATGGCGGACGAAAATCGTCCACGATGCGATATCACACTCCGGAAGCCGGACCGGGAATCGATACGATGAGCCCATGGTTCTTCTCGACGTGAGCGACAAGGCGCCGGGCACGCTGCTCGTGGCGCGGCTGCACGTCGACCTGTGCAGGCTGAACAGCGCCATCTGTTGATCTTCCGCCGCCGCCGTACGGCCCCTCGGCCGTGCGCCGCGGCGTGCCGACGTGTGCCGCCGCGTGCCCTCCGAACCCACCACGAACTTCCGACAGGAGCCCTCAGCCATGGCCATCGAGGTCCGCATCCCGACCATCCTCCGCCAGTACACCGACGGTCAGAAGGCGGTGGAGGGCAACGGGGACACCCTCGCCAAGCTCTTCGCCGACCTCGAGACCCGGCACACGGGCATCCAGGCACGCATTGTGGACGGAGACCAGCTGCGCCGCTTCGTCAACGTCTACCTGAACGACGAGGACGTCCGCTTCCTGGACGGCATCGACACCAAGCTCAGCGACGGCGACAGCATCACGATCCTGCCGGCCGTCGCCGGCGGTATGGCCTGATCGGGATGCGGTACGACTCCCCGCTGGCGGCGGTGGGCAACACCCCCCTGGTGCGCCTGCCGCGGCTCTCGCCGTCCGACGACGTCCGCATCTGGGCCAAGCTGGAGGACCGCAACCCGACCGGCTCCATCAAGGACCGCCCCGCCCTGCACATGATCGAGCAGGCGGAGAAGGACGGCCGCCTCACCCCGGGCTGCACGATCCTTGAGCCGACCAGCGGGAACACCGGCATCTCCCTGGCCATGGCGGCCACGCTCAAGGGCTACCGCATCGTCTGCGTGATGCCCGAGAACACCTCGCAGGAGCGCCGGGACCTGCTCACCATGTGGGGCGCGGAGATCATCTCCTCGCCGGCCGCGGGCGGCTCCAACACCGCCGTGCGGGTCGCCAAGGAGATCTCCGCCGAGCACCCGGACTGGGTGATGCTCTACCAGTACGGCAACCCGGCCAACGCGGGCGCCCACTACGCGACGACCGGCCCGGAGATCCTCGCCGACCTCCCCTCGGTCACCCACTTCGTGGCCGGTCTGGGGACGACGGGGACGCTGATGGGCGTCGGACGCTATCTGCGCGAGCACAAGCCGGACGTCAGCATCGTCGCCGCCGAGCCGCGCTACGACGACCTGGTGTACGGACTGCGCAACCTCGACGAGGGCTTCGTACCCGAGCTGTACGACGCCTCCGTGCTCACCACCCGTTTCTCGGTGGGCTCCGCCGACGCGGTCACCCGCACCCGGGAACTCCTCCAGCAGGAGGGCATCTTCGCGGGCGTCTCCACCGGCGCCGCGCTGCACGCCGCGATCGGCGTGGGCAAGAAGGCGGTGAAGGCCGGCGAGAGCGCGGACATCGTGTTCGTCGTCGCCGACGGCGGCTGGAAGTACCTCTCCACCGGCGTCTACACGGCGGCCACCACCGAAGCGGCCATCGAGACCCTCCAGGGCCAGCTCTGGGCCTGACCGACGGCTGACGGTCCCAGCGGACCCGCGGGCGGCGGTCTACCGCGCGAGGTGACGGACCTGGTCCCACAGGACCGGGTCCACCACACCCACCCGGCGCCGGAAGTCCCCCACGGGCACCTCACGCAGCTCGTCGGTCTCCAGGAAACTCGTCCGGCCCCGGGCGTCCCCGACCGAGCCCGGCGGCAACGTGATCACCCCGGTCCGCCCGTCCCGCTGCCGCGTGGTGATCTTCGCGACCAGCACCCGCCGCCCCCGCACCGAGATCACCAGGCAGGGCCGGTCCTTGGCCCCGGCGGTGTCCTCGTACGGCACGTTCGCCCACCAGATCTCCGCGGGCCGCGGACGTGTGGACCGGGCCCGGGGGCCCGTGGGACGTCCCGGCGGCCGCCGGCTGCCGCCCGGCCGGGGAGGGCGACGCCCGCGGCCCCAGCCGTCGACGACCGTGGCGACGGCCGCGAGCAGGACCACCGCCGCGAGGGCGAGCCACCAGGACGTGTGCATACCGAGACGGTACCGGCGCGCACTCTCCACGCGCGCCCCTTCAACGCCCCCAAGCGCCCCGGTTCCAGCCGAACCGGTGACACCGCAGGTGAGTTCGCCCACAACGCACCCTGGTGGAGGAGCGACCCGGGGTTTTGCGCCTTACGCTCGACAAACCGCACGACCCCCGTCTCTCCATACGCGCCAGCGGAGGTTTCTGCTTCATGAAGCTCACCGTCGTCGGCTGCTCGGGGTCGTTCCCGTCCGCGGAATCGGCCTGCTCGAGCTACCTCGTCGAGGCCGACGGCTTCCGGCTGCTCCTCGACATGGGCAACGGTGCCCTCGGCGAGCTGCAGCGCCACTGCGGTCTCTACGACCTCGACGCGATCTTCCTCAGCCACCTGCACGCCGACCACTGCATCGACATGTGCGCCTACTTCGTGGCGCGCTACTACCGGCACGACGGCGGCCGCTGCGCCCCGCTCCCGGTCTACGGACCCGAGGGCACCGAGCACCGGCTCACCACCGCCTACGCCGACACCCCCTCGGCCTCCTCGATGAGCGAGGTCTTCGACTTCCACACGGTCAAGCCGTCCACGTTCGAGATCGGCCCGTTCACGGTGCACACCGAGCGGGTCGCCCACCCCGTGGAGGCCTACGCCATCCGCGTCGAGCACGGCGGCCGCTCGCTCACCTACTCCGGCGACACGGGCGTCACCCCCACGCTGGACGAACTCGCCCGGGACACCGACCTGTTCCTGTGCGAGGCCGCCTTCACGCACGGCAAGGAGAACATCCCCGACCTGCACCTCAACGGCCGCGAGGCCGGCGAGACCGCCACCCGCGCGGGCGCCCGCCGCCTGGTGCTCACCCACATCCCCCCGTGGACCGACCCCCGGGTCAACCTGGCCGACGCGCGCGAGGTCTACGACGGGGCGGTGGAGGTCGCGGCGACGGGCGCGGTGTACGAGGTCTAGCCCGCCCGCGGACGTACGCGAGGGCCCCGGAACCTTCCCGGTTCCGGGGCCCTCGTCATGCCGTACGCCCGTCATGCCGTACGGCGGGGACTCACGCCTTCGTGAGGTCCTCGACCTCCTCCTCGGGCTCGCGGCCCGGGGTCTTCAGGTCGAACTTGACGATCGCGAAACGGAACGTCACGTAGTAGATCGCCGCGAACACCAGACCGATCGGGATGATCAGCCATGGCTTGGTCGCCAGGTGCCAGTTCAGGGCGTAGTCGATGGCACCGGCCGAGAAGTTGAAGCCCGCGTGCACACCCAGACCCCAGGTGACCGCCATGGATATCGCGGTGAGCACCGCGTGCAGCACGTACAGGACCGGCGCGATGAACATGAACGAGAACTCGATCGGCTCGGTCACACCCGTGACGAACGAGGTCAGGGCGAGCGAGACCATCATGCCGAGGACGGCCTTGCGGCGCTCCGGGCGGGCGGTGTGCGCGATGGCGATGGCGGCGGCCGGCAGACCGAACATCATGATCGGGAAGAAGCCCGACTGGAAGATGCCGGCGGACGGGTCACCGGCCAGGAAGCGGGTGATGTCGCCGTGCACGACCTCACCGGCGGAGTTGGTGAAGTCGCCGAGCTGGAACCAGGCCACGGTGTTCACGAACTGGTGCATGCCGACCGGGATCAGCGCCCGGTTCACGCCGCCGAACAGGGCCGCGCCGCCCGCGCCGAGGCCCGTCATCCACTCGCCGAAGTTGGAGATGCCGGTGCCGATGGGCTCCCAGACCAGACCGAAGAAGACACCGACCACGATGCCGACGAAGGCCATGATGATCGGCACCAGCCGGCGCCCGTTGAAGAAGCCGAGCCAGTCCACCAGCCTGGTGCGGTGGAACCGCTGCCACAGCACGGCGGCGAGCAGACCCATGATGATGCCGCCGAGCACCCCCGGGTCGTTGTACGTCGCGGCGACGTCCTCGCCCTGCTTGACCACCGCCTCGGTGACCGGGAAGGCCTCCAGGACCTTGCTGTAGACGAGGAAGCCGACCACCGCGGCCAGGGCCGTCGAACCGTCCGCCTTCTTGGCGAAGCCGATGGCCACGCCGATGCAGAACAGGATCGGCAGCGATCCGGTCAGGGCACCGCCGGCGTTGTTGAAGACCGCGGCGACCCGGTCCCAGCCGAGGCCGTCCTTGCCGAAGATGTCGTCCTGGCCGAGCCGGACCATGATGCCCGCCGCCGGCAGCACGGCGATCGGGAGCTGCAGGCTGCGGCCGACCTTCTGCAGACCCTGGAAAAGACCAGATCCCCGCTTCTTTGCGGGGGCCGCCTTGTCGGTGGCGGTGCTCATACTTCCTCCATCGGGTGGTGGTCTACACCACTCAGTGGTGTAGACCTGTTGTAGCACGATGAAGGCCGCGTAAGGAACCCGCGATTCCGCAACCGCGGCGCTACGCGCAGTGCTTGCCCAAGGCCCCAGTTCAGACGCGTGCGAGGGCGTGCCGAAGGCCCCCGGACGGGAGGTCCGGGGGCCTTCGCGAGACCACGCTCAAAGGGTACGTGAGGGTACGTGAGGTCTACACCTTCGTGACGTCCTCCACCTCGTCCTCCGGCTCCCGGCCCGGAGTCTTCAGGTCGAACTTTGTGATCGCGAACCGGAACACCACGTAATACACCACCGCGAAGCACAGCCCGATCGGAATGATCAGCCACGGCCTGGTCGCCAGGTTCCAGTTGATGACGTAGTCGATCAGCCCCGCCGAGAAGCTGAACCCGTCCTTCACGCCCAGCGCCCACGTCACCGCCATCGACACACCCGTCAGCACCGCGTGCACCGCGTACAGCACCGGCGCGATGAAGAGGAACGAGTACTCCAGCGGCTCCGTGATCCCCGTCACGAACGAAGTCAGCGCCACCGACAGCATCAGGCCCCCGACCTCCTTGCGCCGGTGCGGCTTCGCACAGTGCGTGATCGCCAGCGCCGCCGCCGGCAGCGCGAACATCATGATCGGGAAGAAACCCGTGGTGAACTGGCCCGCCGTCGGATCGCCCGCCAGGAACATGTTGATGTCGCCGTGCACCACCGTGCCGTCGGGCTTGGTGTACGAGCCGAACTGGAACCACATCGGCACGTTCAGGAACTGGTGCAGGCCGATCACCAGCAACGCCCGGTTCGCGACCCCGAAGATGCCCGAACCCCACGCGCCCAGCCCGTTCAGCCAGTCGCTGAAACTCTCCAGCGCGCTGCCGATCGGCGGCCACACCCACAGGCACAGCGCCGCGAACGCGATCGCCACGAACGCCATGATGATCGGCACCAGCCGGCGCCCGTTGAAGAAGCCGAGCCAGTCAACCAGCTTCGTACGGTGGAAGCGCTGCCAGAAGTAGGCCGCCAGCAGCCCCATCACGATGCCGCCGAAGACCCCCGGGTTCTGGTAGGTGAACGCCGTCACCGTCTCCGACCCGTCGGTCAGCCGGCACCCGATCTGCGGGATGGCCTCCGACCCCTCCGGACAGTCCTCCGGGAACTGCCGCAGTACGTTCCAGTAGACGAGGAACCCCGCCACCGCCGCCAGCGCCGTCGAACCGTCCGCCTTCTTCGCCATCCCGATGGCCACGCCCACACAGAACAGCAGCGGCAGCCCCAGCGAACCGTCGAGCAGCGCGCCACCCGCGCCGGTCATCACCTTCGAGACGTTCGACCAGCCAAGACCGTCGTCCCCGAAGACGTCCGGCTGGCCGAGCCGGTTGAGAATGCCGGCAGCGGGCAGGACCGCGATGGGCAGCTGAAGACTGCGTCCCATCTTCTGCAGCCCCTGGAACGCCTTGTTCCAACGGGCGCGCCCGGGGCTGACCGCGCTGTCGGCACTCATCCGGTCTCCATCCGGTCGCCGGTACACTGGTGTAGACCAGTTGACAGACGGCTCCGCCGCCGTGACGCCATCATTCGGCACCCACCGCACGATGGCTCGCGAAGATGGGCCAACTGTGGGTTACTGCGACAAAGCGGTTCGGATCAGGGAGAAAGAACATGGCCAGCAAGGCTGAGAAGATCGTCGCCGGCCTCGGCGGCATCGACAACATCGACGAGATCGAGGGCTGCATCACCCGCCTCCGCACCGAGGTCAACGACCCCGAGCTGGTCAACGAAGCCGCCCTGAAGGCCGCCGGCGCCCACGGCGTCGTCAAGATGGGCACCGCCATCCAGGTCGTCATCGGCACCGACGCCGACCCGATCGCCGCGGAAATCGAAGACATGATGTGACCCGACCCCATCGGGTCCACCGGCAAGGGGCCTTGACCGCGGCGGCTTCTCCACTGCGGTCAAGGCCCCTTCCGCACGGGCCGCTAGGCTCACCCGCATGTCACGCATCGACGGCCGCACCCCCCAGCAGCTCCGCCCCGTCACCATCGAACGCGGCTGGAGCAAGCACGCCGAAGGCTCCGTCCTCGTCTCCTTCGGCGACACCAAAGTCCTCTGCAACGCCTCCGTCACCGAAGGCGTCCCCCGCTGGCGCAAGGGCAGCGGCGAAGGCTGGGTCACCGCCGAGTACGCCATGCTTCCCCGCGCCACCAACACCCGGGGCGACCGCGAGTCCGTCAAGGGCCGCATCGGCGGCCGCACCCACGAGATCAGCCGCCTCATCGGCCGTTCCCTGCGCGCCGTCATCGACTACAAGCAGCTCGGCGAGAACACCATCGTCCTGGACTGCGACGTCCTCCAGGCCGACGGCGGCACCCGCACCGCCGCCATCACCGGCGCCTACGTCGCCCTCGCCGACGCCATCGCGTGGGGCCAGACCAAGAAGCTGATCAGGCCCAGCCGCAAGCCGCTGACCGGCACCGTCTCCGCCGTCTCGGTCGGCATCGTCGACGGCGTCCCGCTCCTCGACCTGCGCTACGAGGAGGACGTGCGCGCCGACACCGACATGAACGTCGTGTGCACCGGCGACGGCCGCTTCGTCGAGGTCCAGGGCACCGCCGAGGCCGAGCCCTTCGCCCGCGACGAGCTGAACACCCTGCTCGACCTCGCCACGGCGGGCTGCGCCGACCTCGCCGCGCTCCAGCGCAAGGCGCTCGACGAGACCCTGGAAAGGTAAAGGGCGACCCAAAGACGCCCCAAGGAAGTGCGTGCGGACACGCAACTCACCCGCTCGCGACGGCGTCCCTAGCAGTACAGCACCACGGGCGTACGGCCACTCCGGCCGTACGCCCGACGCCGCACCGCACACGGGCCGCCCGGCCCGGTGCCCAGGGGAGGACCGAGATCCATGGCCGCGAGCCGCCACCGCAGCCTTCGCCGCACCGCCACCGTCGCCGCCACGCTGGCCGCCGTCGCCCTCACGGCCGGACTCACCACGGGCTGCGACGCCGTCGACAAGGCCCTCGACTGCGTCCGCACGGCCGACGCGATAGCCGACAGCGTCACCGAACTCCAGCAGGCCGTCGAGAACACCTCCGACCCCACCCAGTGGGAGGAGTCCCTCGACTCCATCGACAAGAACCTGGACAAGATCGGCGACCAGACCGACAACACCGACGTCAACAAGGCCGTCGACGACCTCGGCAAGGCCGTCGACAACGTCCGCACCTCCGTCGAGAACGGCGACGAGACCCCCGACCTCAGCCCCGTCACCGACGCGGCCGGCGAACTGACCAAGGTCTGCACGCCGTAGGGGGAGGGCCCCGGCCCGGGGTGCGCCGGTCCGCAGTCCGCGGCCCGGCGATACTGGTCCCCATGACCCGCCTGATCCTCGCCACCCGTAACGCCGGAAAGATCACCGAACTGAGGGCCATCCTCGCCGACGCGGGCCTGCCCCACGACCTCGTCGGCGCGGACGCCTACCCGGAGATCCCCGACGTCAAGGAAACCGGCGTCACCTTCGCCGAGAACGCCCTGCTCAAGGCCCACGCCCTCGCCCAGGCCACCGGCCTGCCCGCCGTCGCCGACGACTCCGGCCTCTGCGTCGACGTCCTGAACGGCGCGCCGGGCATCTTCTCCGCCCGCTGGGCCGGCCGCCACGGCGACGACCGGGCCAACCTGGACCTCCTCCTCGCCCAGCTCGGCGACATCGCCGACGAACACCGGGCCGCCCACTTCGCCTGCGCGGCCGCCCTGGCCCTGCCCGACGGCACGGAGCGCGTGGTCGAGGGCCAACTCCGCGGCACCCTCCGCCACACCCCCGCCGGCACGGGCGGCTTCGGCTACGACCCGATCCTCCAGCCGGAGGGCGAGACCCGCACGTGCGCGGAACTGACAGCGTCCGAGAAGAACGCGATCAGCCACCGGGGGAAGGCGTTCCGGGCACTGGTGCCGGTGGTGCGGGAGCTGTTGGGCTGACGCGGAGAGGGGGCTGCTCGTTGAGCGGCCCCCTCTGTGCATGTGTGCGGCCGGTGGGACTCGAACCCACACGGGCTTTCACCCACGGCGTTCTAAGCGCCGCTTGTCTGCCATTCCAACACGGCCGCGTGATCGGCCATGCTACCGGTCGGCGGTCGCCTCTTGCTTTGCCCTCCTCGGCACCACGTGTTGGTGATGGCGTGGCAGTTCGGGCACAGCAGCCGGAGATTCTCCTGCCGGTCGTCGCTCCAGTCGCCGTTGATGTGATCAATTTCCAGGGTCATCGGTCTACCGAGCCACTCGGGGCCCACGCCGCAACGAGCGCACGCTTCAGCGACACCGACAAGGAGGATCGCCCGGCGCAGACGCTTGGTGTTGCTGCGGTGCGCACCACTGTGCTTCACCAGCACCTCACTCGGATGCTTGGCGTTCGTGGCGGGTTTCCCCCTTCGATGAGCCTGCCCGAGGAAGTGTGACGTCGAGATTTGATGCTCGGCAATCCATCTGCGTAGCTGCCCGCGTTGTGAGCCGTTGCCCGGTCGGCCCAGACTGCGTAGGACCTCGGCCAGGGAGCTCGAGGCGGCGACTGCCGTTCGCAGCTCCTCCTCCGTGGGGCGGGGCCTCCGACCGGTCATGAGGAGAGCCTCTTTCCCCGGCCGCGGTAACTGTCCGTCGTCGAATGGCAGTTGGGACACAGGAGGCGAAGATTCTCCAGACGGTTGTTCCGCCAGTTGCCATCGATGTGATCGACCTCCAGGGGCAGAGGCTCCCCCAGCCACACGGGCTCAACGTCGCAGAGCGCGCAGCGCTCCTCCGTGCCGAGCTCGAGCATCGCCCTCTTCAGACGGCTGCCCGGGGTCCGCCTGGCGCTGTCCGACGTGTCCTCGACAAGGATCTCTGCCGGGGTCCGGCGTCGCTGGTTGAGTCGCTGCCGCTCCGTGCGGACCACCGGTGTGAAATGCGAGGTGTCGATGCCATAGGCCTTGATGCGTCGGGAGATGTTCGCATGGTGCCCACCGACCGGGGCGAGTCCGAGCCGACGCAGGACGTCGTAGACACTTGCCGATTCGGCGACGACCGGCTCCAGGATCTCCCTGGTCCACTTCGCTCCCTCGCGCTCGAAGTGTGAGACGTCCACCCCCAGCTTCCGCATCCGATCGAAGATGTACCGCCGTTTCCAGCTCTTCGGATCCACCCCCAACCTACGCAGCGCCTCCGACAACGTCCCCGCCCCCCGAGCGGCCTCCTCCAGCCGCTCCCTGCTGTACGCGCTCGCCCCCATCAGGTCCCCTCCGTCCCGGCCGCGCGTTCGCAGCCTCGTACGGAGTAACGAACCGACTATCGGACAGTCACGCACGGAATGCGGAAGGGCCCGTACCGGGCAGCTCCGGTACGGGCCCCGCAGGGAAGAGGGGGTCAGATGCCCAGGTCCTTGATGATCTTGGCTACGTGGCCCGTCGCGCGGACGTTGTACAGGGCGCGTTCGACCTTGCCCTCCTCGTCCACGACGATCGTGGAGCGGATGACGCCCATGTAGGTGCGGCCGTAGTTCTTCTTCTCGCCGAAGGCGCCGTACGCGTCGAGGGCCTTCTTGTCGGGGTCGGCGAGGAGGGTGACCTTCAGGGACTCGGCCTCGCGGAACTTGGCGAGTTTCTCCGGCTTGTCGGGGGAGATGCCGATCACGTCGTACCCGGCGCCGGCCAGCAGCTCCAGGTTGTCCGTGAAGTCGCACGCCTGCTTCGTGCAGCCGGGGGTAAGGGCAGCAGGGTAGAAGTAGACGATGACCTTGCGGCCCTTGTGGTCGGACAGGGACACCTCGTTGCCGTCGGCGTCCGGGAGGGTGAAGGCGGGGGCCGGGTCCCCGGGCTGGAGTCGCTCGCTCATCGAATCAGCGTAACCGGGGGTCCTGACAGTGCGGAGAAGCGAGTAGCTGACAGACTGTGCGGGACAGTGTCAGAGGACTTCGGAGGCGTACGGTGGCGGACACGTCGGACAGCAGGACCCCGGCGCAGATCGAGGCGGACATCAGGCGCCGCCGCGAGGTGCTGGCCGAGACGCTCGACGAGCTGGGGATGCGGGTGCACCCGAAGACGATCGTGGGCGATGCCAAGGCCAAGGTCGCTTCCAGCGTCGACCACACCCTCGGGCGCGCGTACGTCAAGGTCAACAGCGCGGTCAGCGACGTGAAGTCGCAGTTCGTGGACGAGGAGGGCGCGCCCCGTCTGGAGCGGGTCGTGCCCGTCGCGCTCGTGGTGGTCGGGGTCGTGGGGCTGCTCGCCCTGGGCAGTACCCGGCGGCGCGGGCGCTGAGCCGGGGCAGGTAGGTTCGGGGCGTGAGCGCCAAGAGAATCGAGCACGGTTCCCAGGACGACAAGCTGCCCATCCGGATGCTGCACGACCGCGTACTCGTGCGGCAGGACACCGGTGAGGGCGAGCGGCGTTCCGGGGGCGGCATCCTGATCCCCGCCACGGCTGCGGTCGGCAAGCGGCTGGCCTGGGCCGAGGTCGTCGCCGTCGGGCAGAACGTACGGACCGTCGAGCCGGGCGACCGGGTGCTGTACGACCCGGAGGACCGCGCCGAGGTCGAGGTGCGGGGGGTCGGCTACGTGCTGATGCGCGAGCGTGACCTGCACGCCGTGGCCGCGGACCGGTTCGAGGGGTCCGAGGACTCCACCGGGCTGTATCTGTAGGGCCCGCAGCGCGGAGCCCGCGGTGCGGAGAAGGGCGGTGACCGGCGTCACCGTCCCTCTCCGCTGTCTTTGCTACCTTGGAGGCACCCGACGAGACGCGCCGTACCGGGTTGAGCGAAAAGACGACGCACCACCGTTCATTTCGTTCACGGAGGTGCCGTCATGGCCTGGGTTCTGCTGCTGGTCGCCGGTCTGCTCGAGGTCGGCTGGTCGATCGGGATGAAGTACACCGACGGTTTCACCCGGCTGGTGCCCAGTCTGTTCACCGGTGCCGGGATCGTCGCGAGCATGGTGCTGCTGTCGTACGCGGCCCGGACGCTCCCCATCGGTACCGCCTACGGCGTTTGGGTGGGGATCGGTGCGGCCGGGGCGGCGGTGCTCGGCATGGTCGTGCTGGGTGAGCCGGTGACCGCCGCCCGGATCTTCTTCATCTGTCTGCTGCTGGTCGCCGTCGTGGGTCTGAAGGCGACCTCGGGTCACTGACGCCGGGGTGGGACGGGGAGGCCGGCGACCGTGCCGGCGGAGTCCGAGCCGCCGCCGCCCGCCCCGTCGGTGTCCCCGCCTCCGCCCTCGGTGGTGCCGCCGTTGGCCGAGTCGTCGCCTCCTGAGCCGCCGCCCGTGGGGCCCGGCTCCGTGCTGGCGCCGCCCGAGGGTCCGCCGGTGGTCGGTGTGCCGGTCTCGCCGCCGGAGTCGCCCGAGCCGCCGGAGTCGCCGGGCGAGGTGCTGGTGCCGCCGCTGCCGTCGCCCGGGGTCTCGGTGCCGGAGCCCTCGCCGCCGGTGGACTCGTCGTCCGGTTCGCTGCTGCCGCTCTCGTCGCCGGAGCCCGGTTCGTCCGAGGAGTCGGCGGACGGGGGCGCGGTGACGTCGGCGCCGGTCTGGAGCTGGAGGTCGAAGTCGCTGACCGGTTCGCCCTCCAGGGCCTTGCGGGTGTACTGGGCCCAGATCTCGGCGGGCGCGCCGCCACCGTTGATCCTGGCCAGCCCCGTCGCGCCGTACAGCGACTTGTGCGCGGCGGTCTTCGGGTCCTGGCCCATGACGGCGACGACGGTGGCCAGTTCGGGGGTGTAGCCGGCGAACCAGGCGGCGGTGTCCTCCTCCGCGGTACCGGTCTTGCCCGCCGCGGGGCGGCCGGCGGCCTGGGCGGCGGTGGCGGTGCCGTTCTGGACGACGCTGCGCAGTACGGACGTCGTGGTGTCCGCCGACTCGCGGCTGACGGCCTGGCGTTCGCGCCGCTCGGGCAGCTCGACCTCGTGCTTGCCGTCCTTCATGACCTTCTCGACCAGCGTGTACGTGCCGTGCCTGCCGTGGTTGGCGAGGGTCGCGTAGGCCTCGGCCATGTCGAGGGGGCTGGCGGTGGCGACGCCGAGGGCGATGGACGGCGAGGGCGTCAGTTCCGGGGTGTTCTTGGAGAGCCCGAGGTCGATGGCGGTCTGCATGACCTTGTCGGAGCCGACGTCCACGGCCATCTGGGCGTACACGGCGTTGATGGACTTGTCGGTGGCCTCGCGGACGGTGACGTTGCCGTAGTCGCGGTGGTCCTCGTTCTCGGGGGCGTAGCGGCCGCCGCTCCAGCCCTTGACGGGGCGCTCGCTGGTGCCGTCGTAGCGGGTGTTCGGGTTGATCGTGTCGCCGTCCTGCGTCTCGGAGTGGTTCTCGACGGCGGACGTGAACACGAAGGGCTTGAAGGTGGAGCCGACCTGGAAGTCCCGGCGGACGGCGTTGGGTGTGTACTGCTTGACGTAGTCGATGCCGTTGTACATCGCGACGACCTTGCCGGTCTTCGGGTCGACGGAGGCGCCGCCCGCGCGGACGTAGTTGTCGACCTTGCGTTCCTTCTTGTCCAGCTGGGACATCAGCTTGTCGTCGACGGCCTTGACGAAGGCGTTCTGCTTGTCCTTCTGGAGGGTCGTGGTGATGCGGTAGCCGCCGCGGTCGAGTTCCTCCTCGTCCACGATCTCGTTCTGGACGAGGTAGTCCTTGACGATGTTGACGACGTAGCCGCGCTGCCCGGACATGCTGGTGGAGATGGTGGACTGCTTGGGCATGGGGAACTTCGCGGCGGCGCGCTCGGAGGCGCTCAGCCACCCCTTGTCGACCATGCCCTTCATGACGTAGTTCCAGCGGGACTCGGCGGCGCCCTTGTTCTCGGGGTGGGCGACGACGTCGTACTGGCTGGGGGCGTTGAGCAGGGAGGCGAGGTAGGCGCCCTGGCCGGCCGTGAGGTCCTTGGCGTCGATGCCGTAGTAGGCCTGGGCGGCGGCCTGGATGCCGTAGGCGCCGCGGCCGAAGAAGCTGGTGTTGAGGTAGCCCTCCAGGATCTCGCTCTTGCTCTTCTCGCGGTCGAGCTTGATCGAGATGAAGAACTCCTTCACCTTGCGGGTGACCGTCTGCTCCTGGGCCAGGTAGTAGTTCTTGACGTACTGCTGGGTGATCGTGGAGCCGGACTGCTTGCCCTTGCCGGTGGCGGTGTTCCAGCCGGCCCGGACCATGGCGCCCGGGTCGATGGCGGACTCGCTGTAGAAGTCGCGGTCCTCGGCGGCCAGGACGGCGTGCTGGGCGTCCTTGGAGATGCGGGCGAGGCCGACGCTCTCCCGGTTGACCTCGCCGTCGCGGGCGAGGACGCTGCCGTCGGCGTACAGGTAGACGTTGGACTGCTTGGTGGCGGCCGCGTTGGCGGCCGGGATCTGCACCAGGTGGTAGCCGAGGAAGAAGCCGCCGACCAGCAGCAGGAGGCCGATCACACAGGTGCTCAGCACGATGCGCCAGGTCGGGATCAGCCTGCGCCAGCCGGTCCGCTTCGGCCGCTTGGGCTTCGCGTCCCCGTCGCCGGCCGCCTGTGGCTGTCTCGGCGCCCAGCCCTGTTCCGGCTGCTGCGGCTGCGGCTCGTCGCTCATGTCGTGCACGGACTCCTGTTTCGCGTCGTACGGTCTGGTCTCGTACGGCCTCGTACGCCTCTGCGGCCTCTGGGCCCTCTGAAGAAGACTCTCGCACCGCGGGTTCCGTTCCCACTCGACGGCACACCCGTGAAATTCCGTGGCACGGGCGGTCGCCGTCGCATTAGGCTCCTGCGCTTTGGTGCCGATCGGAGGGGGAGGGCCGTGCGCGTGGGCTCGGGGCGGTTGTACGTGGCCGTCGCGGCGGGGGGCTTCAGACGGTACGCGACCTATCGTGCGGCCACCGCCGCAGGGGTGTTCACCAACACGGTCTTCGGACTGATCCTGGTCTACACCTATCTGGCCCTGTGGGAGGAGAAGCCGCAGCTCGGGGGATACGACCAGGCGCAGGCCGTGACCTTCGTCTGGCTGGGGCAGGCCCTGCTGGCGGCGCTGGCGATCGGGGGCGGGGGGTTCGAGGACGAATTGATGGAGCGCATCCGTACGGGTGACATCGCCGTCGATCTGTACCGGCCGGCCGACCTCCAGCTGTGGTGGCTGGCGGCGGACCTGGGGCGGGCGGTGTTCCAGCTGCTGGGGCGCGGGGTCGTGCCGTTCGCGTTCGGGTCGCTGTTCTTCCCGGTGGCGCTGCCGGGGGAGGTGTCGAGGTGGGCGGCGTTCCTGGTGGCGGTGGTGCTGGCGGCGGCGGTCAGTTTCGCGCTGCGGTACCTCGTGGCGCTCTCGGCGTTCTGGCTGATGGACGGCATGGGCGTGACGCAGATGGCGTGGCTCGCGGGAATCTTCTGCTCGGGGATGCTGCTTCCGCTGAACGTGTTCCCGGGCGCGCTCGGCGAGGTGGTCCGGATGCTGCCGTGGTCGTCGCTGCTCCAGGCGCCGGCCGACGTGCTGCTGGGCGAGGCCGACCCGCTGGGGACGTTCGTCTTCCAGGCCGCGTGGGCGGTGGCGCTGCTGGCGGTGGGGCGGCTGACGCAGTCGGCGGCGACACGACGGGTGGTGGTCCAGGGTGGCTGAGACGGCGCGGGTGGCCCGGGAGCGCGGCCGGGTCGCCGAGGGGGTGCGGACGTACGGGCTGATCGCCACGATGTGGATCAGGTCGACGATGGCCTACCGGACGTCGTTCGCGCTGACGACGTTCGGGAATTTCGCGGCGACCGCGCTGGACTTCGTGGCGATCCTGCTGATGTTCTCCCGCGTCGACGCGCTGGGCGGCTGGTCGCTGGGCGAGGTGGCGTTCCTGTACGGGGTGGCGGGGGTGTCCTTCGGGCTGGCCGACCTGGCGGTCGGCTCGATGGAGCGGCTGGGCCGGCGGGTGCGCGACGGCACGCTGGACACGCTGCTGGTGCGCCCGGCGCCGGTGCTGGCGCAGGTGGCGGCGGACCGGTTCGCGCTGCGCCGCCTCGGGCGGGTGACGCAGGGGGTGCTGGTGCTGGTCTACGCCCTGGTGCTGCTGGACATCGACTGGACGGCGGCGAAGCTGCTGCTGATGCCGGTGATGCTGCTCAGCGGGGCGGGGATCTTCTGCGCGGTGTTCGTGGTGGCGGCGGCGTTCCAGTTCGTGGCGCAGGACGCGGCGGAGGTGTCGAACGCGTTCACGTACGGGGGTACGACGATGCTGCAGTATCCGCCGACCGTGTTCGCGCTGGACCTGGTGCGGGGGGTGACCTTCGTGGTGCCGCTGGCCTTCGTCAACTGGCTGCCGGCGGGTTATGTGCTGGGCCGGCCCTTCCCGCTGGACCTGCCGGAGTGGGTGGCGTTCATGTCGCCGCTGGTGGCGGTGGTCTGCTGCGCGCTGGCGGGGCTGGCCTGGCGGGCGGGGCTTCGTTCGTACCGGAGTACAGGGAGCTGACGAGTGAGGGAGCCGACGGCGATGACCGAGGGGGACACCGCCGCGTCCGAGGGCGCGGCCTTCATCGAGCTGGACGGCGTCGAGAAGGTCTTCGACGTGCGCAGGAAGACGGGTTTCCTGAAGCGGGAGCGGCGTGAGGTGCGGGCCGTGGACGGGCTGTCCTTCACGGTGGCGCGCGGCGAGATGGTCGGCTACATCGGGCCGAACGGCGCCGGGAAGTCGACGACGATCAAGATGCTCACCGGGATCCTGACGCCGAGCGGGGGCCGGCTGCGGGTGGCGGGGATCGACCCGTCCCGGGAGCGGACGCGGCTGGCGCACCGCATCGGGGTGGTGTTCGGGCAGCGGACGACGCTGTGGTGGGACCTGCCTTTGATCGACTCCTACCGGCTGATGCACCGCATGTACCGGATCCCGGACGCCCGTTACCGGGAGAACCTGGACCGCTGCGTGGCACTGCTCCAGCTCCAGGAGCTGCTGGACGTGCCGGTGCGGCAGCTCTCGCTGGGCCAGCGGATGCGCGGCGACATCGCGGCGGCGCTGCTGCACGACCCCGAGGTGCTGTACCTGGACGAGCCGACGATCGGCCTGGACGTGGTGTCGAAAGCCAAGGTGCGGGGTTTTCTGCGGGACTTGAACGCGGAGCGCGGCACGACGGTGCTGCTGACCACGCACGACCTCCAGGACATCGAGCAGCTGTGCTCGCGGGTGATGGTCATCGACCACGGGCGGCTGATGTACGACGGTCCGCTGGCGGGGCTGCACGAGGCGGGGGAGAGCGAGCGGACGCTGGTGGTGGACCTGGAGCGGGAGTTGCCGCCGATCGAGGCGCCGGCGCCCGCGCGGGTGGTGCGGGTGGAGGGGCCGCGGCAGTGGCTGGCGTTCCCGGCGTCGGCGTCGGCGGCGGGGCTGGTGGCGCGGATCGCCGCGGAGTATCCGCTGGTGGACCTGTCGGTGCGGGAACCGGACATCGAAGCGGTGATCGCCAAGATGTACGCGGAACGCGCGAGCGCGTAGTGCCCGGCGCGGTGACCTCGTAGGCTGCTGTACATGACCGACGACGCCCCGGAGCTCCGCGCATCCGACGCCGACCGTGAACGAGTCGCCGAGGTCCTGCGGGACGCCCTCGCGGAGGGCCGCCTCGACATGACGGAGTTCGAGGAGCGGCTGGACGCCACGTACCGCGCGCGGACCTACGGGGAACTGGCGCCGATCACCCGGGACCTGCCGGTCGGTACGGCGGTCGCGGCGCCCAAGGTGTCGATGACCAAGGAGCCGGCGGCCACGGGGGACTGGGCGGGCCGGATCACCGGCGGCGAGCCCTCGTCGACCTGGGCGGTCGCGGTGATGTCCGGGTTCCAGCGCAAGGGGCGTTGGACGGTGCCCCGGCGGTTCAACTCGTTCGCGTTCTGGGGCGGCGGGGACATCGACCTGCGCGAGGCGGACTTCGCGTCCGGCGAGGTCGTGATCAACTGCGTCGCGATCATGGGTGGGATGAACGTGGTCGTGCCGCCCGGTGTCGAGGTGATCGTGCGCGGCATCGGGATCATGGGCGGCTTCGACCACCGCGAGGAGGGCGTCCCCGGCGACCCGGGCGCCCCGCGCGTGATCGTGACCGGCTTCGCCTTCTGGGGCGGCGTCGGCGTCGAACGCAAGCTGACCCGCGCGGAGAAGCTCCGGATCAAGGAGGAGCGCCGCCAGGAGAAGTTGGAACGCCGCCGGTCCCGGGGGCGGGACCCGCTGGAGCGCGACGCGGACCCCAAGGAACTGGACCCCTCCCGCCCCACCCTCCACGACCTGCACGGCGACCGGCGGGAACGGGAACGCCGCCGGGACTCCTGACGGCCACCCGGGCGTTCGCGGCCGGCCGGGACGGCGCGTGCCGGGTGGGACGGCCCGTGGGACACCGGCCTGCGCCGGGGTGTCCGGCCGGCGTCGGTCCGCGCCGGTGTGCTGGTACCGCGGTCTCGGACTCCGGTCGTCCGGCTGCCCGGGCGGGGCGGGTGCCCCGGCCGTCTCTCACGCGCAGACGCCGGGGCGGCTCACGCCTCGACCGGGACCGCGCCCTTCAGGGAGTCCAGGTCGAGGACCTGGCCCATGCGGGCGTACCCCTTGTCGCTGGGGTGCAGGTGGTCCCCGCTGTCGTAGTCGCTGCGGAGCCGGCGCGGGTCGTAGGCGTCGCGCAGGGCCTTGTCGAAGTCGACGACCTCGTCGAAGACACGGCCGGACCGGATCTCCTCGTTGACCTGCTGCCGCATGGCCTCGCGGGCCGGCGTGTAGTTCCGGTAGCCGCCGAACGGCATGATCGTCGCGCCGACGACCCGCAGCCCCCGCGCGTGCGCCCGGTCGGTGAGTGTGCGCAGGCCGGCGAGGATGGAGTCCCGGTCGGCGAGTGCCGGGCTGTTCAGGATGTCGTTGACGCCGAGGACGATCACGACGACCTTGACGTTGGTGCGTTGCAGCACGTCCCGCTCGAAACGGCTCAGCGCGCTCGGGTTGTCGGCGGGCCGGCCCGCCCTGCCGGTCAGGATCCGGTTGCCGCTGATGCCCTGGTTGACGACGCTGTAGCGGGGCGTGTCCCGCCCGTCTTCGGCCGCGTCGTGCAGCCGCTCGGCGAGCACGTCGGTCCAGCGGTTGTTGGCGTTCACCTCGGAGCCGAAGCCGTCGGTGATCGAGTCGCCGATCGCCACGACGGTGCCCTGGGCCTCGTTGCTCAGCACGTCCAGCGCCGTCAGGTAGCGCCAGTACGGCGTCTCGGTGGTGTACGCGACGGCCGTGACGTCGGCCGTGCGGTCGCCGGCGGCCAGGTAGCTGGTCTGCCGGGCCTGCGGGTGGTAGGTGACCGGGCCGGAGGGCACCGGGGAGTACGTGGTGACCAGGACGTCCGAGCCGTACGGGACGGTGATGCGGGCGATGTCGCTGATCACCTGGCCGCCCGCCGGGATGACCACCCGGGGGCTGCCGCGGAAGGTGAGCCGGCGCATCGTGTCGGCTACCGCGGCGGCCGTGTCGGGGCCGGCGGCCAGGGCGATGGAGGCGTGCGTGACGGTCAGCGGCGACTGCCCGTACAGGTTGGACAGGGTGATCCGCGCGCTGGTGCCGCCGACGCCCGCGTGCACGACGTTGCGTACCGAACGGCCCGCCATGCCCGTCGTCTCGGTGCCCGGTTCGGCGGCCGCCGGCGAGGTGGACCACGCGCCGACCCACGAGCCGGTGGAGGCGGGAGCGGCTTCCCCGCGCGGGAAGCGACCGCTCGCGAGCGGTGACTGGTCCGTGCTGCCGTCGTCCGCGGACGCTCCGGCGTATATGGCCGCGGAAATCGCCACTATCAAGGTGACGATCGCCGCCAGCAGGGCACGGTGCTTGGTGGGAGGTGCCCCCGCACCCCCGTCACGACCCCGGGTCATGTTGTGCTGTTCTCCTCGGGCGAGGGGAGCCCCGAGGCTCCGGTCCGATGAACCCATGATGCGGCATGGGCCGGGGAAAGGCCGCACCAGCCCCGGGCGTTCCCCCTCACGGACAGACGCGGGGAACTTGTGTTCCGTTCCAGGAGTCGGTCAGGAAGGGACAATGTGTGCGGGACGGATCGGCGAACGGGTGGAGCGGATGGAACGCACGAAGGCGGAACTTCCCGGCGGTTCCGGGGACACCGGGGACACCGGGGACACCGGGGGTGCCGGGGAGCGCACGGGAACCGGCGCGGGCGCCCGCGGACCCGGCGCGGGGGCGTTCCGTGACCGCGCGATGACCTCCTTCAGCCCGGCCGACGAGGAAAAGCGCCGCGGCGTACGCCGGATGAAGCTCACCGCGACCGGACTGCTGCTGTTCGTCGCCGTGGTGTACGTGCTGGCCGAGTGGGCCGCCCACCGCGGCGCGGGCGCCTGGGCGGGCTACGTCGGCGCCGCCGCCGAGGCCGGCATGGTCGGCGCCCTCGCCGACTGGTTCGCCGTCACCGCCCTCTTCCGCCACCCGCTCGGCATCCCCATTCCGCACACCGCGATCATCCCCAAGAAAAAGGACCAGCTCGGCGTCTCTCTGGGTGAGTTCGTCGGCGAGAACTTCCTCTCCGAGGACGTCGTACGGCAGCGGCTGCGCGCCGTCGGCATCGGCAGCCGGCTCGGCGCCTGGCTCGCCGTGCCCGAACACGCCGACCGGGTGACGGCCGAGCTGTCCGCCGCCCTGCGCGGCGCCCTCACCGTGCTGCGCGACTCCGATGTGCAGGCCGTGGTGGGGGAGGCGATCACGCGCCGGGCCGACGCTCAGGAGATCGCCCCCGGCATCGGCAAGCTGCTGGACCGGATCGTCACCGACGGCGGCCACAGACGCGCCGTCGACCTGGTCGTCTCCCGCGCCCACGACTGGCTGGTCCTGCACGGTGACTCCGTGATGGACGCCGTACAGGGCGGGGCGCCCGGCTGGACGCCCCGGTTCGTGGACAAGAGGGTCGGCGAGCGGGTCTACAAGGAGCTGCTGCGCTTCGTCACCGAGATGCGCGACATGCCCGCCCACCCGGCGCGCGGCGCCCTCGACCGCTTCCTCGCGGACTTCGCCTCCGACCTCCAGTCCGACACGGACACCCGCGCGCGCGTGGAGCGGCTGAAGACCGAGGTGCTGGGCCGCGGAGAGGTCCAGGACCTGATCGCGTCGGCCTGGACGGCCGTACGGTCCATGATCGTCTCCGCGGCGGAGGACGAGCGCAGCGAACTGCGGATGCGGGTGCGGGCCTCGCTGCTCTCCCTGGGCGCCCGGATGGCTTCCGACCCCAAGGTGCAGGGCAAGGTCGACGGGTGGGTGGAGGGCGCCGCGGTGTACGTGGTGACGACCTACCGCCGCGAGATCACCTCCCTGATCACCGACACGGTGGCGAGCTGGGACGCCGAGCACACCACCAAGAAGATCGAGGCGAACATCGGCCGCGACCTCCAGTTCATCCGCATCAACGGCACGGTGGTCGGCTCCCTGGCCGGGCTGCTGATCTACACGGTCTCCCGCATGCTGGGGGCGTAGGCCCCGGCCGGCTCCGTTCCGGCGGGCCTTCTGCCACCCGGCGCGACGGGCGTGTTCCCCGCGGCGCCGGGCACAAGGGAGGCGTTCGCTCGACGGAGAGGGAGCCATGACAGCAGAATCGGCGTCGGGTCCGGTGCCCGCCTCCGCCGGGACCGTCACCACGGCCGTCCCGGCCCGCCTGGACCGCCTGCCCTGGTCGCGATGGCACTGGATGATCGTGATCGGCCTCGGCACCGTCTGGATCCTGGACGGTCTGGAGGTCACGATCGTCGGCAACGTCGCCGGACGCATCGCCGAGGACGGCAGCGGCCTCGACATCAGCTCCGCCCAGATCACCGGCCTCGCCGCCGCCCTGTACGTGGCGGGCGCGTGCTCCGGCGCCCTGTTCTTCGGCTGGCTGACGGACCGCTACGGCCGCAAGAAGCTGTTCATCACGACCCTGGCCGTCTACCTGGCGGCGACCGCGCTGACCGCCCTGTCCTTCGAGTCCTGGTGGTTCTTCCTCTTCCGGTTCCTCACCGGCTTCGGCATCGGCGGCGAGTACGCGGCCATCAACTCCGCGATCGACGAGCTGATCCCGTCCAAGTACCGGGGCCGGGTCGACCTCATCATCAACGGCAGCTACTGGCTGGGCGCCATCGGCGGCGCGCTGCTGTCGATCGTGATGCTGGACACCGACATCTTCCCCAAGGACCTCGGCTGGCGGCTCAGCTTCGGCCTCGGCGTCGTCCTCGGCCTGGTCATCCTGCTCGTACGGCGGCACGTGCCGGAGAGCCCACGGTGGCAGTTCATCCACGGCCAGGGCGAGAAGGCGGACACCCTCGTCTCGTCCGTCGAACGGGAGATCGAGGAGGAGAAGGGCGAGAGGCTGCCGCCGCCGGCCGGTGAGATCACCATCCACCAGCGCAAGAGCATCGGCTTCGGTCTGATCGCCAAGACCGTCTTCAGCCGCTACCCGCGCCGCGCCGTCCTCGGCCTCTCCCTCTTCATCGGCCAGGCCTTCCTCTACAACGCCATCACCTTCGGCTTCGGCACCATCCTCATCACCTTCTTCGACGTGCCGACCGGCAGCACCGGCTACTACTTCGCCGTCATCGCCGCCGGCAACTTCCTCGGCCCGCTGATCCTCGGCCCGCTCTTCGACACGGTCGGGCGCCGGATCATGATCTCGGGCACGTATCTGCTCTCCGGCGTGCTGCTCTTCGGCACGGCGTACCTGTTCGACCGGGGCTCGCTCTCGGCCGCGACGATGACGGCCTGCTGGTGCGTGGTGCTGTTCTTCGCGTCGGCCGGCGCGTCCAGCGCGTACCTGACCGTCTCCGAGATCTTCCCGATGGAGACCCGGGCCATGGCCATCGCCTTCTTCTACGCCCTCGGCACCGCCGCCGGCGGCATCAGCGGCCCGCTGCTCTTCGCCGACCTGACGGAGTCCGGCGTGGTCGGCGACACTGTTCTCGCCTTCCAGGTCGGTGCCGGGCTGATGTGCGCGGCCGGTCTGGTGGCGGCGTTCCTGGCGGTGAAGGCGGAACGCCGTTCGCTGGAGGACATCGCCGAACCGCTGTCCTCGGTGAAGGCGCAGCCCTAGGGAACAGGGAACAACGGGATCAGGAGCCACCCGATGACCATCCGCAGAATCGTCCCCAACCTGCACATCGAGTCCGAGGAGCTGTGGAACTCCAGCCGCGACTTCTACGGACTCCTCGGCTTCGAGGAGGTCATGGACATGGGCTGGGTGACGACCCTGGCCTCGCCGTCCAACCCGACCGCCCAGATCAGCCTCTTCACCGAGGAACGCACCGCGCCCGTCGTCCCCGACCTGAGCGTGGAGGTCGAGGACGTCGACGCGGTCTACACCCAGGTGGCCGCGTCGGGCGCGGAGATCCTGCGGGAGCCGCAGGACGAGGAGTGGGGCGTACGGCGCTTCCTCGTACGGGACCCGAACGGCAAGGTCATCAACGTCCTGACCCACCGCTCCTGACCCGGCTCCGGCGCGGCGCACCGCTCGGCCGCGCCCACCGTCACCCCGTACGCCCCGGTCGGCCCTGACCCCCGCTCGCTCAGCCGCGCCGGTCGGCCACCGCCCAGGAGGCCAGGGCCACCGCGCCGGCCACGCCGAGGACTGCGGGCCGGGCGCCCGCCGTCCCGGCCCGGGGTGGGACCCGCGAGGCCCGTCGGGTGGGGGCATCAGGGGCTGACCCAGCGCTCCTGACGCCCACCCGTTCAGCCGCGCCGGTCGGCCACCGCCCAGGAGGCCAGGGCCACCGCGCCGGCCACGCCGAGGACTGCGGGCCAGGCGCCCACCTTCTTGGCCAGGGGGTGGGATCCGGCGAAGCCCGCCACGTAGGCGGCCGTCAGGGCACCGGCGGCCGCGCCGCCGGCCCGCTGCCGCCACTGCTGTGCGGCGGCGGCGCCGGCCACGGCCAGCACGGCCCCGCCCAGCTCCCGCCGCTTGGTCCAGCGGGCCACGCCGTACCCGCCGACGAGCCCGCCCGCGGCGACCGCCGCGCTGGGAACCTTCGCCATCTCTGCCTCCTGCCGTGCCACCGACTGACGGTTCCGAGGCTAATCACCGTCGCGCCCGGCGCACGCGCCGGGGTGAGGCCCGGACGGGTGCCCCAGGGAGCGCCCTCCCGCGCCCGTCGGCGCGGGCGTACCCCCGTTCGGCCGCAGGTCCTGCCCTGGCCGCGTCCCTTCCGGGTATCCGCACGTTCAACGGGTGGACGGACCGACCGATGGGAGCGCGCAGCCGATGAACACGCAGAGTCCCGGCACGGACCGGCCCCGCGCCCGGTCGGTCCGGGTGGACGGAGCGAGGGTGGCCTGCTGGGAGTCGGGGCCGCCCGACGCCGAACCCGTGCTGCTCCTGCACGGCTACCCCGCCGACCACCACTGCTGGCGCCACCAGGTCCCGCCCCTCGCGGCCCGCCACCGGGTCGTCGCCCCGGACCTCCTCGGCTGGGGCGAGTCCGACCGCCCCCTCCACCTGCCCTTCGACTACGACACCGAGGTCGCCCGGATCGGCCGCCTGCTGGACGCCCTGGGGCTCGACTCGGTGAACCTGGTCGGCCACGACTACGGCGGCTTCCTCGCCCTGGGCTTCACCGAGACCCACCCCGCGCGGGTGCGCAGGCTGGCCGTCCTCAACAGCCGCGCGCACGCCACGTTCACCCGCCGCTGGTACGCCGTCTTCAGCCTGATCGGCATCGCCGGACGCACCCCCGTACTCCGGCCCGCGGCGCTGCGCCTGCCGTACGCTGCCCTCCACCGCCGCACCTTCGCCCCGCTCGTCCGCGCGGGCCATCTCGACGCCCGCCTCCTGGACGGCTACGTCGACTGGATGGACACCCCGGAGGGCCGCCGCTGGCTGCTCCACTACTTCGGTGACTACCGCACCCCGCCCCGCCCCGAGCTGCGCCGCCGCCTGGGCGCGGTGACCTGCCCGACGGCGGTGATCTGGGGCCGCGCGGACCCGTACCTGAGCCCGGACATCGCGACCGGGCTGGCCGAGGCCGTGCCCGGCGCCGAACTGACGATGCTGGACGACACGGGGCACTGGGTGATGGACGAACGCCCGGCCGACGTCACGGCCGCCCTGCTCAGGCTGCTGGAACGGCCCGAAGGAACCCAAGGACACGCCGTGAAGGGGTGAGACGCAGGTCACATCCCCAGACCTCCGCGGCCTGTCACATCACGCCCGCGCGCTCCGTCGTAGCGGTGTAGCCCCAGAGCGCACCACCGGCCACCCGGCCGGACCGGTCGGACGACCCACGACGGAGGAACCCTTCATGGAAGCGCGACTCAACCTGTTCTCGAACCCCCTCGCCGGCAAGCTCCTGCGCCACATCAACTCGGCGGGCAAGGCCGTGACCGACTCGGCGCTGCCGGCCGCGACCCAGGAGCTGGTCAAGATCCGCGCCAGCCAGATCAACGGCTGCGGCTTCTGCCTCGACATGCACACCAAGGACGCCGCGAAGGCCGGGGAGACCTCCCTGCGCCTCAACCTGATCGCCGCCTGGCGCGAGGCCAAGGTCTTCACCGACGCCGAGCGCGCCGCCCTCGAACTGACCGAGCAGGGCACCCGCATCGCCGACTCGGGCGGCGGCGTCACCGACGAGGCGTGGGCGAAGGCCGCCGAGCACTACGACGAGGAACAGCTGACCGCGCTGGTCGGCCTGATCGCCCTCATCAACACCTACAACCGCATGAACGTCATCACCCAGCAGCCGGCGGGCGACTACGAGCCGGGCATGTTCGGCTGACCCGCAACGCACTTCCCGCCGGTGGACGGCGCGCCCCGAACGCCGGGGCGCGCCGCCCGGGCGGTTCAGCCGGCGTACAGCCGGACCGGCAGCCGCTGGTGGCCGTTGCTGATCAGCGAGGGCACGGGCGGCAGTTCCTCCGCCGGATCGGCGAGGTGAATGCCGGGGAAGCGGTCGAAGAGGCTCTGCAGCGCGAGCACGACCTCCATGCGGGCCAGCGGCGCGCCGAGGCAGAAGTGCACCCCGTGCCCGAACGCCAGGTGGTCCTTGACCACGCGCGTCGCGTCGAAGATGTCGGCGTCGGCGTGCCAGTCCGGGTGCCGGTTGGCGGCGGCGTACGAGGCGAGGATCGCCTCCCCGCGGGCGATGGTCCGCCCGTCCGGCAGGACGATGTCCGTGACCGCGAACCGCAACGGCAGGTGCTTGACCGCCGGTTCGTGCCGCAGCGTCTCCTCCACCACGTCGCCCCAGGTGACCGCGCCCTTGCGGACCAGTTCGAGCTGGTCGGGCCGGGTCAGCAGGGTGTGCGCGGCCTGGTCGATGACGTTGACGGTGGTCTCGTAGCCGGCGCTGATCATCAGCAGCAGCGTGTCGCGCAGTTCCCCGGGGGAGAGCCGGGCACCGTCCTCCTCGTCGTCCCGGGCCGCGATGAGCAGGGACGTCATGTCGTCGCCCGGAGTGGCCCGCTTGTCGGCGATCAGCTCGTCCAGAACCCCGTACAGACGGGCGGTGTTGGCCTGCGCCTCGGCCTGGCTCAGCGTCGTGTCGAAGACACCGTCGACGAGGGCGCGGAAGCCCTCCCGCTGGTCCTCGGGCACGCCCATGAGGTGACCGATCACCGCGATGGGCAGCGGATACGCCAGCTCCTGCCGCAGATCGACCGGCTGGTCGGCGGGCAGCTCCGCGAGCCGGTCGATCAGCCCCGCCACCATCCCCTCGACGGCCGGCCGCATCGCCTCGATGCGACGGGCGCTGAAGGCCGGGGCCACCAGCCGGCGCAGCTTGCGGTGGCCCTGGCCGTACGCGGTGAACATGTTCTCCACCGCCACCCACAGGGCGAGCGGCCAGGTGGCCACCACCTCGCCGAAGGCGGGCCAGTGCGCCCGCCCGTCCTTGGAGACGTCCGGACTGGTCAGGAGCTGTTTGAGCAGGGCGGGATCGGTGATCGACCAGGCTTCCACGCCGAGCACGTCCACCCGCGTGGCCGCGCCGCGCTCCCGCAGGGCGCGGTGCTCGGCGTGGTGACCGGCACCGGTCGGGTCGAGGACGAGGGGTGACTGCTGGGTCGCCATGACCTGGCTCCTTAGTGTGCGGCTGAGTGCGAGGCTGACTGCTCGGCTCAGTGGGCGGCGGGGAAGGTGACGGGCAGCGATTCCAGGGCCCGGTGGAACGGGCCGGGACGCCAGGTGAGGTCGGCGAGGGGGCGGGCGAGGTCCGTCTCCGGCAGCGCGTCCAGGAGGTGGGTGACCGCGGTCTCCGCGATGAGGTAGGCGTGTGAACGGGCGGGGCAGGAGTGCGGGCCGATGCTCCAGGCCAGATGGGCCCGGTTGCCCGTGTGCCGGCCCTCGGGCACGCCCTCCGTCAGGGCCGGGTCGTTGTTCGCGGCCGCCATCGAGATCACCACCGGCTGGTCGGCCGGCAGCAGCACCCCCTCCACGTCGATGGGGTACGGCGGGTAGGAGATGCAGTAGTTGGCCATCGGCGGGTCGGTGTAGAGGACGGCGTCGAGCGCGTCGCGCACCGTGGAGAGCCCGGCGTGCAGGTCGGCGGAGAACTCCTCGTCGGTGAGGATCTTCAGGATCGTGTTGCTGATCAGGTTGGTCAGCGGCTCGATCCCGGCACCGTAGAGCGTGACGAGCTGATGGCCCATCTCCTCGTCGGTCAGCTCGGCGGGGTGCAGCGTCAGCCGGGACGTGATGTCGTCGCCGGGGTGCTGCCGGCGCAGGGTCACGAGGTCGGAGACGGCCTGGGCGAGGATCTCGTTGCCGCGCTGGGCGTTGGTGGTGTCGAAGATCTTCGCCATGCCGTCGGCGATGCGCTGCCCGATCTCGTCCGGGCAGCCGAGGAGCGCGCTGAGGACGCTGAAGGCGATGGGGAACGAGTACTGGGTGAGCAGGTCCGCCGAGCCCACGGTGCGGAACCCGTCGATGGCACCGTCGGCGACCTTCTCGACGAGGGCGCGCAGTCCGTGCTGGTCGACCTTGTCGATGGCGTGGGTGTTGGCGGACCGGTAGCGGGCGTGCTCGGCGCCGCCCGAGCGCAGCGCGTTGGGCCGCCACTCCATCATCGGCCGGACCGGGCAGGTCGCCGGGATCAGCTTCTCCCAGGCGCGCGGGTCGGCCGGGAAGCGCAGCGGGTCGTTGAGGATGCGGCGGGCCTGGTAGTAGCCGATCACCAGGGTCGCGGGGACGCCCGGCGCCAGGTCGACGGGGACGAGCGGACCGTGGGTGCGCCGCATGCGCCGGTAGGCGGCGTGCGGATCCGCCGCGAACTCCGGGTCGTAGAGGGCGATCCGGCCCGGTGGGCTCGTCGGCGCGGGCTCGGCGGAGGGCGACGTCATGGGCGGGACTCCAGGAGGGCGGCGGAGCGGTGCTCGCGCTGTTGCTGGTGCTCGGAGAGGTACTCGGTGAGCGTGATCAGGGCGTGCAGCGAGGACGTGCGGTCGCGGGCGTCGCAGGCCGTCAGGGGGGTGGCGGGTTCCAGGGCCAGCGCCTCGCGCAGCTCGGCCTCGGGGTAACCCGGCGCGCCGGGAAAGGTGTTGATGGCGACGGCGTACGGGATGCCCGCGCCGTCCAGGAGACCGAGGGCGTCGTGGGAGGCGTCGAGGTCGCGGGTGTCGGCCAGCACGAGACAGCCGAGGGCGCCCTCCGCCAGGTCCTCCCACAGCGGCTGGAACCGGGACTGCCCCGGCAGCCCGAACAGATACAGCGCGAGCCGCCCGTCGGCCATGTGGATGCGGCCGAAGTCCATCGCCACGGTCGTCGTCGTCTTGTGCGGGGTGCCGCGCAGGTCGTCGACGCCGGTGCTGGCCTGCGTGATGGGTTCCTCCATCCGCAGCGGCCGTACCTCCGAGACGCTGCCGATGAACGTCGTCTTGCCGACGCCGAAGCCGCCCGCGACCACGATCTTGGCCGACCGCGTCACCGAGGCCGGGACGTAGGTGACGGGCGGGTCAGACCATGGAGCGCAGTCCACGGAGTACCTCCTGGAGCAGGTCGAAGTCGGGCTGGTGCTCGGTCGCGGCGACCGGGCTGGAGAGGTGGCCGGAGTCCATCAGCGAGGAGACGAGGATGCGCACCGTGGAGGGCGGCAGCTCCAGCGCGGCGGCGATGTCGGCGACGGCCAGGCCGCCGTCCGCGCCGGCGAACAGCCGCATCACCCGGCGGGCGTCCGGGGCGAGGGTGTCCGTGGGGCCGGTCGCGGCGATGACCACGCTCTCCGGGCGCACGTCCTCGCGCGCGCGGACCTGGCCCCCGGTACGGACGTAGGGCCTGACCATGTCGGGGTCACGCCGCGGCCCCGTCATGCCGTCGAGCCGCCTTCCGCGCCTCCCGCGCCCGCCGCGCCCTCCGCGACCGGCACGCGCTCCGCCGTGCCCAGTTCGTGCCCGACCCGGGTGGCGAGCCGCACCATGTGGTGGGAGATCAGCCCGACGTCGGCGTCGGGGCCGGTCGTGCACACCGACAGCATGGTGTTCTTCGCGGCGGTGGTCGTCAGTCCGATGCAGCCGACGGACTCGATCAGCAGCTGGCGCATGCCCGCCCCGCCGGTGAACTCGTCCCAGGCCTTGCCCGCCGCCCGCAGCGCCGCGGTCAGCGCCGCGAACTTCTCCCCGTCGTCCTGGCCGATCGTCGCCGTACGGGCCTTCAGCAGCCCGTCGCTGCTCATCAGCACGGCGTAGCGGACGCCCTCGACGGTGCCGAGTTCCTGGTCGAGCAGCCAGCCCAGGCTGTTGGTGTGTGTGTCTTGCACGATCAGTGTCCTTCGTCGTGAGCGGCGTCGCGGGCGGCCGGGTGGGGGGCGTTGTGGGCGTTGTGGGCGGCGGTGGGTGAGGCTGGGGTGGCTTCGCTGGGGGTGTCCCGGCCCGTGCTCTCGGCACCTGGCGCGGCCGGTGCGGCTGGTGCGGGCTCCCCGTCGCGGCCGCGCCGGGTGCCGGCGGCCCAGGCGGCGGCGACGGCCGGACGGCCGGGCTCGGTGTCGGCGGCCGGGGCGGGGCGTGGCCGCGACCGGGCCGGGGCGGGGGAGCGGCGGCGGACGGTGAGGCCGCTGGCGGTGGTGGTGGGGGGTGCGGGGGTCGCCGGGGGTGCGGGCGAGGGTTCTGGTGCCGATGCCGATGCCGATGCCGATGCCGGTGTGGGTGTGGCTGCGGGTGCCGGTGCGGGTTCCGGGCCGGGGGCGGCGGGTTCGTGCTCCGGCGTGGGCTCGTGCGCGGGCTCGGTGGTGAGGGCCGGGGCGGGGGTGGGGGCGTGCGCCGGGGGCGTGGGGTCGGCGGCCGACGGGGCGGCGGTCGCGGCGACGGGCTGAGACGTCCCCGTGGCGGCCCCCGTCGCCGTTCCTGTTACAGCCCCGGCGGCGGCCCCCGCCCCGCTGCTCCCCACCCCTCGTCCCGCCGCGGGGTCGACGAGCAGGTTCTTCGGCAGGACGACCATGGCCCGGGTCCCCTGGTAGATGTTCGGCGCGGTCAGCTCGACGCGGAAGCCGTAGTTCTCCGCGAGCAGGGACGCCACGCGCAGCCCGGTCTGGGGGTGGGCGCCGAGGCGGGTGATGTCGTCGCGCTGCTCGCCGGACATCACGTTGCCGGCCCACAGCAGCCGCTCGTCGTCCATGCGCAGCCCGGCGTCGTCCACGATCAGGAAGCAGGCGTGGTGCCCCTGTTCGAGCGAGACGTGGACACTGGCGGCGGGCGGGGAGTAGCGCAGCGCGTTGTCCAGCAGGACGGCGAGCGCGTGCACGACCGCCTCCACCGCACGCCCCTCGACCACCACGGACCCCATCTCGGGGTGCTTGATCCGCTCGTACCCCTCGATCCGGCCCATCGCCGCGCGCGTGATGTCGGTGAGCGAGGTGGCGGGCCAGCGCCGGGACAGCTTGTCCCCGGCGAGTACGGAGTACCCCGACGCGGTGAGCAGCATCTGCTGCGCGAGGTGGTCGATCTCCACCAGCGTCGCGTACGCCTCGTCCGAGATGTGCCGCCGTACGCCCTGGCTGACGGCCCGGCCGAGCCGCGCCGACCTGGCCACGACGTTGTTGGCGAAGCCGCGCACGGCCGCCCGGGCGACGCCGACGGACTCGTGCCGCACCTGCGCGACGTACCGCTCGGTTTCCTGCCGGACCTGCTCGGCGGCCTGGGCCGCGGCATGGGCGGCCGCCGCCCGCTCCTGCCCCCGTACGTCCGCCACGGCCGAGGCCACCGCCCCGGGGACGGCACGCAGCCGCTCGGCGAGCGGGGTCCCGTCGAGCTGCGCCGGCACGGGGAGCCCGCCCCCCTCGGGCCCTTCACCGCCCCTGGCCGCCGCGGGGATCACGGTGGCCGCGAGGTGCCCCACGCACTGCTCCGCCGCGACGAGTTGCAGGGTGAGCCGGTCGGCGTGCTCGCGCAGTTGCTCGGCCCGGCGCCGGGCCTCGTCGCGTTTGCGCCGGAAGTACCACGCGGCCCCGACTCCGGCCACCGCCAGCAACGCGGCGGCGCTCACTATCAGTTCAGTCATCAGGTCCTCACGGATCGGAAGCCGTCGGTGGGGGTGGGCCGGGACCGGCGGACGGCGGCGCGGAGGCGCGGAGCGCGAAGGCACATGGCGCGAGGGCACATGGCGCGAAGGCGCGTAGCGCGAGGTGCGGGACGACGCACCGGCACGCCCGTGGCACGGCCGGGGGTCGTCAACAGGCCGAAGAGAACAGGTGCTGTCTCCCTGGACCACCGCGCGCCGAGGTGTCGGCGATCCGTGGGACGGTGAGGGCGACGCACGACATGGATCTCCAAGCAACACACGAGGCCTGTACGAGCTGGTGGTGACGACGACGCGGACTCGGGGCACCCCGGACCGCGAGGGCCCCGACCTGCCTCGAACTCCCGTACACACAACCGTCGTTCGACGTACGGGAAGGGACCCTACCGCTTGCGCTCACGCCGCGTGTCAGCCTCGTGACCATGAACGGGGACCGCCGGGGGATTGGGGCGAAAAATGCGCGGATGACAGCCGACCCCATTTGGCTGAAAAGAGGTTGGCCCTGCCGGATGACACCCTGGTACCTGCCGGAAGCAGGGCTGCCTCCCTGCCACGCCGTCGTGCGTCACCCCGACGCCAGCTGCTCCGCGATCTCCTTGATCCAGCCGTTCGTCTTGGACGGGTCGTTGAGGCTGGCCACCCACGCCTCCTGGTCGAGCTTGTGGTCGGCGGGACCCGACTTGAGCGCGATGAGCAGGGACATGCCGGACTGCCGCATCTCCTCGGTCGTACCGCCGCTCCCGGCGATGTCGGGCCCTGCGGCCAGCGCGTAGATCTCCCGCGCCATGGCCGCCCGCTCGCCCTTGGACACCTTCTTCCAGAACTTCAGGGCGTGCTGGAGCGATTCCTTGCGGGACGCCGCCTCGTCGGGGGTCTCGCCCTCCTTCGCCCAGACCTCCGGGTGGCGGACCTCCTCGTACCGCTTGGTGGCGGCGCGGAGCGCCTTGTAGAGGGTGACGCCGAGGACGAGTCCGGCGCCGGCCCCGGCGAGCCCCCAGCCGACCGGGTTGGACGCGAGCCCGGCCGTCCCCGCAGCGACCGCGGTCACGACTCCGGCGGCGGCCTTGGTGGACTCACCCATCGCACCGCCGACCGTCTCCTTGCCGATCTTGGTGAGCTGCTTCTTCTTCGCGTACCCCTGGACCGTGCCCAGCGTCTCCACGTTCTTCTCGGCGCGCTGGAGCGTCTCGGCGGCGTCACGGGCTTCCCCCATCGCCTCCCAGGCGGCGTCGACGGCCTCGCCGATCAGCTCCAGCCGTCCCTCGCCTTCCTGCTTCCAGTAGGCGTCCAGCGCGACGTACGCCTCCGCCGCGGCCCAGTTGGCGTGCTCCCGCGACTCGTTCAGCCGGGCCAGCGACTCGGCGTGGACCAGCTGCGGATCCCCCAGCTCCTTCACCCGCTTGTACTTCCGTGCCGCGCCCCCGACCCGGAACACGGACCGGACGCTCTTCATCCCGGCGACGGCGGCGCTGGCGACACCGCTCGCCTCCGAGGCCACCGCGGCGTCCGCCGCCTTCTGGATCTTCGTGACCTCCTTGGCGATGGCCGCGCTGTAGGCCCCCGAACCGGCGGCCCCGACGACCGCGTCGGTCCCCTTGGTCTTGGCCCGCTTGTTCGCGGTGTGGTGCGCGGCCCCGTCCCCGGCCTTCCTGGCGTCCTTCATGCTCTTGTACGCGTCCATACCGCTGACCACGGTGCCGGCGGCCTCGGTGAGGAGGTTCCCCGACGCGGCGGAGGTCCCCGAGGCGGCGGCGGAGTGCTTGAGCCCCTCGTTGGCCGAGACGGCGGCCTGCTGGGTGAAGCCGGCGTTGGTGGGCGTCTGGACGCCCTTGATCCAGGTGTCGATGGGTTCGAGGTTCTTCTTGAACCGGTCGAGCAGCCCCGCGATCCGATCCCGGTAGTTCCTCCGCTTCTTCCCCCCGTCACCCCCGCCGCCGGCCCCCTCCGGCGCCTTGCCCTTGTCCGCCCCCCGGGCACGCTGCACGGCCGCGGTGGCGGCCCGGTTACCGGCGCTCCCCTGGATTCCGAGCAGCACCTGCTCCGCCGAATTCCCGTACGGAGCCCCAGCCCGCCCGCTGCCTTCCGAACGCTGCTTGGCCGCCGTCAGCGTGGCTACGGATGGCCGAGTCGAGGTGTGCCGAACCGGGGTGCTCATGGACGTACCTCTCCTGCGCAGGACCGGGCGAGGTGAAGGTAGCCAGGCGTGGCGAACAGCAGGGGTGCGGCGGAAAAACACTTCGCGGACGGTGCGGTACGAGCTTCCTGTGGTCGGCCGCCTTCTTCGCCGTGGGTGGGCTGATCGCGGCGCTGCTCTACCGGCCCGGCGCTCCCGCGGCGGCGGACCCCGACGTCGCCCCTGCCGTCCACCTGCGGGCGTGCGTGGTAAGGGCGCGCCCGTCGCGGGGGTTGCCGGCCACGGGCGCCACCACCCTGTTACGCCTTCGGAACAGCCCACTCAACCGGGTCCCTGTCCGCTGGGGCGTAGATGACCTGGTCGGGCCTGGTTCCTTCCGCGACAGAGAACGTGATCTTTCCTCGGAGGCAGGTACCTGCCTTCACGAGGGCTCCGTCGCCGGTCGGGTACTCGGGCTTGGGTACGCCTGAGCCGCTGGTGCCGGGTGCTTGGAGGCGGGTGTAGTCGGGGAATCCGAGGGCCCAGGGAGCTTGGGCGACGAGCACGGACGAACTGTCCTCGTCAGCGCAGACTTTGACTTCGAGGACGGCCCAGACTGGGCTATCGAAGTCAGAGACTTCGTCGGGGAGGTCGACACCGGTGGCGGGCTGGCTGTAGCTGATCGCCGTCGTGGTGCCGCTGATGTGGCTGCCGTCAGTGTCCGTGTCTGTCCAGTGATGGCCAGCGCCGAGCTTGAGCGGTCCCTGTACGGCCTCCTGCTTCGGCGAAGCCGATGAGGCCAGCCCGTTGGAGGAAGCGGTAGCCGTGCTGGCCTTCGTGTCATCGTGGCTGTCACCGCCGCTGCTGCACGCGGTGAGCGTGAGGGCGAGTACGGCGAGGATGCCGACGGTCGTGGTGCGGGTGCGCATGGTTCCCCCTGGATGCTGATGGCGAAGGGGCCATCATCCGTCGTGTGGGGGAAACGTGCGGTTGGTGTGGCTGTCCTGTGACGTTGTGGTCCGCGCAGGGCGCAGCGCCAGCAGCAAACCCGCCGGTGTGAGTGACGGAGGTTGCCCTGGGCGGACGCTATTGCACGACGAAGCCCCGGGGGCTCGGTGGCCGCTCCGGGGCTTCGTCGTGAGTGCTTGGCGCCCGTCTCGGGGCACAGTTGTTTACCCGGATCGTCACACAGCTTCTGACCTGTGGTCAAGCAGGCGCTTTGATCGATGAGGCGAGGAAGGTAGCAGCAAGGTGCCCGCACCACCACATCACTGTTCGGCAATGTTCGTCACTGTGACCTAGGTACGTGGGCACGCTTTCTCGTGTGCAGATGACAGAGGGATTTGCGACGACCGTTGCCTCGGTGGCGTCGGCGATTCTCATCGCCGCTACGTTGGAGGCAGCCGCGTACAGCAAGGCAATCCAGGGCTGGTCTCGCTCTTTGAGTGATGAGTTCATGCGCAGGTCTACGGAGTTGTCGACTACGGCCTCGGCGGAGCGCCAGGCGGCGCTTCGGTCGATTGCGCAAGAGACGTTTCCGAGGTTTGGGGTGGGGGCGCTTAAGACGACGGTACTGCTGCTGCTCGGTCAGTTGTGGGGCGTACTCCTTCTAGCGCAGACCGCGGCGATCGTTATTTCTCTGCGGTGGCTGGCGGACCCGACGGCGCCGGACAACAGTCAGCAAGCAAAGCTGTTGCTGGTCGCTGTGGGTTCAGGGGCCGTCGTGGTTGCTGTGGTTCCGATCTTTCGCATTGTCTTCTCGCCTTATGGCCCCCTCGCCGAGGCGTGGCTGGAGAGCAAGCTGATGCAAGCGGCTCTCGAAGCGTCCCAGGCTGGCGGAGGCGAAGACGAAGCTGATTCCGAGCCGCAGCAACTTCTGGGGCGCCGTGCGGGCGAGGTTGGGCCTGGGGCTCCCTCGTGAGTGGTGCCGACCCGAGGGTGTAGCTCCGCTGTGGTGGTTTGCCGTCAAGCAGCGGCGCGTGTGCGGCGTTTGGCGAGGAGCGCGGCGAGGTCTTCGGCGCGGTACCAGGGCTGTCGTTCGGTGCCGCCGGCGCGCTGCAACCTGCCTCGGTAGACGAGATTGCGGACGGCGCCAAGGCTGCTGCCGAGGATTCTGGCGGCCTGGTGCGCGGTGACGTGGCCGGGACGGACGAGCTGAGACTCCATGCCCCCAATGACGCCCGGTGGGTGAGGCAGTGGTGAGCATGCGGGAGGGCCGCTGCGGGGGTCGAGGTGACCC
>NZ_JBHYJX010000016.1:12557-104820 GCF_042740985.1 Streptomyces sp. NPDC058985 | reverse complement strand
TGGTGGTTTTTTTTGTGGGGGGGTTTGGGGGGGGGTGGGGTGTTGGGGGCGGGGGGGGGGGTTTGTTGGGGATTTTGGGGGGGGGGGGGGGGTTGGGGTGGGGGGGGGGGGGGGGGGGGGGGGGGGGGGGGCGCCGGGACCCCCCGCCCCCGCCCCTCTCTGAGTCACTGGATCAGCGTTTTCCCTGATCAATGCCAGTGAGGCAGCGCTGCCTCTCCAGGCGGGCCGCCGGCCGGTCACCCGATCGGTGGCCACTCTGAAAGGGCCCAGTGACCGCAAAACCGTGGTCATGGGCAGGATACGACATCGATCACTCGCTTCTGGCTTGCCGCTTCAGTCGCATCGTGAGGTCGATGCCCTCCTGGACGGCGGCCTCGAAGTCGGGATCCTGGCACAGGCGGATCCGTCCCCGGTAGTCGACGATCACTGCGGTCACGGCCGTGGAAATTGCCTCCGATGAAACCTCCAGAGCGCGCAGCAAATCACTCTCGAAGTTCTCCTTGTCACCGGAGGACCCGAGGTCTGCCGTCAGAGCTGCCCGTACGTCCCCGATGGTCCGCAAGGGCAACGGTGAGTACGCGTCGATCTCCACGACCTTGCCCTTCGGTGTGAGGTGAATTGGCCGCACCTGCGTCGGTCGGTCAGGAGGACGGCTGCGAGCCGTGGCGTACTGAGCCGATGAAGGCGCACCAGCTGCTCAGCCGCACGTCCAGTATGGGGCCATCGGCGTACTTGGAGTCGCGTATCAATGTGCCGTGTGCGACGTAGGCGCACTCCACGCATTCAGTACCGCTGCCGCCGCTGTACGAGGACTTGAACCAGCGGGGCTCCGGATCGGCTGCTATCAAGACTCACTCCTTGCTGACTCGGTCGATGAGTTCGACGGAGGACTCGAGGTCGAGCGCCTGGGCGCTGAGGTAGTCGAAGGCCAACCTATATCGCTCCAGTTCCTCCGGCTTCTCCATGAACAGCCCACCACCGAGGAGGTCCACATAGATCACGTCCAGCTCCCGGGTTTGGCCGCGAAGCGTGACGAAGCTACCGACTGCGGCGGCATGCGCTCCCAAGGAGAACGGGAGGACTTGGAGGGTGACATGAGGTCGCTCGGCGCAGGCCAGCAAGTGTGCGAGCTGCTCCCGCATGACTTCGCGGCCCCCGACCTGACGGCGGATCGCGGCTTCGTCGATCACGCACCAGATGTGTGGGGGCTCATCGCGTTCCAGCAACTCCTGCCGTTTCATGCGAATGTCGACCATGTGCTGCACTTCGCGTTCGTCACAGTGCACTTCTGAAGCGCGATGGACTGCCTCTGCGTAGGCGCGCGTCTGTAGGAGTCCCGGAACGTACATGCACGCGTAGTGGTCCTCGCGTACGACCTCGTCTTCCAGTGTGAGCATCAGGTTCATGGACTCTGGGATGGGGTCCGCGAGAGACCGCCACCATCCCTGGATCTTGGCGCCCTTCGCCAACTCGACCAGTGCCAGGCGCTCTGCGTCCGATGCAGAGTACTCACGGCATAGGGCATCCACGGCAGGCCACTTGACCGTGCCCTCCTTCGTCTCATAGCGACTAAGCGTCGCCTTCGAGATGCCGACGCGGGATCCTGCCTCTTCGAGCGTCAGCCCCTTGGACTCCCGGAGTCGTCGCAGGTCGGCGCCTAGTTGGCGCCTACGAGTGGTGGGTCCGACTGCCATGTCATCAGTCCTTCGCGTTGGTGCAGTAGATCGTGCTGCTCTGCTGGCGGTGGCGGCAAGACGGTGTGCGCCGGGGGCGCGCGGTGCGGCTGAGTGCCTCTATGGATGCATGATGAGAGTTCCATTTCGAGAGTTTCAGTGCAACGCTGAGTCATCGGCACATCACAGGTGGCATCGACAGTGGGGAGCGGGTACGGCATGGATGACTCTCTATGGAGGCCAACTCAGCCGTGGAGGCTGCCGTTTCTTGCAGAGGCCGATCAGGTGTGGGCTCTGCGGCGTGCCTTGCGAATGCACCTGGAGTACTGGGGGCTGCATGGGCTGACGGAGGCAGCCGAGCTCTGCGCCAGCGAACTCGTCGCCAATGTCATCAAGCACGTCGGGCCGGGGACGCCGTCCACCATCGTTGTTTCACTCGGCGGCTCCCATCTGCGCATCGAGGTTCGCGATCCCGATGCTCGCGCCCTTCCGACGCTCACGCGGGCGGGTCTGGACGCGGAGGCAGGCCGCGGTATGGCGCTTGTCGACGCCGTGAGTGATCGCTGGGGTGTGGAGCTTGCCGGTGATCACAAGGTGACATGGTGCGAGTTCCGCATGGATGCTGCCTGGGGCGCGCGGCAGCGCACGCCGATGCCGCGACTGGCCCGGGCCGTGGACGTATTAAGCCTGTACAGCGGCTCAGGGCTTTCGCCTACGCGGCAATCGGTGGATCAAGGACGGCTGGCGGCGGTGATGGAGGAAGAGGCAGCGATCAATGCCATCACCGACCTCCTCTTTTGGTTCCGGGCGCAAGGGTGGGACATCGACGACGCGCTTGATCGGGCACAGTCGCACTTCGAGGCGGAGTTCGAAGCGCGACTGCCCTAGCTATCGCGTCCAGGGTCGACGTGCGTGCATCAACTCGCCTGGATCGCGGCAGAGTAGGACCACACGTCGGCCGGAAGCGCGTGATCGAGTTGCCAGGTGATCGCCATCGGCTTGCTGCCGGTGTGCTTCACGTAGGTCGCCGGGCCTAGGAGCATCCACGGCTGTGACTTGCCCGTGTCCGTGACCGAGTAGCGACGCACGAACAGCAGGATCTGGCTGCCACGACTGGCGTGCTGCTGATAGCGCATGCCAGTCGGAGAACCGGGGGAGATCGCGTTCTGGGACTCCCAGTGGAAGAGGTTGGGGCTGACTGCGTAGTCCTTGTAGCGGACCGTGGGTGAGAAGTCCCTCTCGTCCTTCTCCAGCGTGACCAGCAGTGCGTCCGTTTGAAACTCCTCCGCCCACTGCACGCCCTGGGTGAAGGATCGCGGCATCTGCCCACCGAACCGAGCTATGCCGAGGCCGGCCAGGATCTCCGACCGGTTGTACGAGCTGTGGACCTTCAGCGGTACCGGACCGAGCGCTCCGGACAGCGGGATCGGGACATGGTCCGCTTGGTCGATGACGTACGACAGCACCTGCCGGAGTTCGTCCCTCAGGGCTTGCTGCGGACGCAGCGCCGCGAGGCCCTCCGCAAAGCTGGTGAAGGAGCCCGCGTTGTCCCACAGGTTGAAGAACAACATGCGGGCGTATGCCTGGGTCGTCTTGTCGAGCTCCTCATACGGCGGAGCGTCGTCCGCTAGGAGGCTCAGGTAAGCCTGGGCACGCTCGGGATCGTCCACGTGCAGGAAAGCGTGGACCCGCTTGAGCAGCGGCTCCTCTCCCGGTGGAGCCGGTTCAGTGGCCAGTCCGGCACGGCGCAGTACGAGAGTCCAGGAGTTCCCGTTCTTGTACAGCTCCTTGATCTCTCGACGGCTCTCGTGAAGGTAGTCGGCGAGGAGAGGAGTGCTGTACCCCCTGACCTCCTTCACCAGCGTTTTCACGGTGGCGGCCAGTTGGGTCCTGATGTTGTCGAGGACCAGCCTCTTCGCCTTGCCTTCCAAGATGATCTGGCATCCGGACGGCAATTGCGGAAAGCCTCGCTCGATGTGCTCGACCAGTCGGTTGCGCGACAGGTTGGTCATGGCCCGGAACTGTTCCTCGAAGCGGAACTCGGCGCGGTGCTGTCCGATGAAGTCGAGGACGGTGAGTACCGGCTTCGTATCGGTACGCCGTAGTCCTCGCCCGAGTTGCTGGAGGAAGACGGTGGCGCTACTGGTGGGCCGCAGCAGGAGCAGCGTGTCCACGTCAGGGATGTCGAGCCCTTCATTGAACAAGTCCACCGAGAAGATGACCTGGAGCTCGCCTGCTTGAAGGTCGGACAGCGCTTTGGCACGTACTTCGGCTGGCGAGTCGCTGTCGAGCGCCGCAGCCTGGAAGCCAGCCTTCCGGAAGTAGTCGGCCATGAAGTGGGCGTGCGCTCTGGTGACGCAGAAACCGAGCGCACGCATGGCACCGGGGTCGGAGATCTTGTCCCGGATCTGCTTGACGACGATGCGGGCTCGCGCGTCGTTGCCAGTGAGGAGACTGCCGAGCTCCTGGTCGGCGTACGAGCCCTTCTGCCAAGTGAGGTTCGTCAGATCGGTCCCGTCCGGGATGCCGAAGTAGTGGAAGGGAGACAGCAGGTCGTTCTCCAGGGCTTCCCAAAGCCTCATCTCGGCGGCGATGCGGCCATCGAAGAATTCGTCCTGGACATTGAGCCCGTCCATCCGCTCCGGGGTGGCGGTGAGTCCCAGCAGCTCCTTCGGCGTGAAGTGCTCGATCACCCGCCTATACGTAGTGGCCGTGGCGTGGTGGAACTCGTCGATGACGATGACGTCGAAGTGGTCCGGCGCGAGCTGCTCCAGCCTCTGGACGTTGAGTGACTGGACGCTGGCGAAGACGTGGGTCCACTCCTGTGGATCGGCCCCGCCGTACAGCAACTCTCCGAACGAGGCGTCGTCCAGCACTTCGCGATACGTACGCAAGGACTGCTTGAGGATCTCCTTGCGATGCGCCACGAACAGCAGCCTGGGTAGACCGGAGATCGCCTGATTACTCAGATCGCGGTAGTCGAGGGCGGCCATCACGGTCTTTCCCGTGCCGGTCGCCGCGACCAGCAGATTGCGGTGCCGTCCGCGGATCTCGCGCTCTGCACTGAGGCGCTCCAGCATGTCCCGCTGGTGCGGGAAGGGGTGCACCTGAAGACCGGAAAGGTTGATCTTCAAGTCTGTGGTCGACGCCGTCCCACCCGCCTGGGCCAGCGCCGCGTCGAGGTGCTTGCCGTCCTCATCCGGGTCGTACGTCTCGAACGCCGCGTCGTTCCAGTACGCCTCGAAGGTGGCCTCGAACTTGTCCATCACCGCGGGTGTGGCCACCGACGACAGTCGTACGTTCCACTCCAGGCCGTCGAGCAGCGCCGCACGGGAGAGGTTCGAGCTCCCGACATACGCCGTGTCGAATCCGGTCCCGCGCCGGAACAACCACGCCTTGGCGTGCAGCCGGGTCGAGCGGGTCTCGTAGTTCACCTTCACGGTGGCGCCGAATTCGCGCACCAGCCGGTCGAGCGCGCGTCGGTCCGTTGCGCCCATGTAGGTCGTGGTGATGATCCGGATCGGGACGCCCCGCTCCTTGGCTGCGAGGAGTGAGTCCTCCAGTACACGGATGCCGTACCACTTCACGAAGGCACAGAGCAGGTCGATCCGATCCGCAGTGGCCAACTCTGCCCGCAACTCTGCGCCCAGATTGAGGTCCTCGGGTGAGTTGGTGAGAAGAGAGGTCTCGGAGAGTGGCGTGAGCGGACGGATCGCATAGGCGCCCGGTGCCTCCTGTTCCGCCAAGGCCAGCAACTGCCTGGGACCTTCGACGATGGCGCTGACCGGCTCGGCTCCATTCTGCTGACCGACCTCTGCTGCCAGGGACTCAAGCACCCGGTTGGCGAAGGGAACTCGGTGTTCGGGCCGGAGCTGGTTGAGATGGCGGGCCACCATGTCACCCACGTGGCGGGCCAGCACATGGGGTGACGATTCTGCGCCGACCTCGGCGTCGACGGCCTTCCAGCCCGCGGCCTCAAGACGCTCCAGTTCCCCGCGCACGCGGTCCGTGACCAACTGCTCGTAGACCCCCGCGACCGGCTGCTCCCGACTCCCAGGCTGCTCCACCCCGACCCCTTTCCCCACCATGTTGTTGTGGAGGCAGTTCTAGCAGGAGCCACTGACACGAGGGATGGGCCGACCGACCGGAAGCGGACCCTTCAACGCGCGCCCGGTGTGAATCCTGGGGCGGGGGAAGACAGCCTCGGCCAGGGATTCGCTGACCCGGTTCGCCACACTCTCCGGTGTCTCGTGTTCCCAGAACCGAAGGACCGTCCACCCCTGGTCCTGCAAGCGCCGGGTGGTCTCCACGTCGCGGGCCATGTTCTTGTCGAGCTTCGCCCGCCACCCCTCGGTGTTGGACTTCGGCTGCGTGGCGTGCTGTGGGCAGCCGTGCCAGAAGCAACCGTCGAGGAAGATCGCGACCTTGGCTCTGGGGAAGACGATCTCGATCGTGCGGCGGGCCATGCCCGGCATCGGCACGTTCACGCGGTAGCGCATGCCCGACGCGTGGAGGAGTCGCCGCACCGGGATCTCCGGGGCCGTGTCGCGGGACCCCTGTCGGCTCATGCGGGCGGACACGGCGGCGGAAGAGGGGACGGGCTCGGGCACGCTGACATTGTGCCGGGGATCCTTGTACGAGGAGTTCATCGATGGTTGGCTCCGCATCGGCCAGGAAGGCCACAAGGGCTACCGGCCCCTCTCCCCACCCCGCAAAGACGACAACACCAACCGCCCGTACCGCGTGGTCAGCACCCCCGCCGTAGCCGCCACCGACAGTGCCAGGGCGATGAGCAGGTGGGACGGGGATTCGTCGCCCAGGACCTGGAGGATGCCCAGGGCCGTGCCCAGCGGTAGGCCGAGGACGGTCAGGACCCCCAGGGCACCGCTGATCTGCTGGCTCTCCTGGGTCTGGACCAGGCGGCTGTAGTCGCCGGCCTCGGCGAGGATCTCGTTGAAGCGGGCCGGGAGCCGGTGCTGGTTCTGGAAGGCGAGGAGGAGCTCGTTCGCGGGGCCGTGGGCGGTGAGGTGCTGACGCCAGTAGCCGCTGCGGAAGTGCGCGATGTTGCGTTCCAGGGCGGCGACGCGGCGGGCCAGGTGCCGGGGCGAGGTGAACACCTCTGACAGCTCGTCGGTGAGTTCGTCGATGTGGTCGCGCTGGAGGGAGCCGAGGAGGAGAGCGTCCAGGTAGACGGTGCGGGAATGGAGCGCGCCGAAGCGGTAGAAGTCCGTGTCGCCGGTGTCGGGGCGGTGGCCGAGGAAGGCGGCGCCCTGCCGCAGTACCAGGGCGCTCCAGTCCCCGGAGATGCGTACGGCGTCCTGGAGGTGAGTCGCGAGAGTCTCCGGAGCCAGCGGGAAGTCCTGCGGGCTGGAGCGAGAAGCGAGTTGCCACAGCCAGCGGTCGGCAGTGGTGGGCAGTTCGCCCTCGGGGCCGTCGCGGAGCGCGGGCGTGTGATGTGCCGTCGGGGTGAGGAACGCGATCGTGTAGGGCCTGGAGAGTGCGAAGGGCGTGGTCGCGTCCCCGACGTCGGCAACACCGTCGAGGAGCAGGGTCGGATCGAGCGGTCCGGTGAGCCCGACGAGCGGCTCGTCGGTGGCGGGCGAGCCGCGGCCGGCCAGGGTGCGAAGCACCGGGAGGAGCGGTGTCTCGGCGCTCAAGTGGAGGACGGCCAGCGCATGGTCGGGGTCGCGGGCCGTAGCCGCACGGAGCAGTTCTATTCCCAGCAGGTGCAGCCCGTCGTGCTTGAGGTCCATCGGCACGTGCCAGCGGCGGGGGCGCTCGGGGCTGCCGTAGAGGGCCCGGGCGCTCGCGGGGGCGAAGTAGGTCGATCTCGTCGCCGAGTCCGTGCGGCGGCTGCCGAGTTCGAACGGGAACGGGCCCTGTGGCCAACTGGGGGCACGGCGCAGACGCGCGGGCAGGACGACGGTCAGTTCCTGCCGGGCTCCCGTGACGTCGTCGAGCCGTGGCGTGGCGTCGGCAGCCGTCACCGGTAGTACTCAGCCGGGTCGGGCTGGTCGAGACGGATGACGAACTCCGCTTGGCCGGGGCTCGTGGCACTGATGTGGAAGCGCACATGCTCACCGGTACGGATCGTGCGGAACCCCTCCGTCACGATCTGTCGGTAGTCGAAGTTGTAGTACCGCTCGTCATCGTCGTCCCGGACGACGTAGGAACCGACCGTGCCACTTGCTCCTCCTCCGCTCGGCCGCCGGTCCACGATGGTCCCGTGCCGCGGCCCACCGCTGCCGCCGAAACTCCCGCCCTCGCCGCTGACGCTCATGGCCTTGTCCCCTCCACCTCAGTCGTGCTGACGCTCCGGGCCGTGGCGGAGCCGTCCCCCGTGTCCACGTCCTCGACGCAGCGGAAACCGACCGCGTTGCTTCCACCGCGTTTGCGGTAGATGCCTTTCGTGCTGGTCTGCACCGCGCGCATCGGGTTGTCGTAGCTTCCGCCGCAGATGACGGCCTCGGCCGGGTCGTCCACCGATGTGGAGGTCCACTCCCAGCAGTTGCCCACCATGTCCAGGACGCCGAACGGGGAACGGTTGCCGGGGCGTTCGTCCGCGGGGTTGGCCCCTGCCCGGCGGACGCCCTCACCCGCGAAGTCCCGAAGCCATGCCTGATAGGTCGTGACGGGGTGGCCCACCCACGTGTCGGCGCAGTTGACCCGGCTGGTGTCCGGGGCGTCGCCCCAAGGGAAGAGCCGCCCGTCGGCTCCGCGCGAGGCCGCCTCCCATTCGAGCGCGGTCGGCAGCCGTTTTCCTTCGAAGGCCGCGAACGCGTAGGCGCTCCACCAGCTGACGCAGATTGCCGGATGATTGTCGAAGCGCGGGTTCTCGTAGTAGTCGGGGTGGCGCAAACGGTTGGTCCAGGGACGGTGGGTGATGTGGGACGGCTGGTCCGGGTGGTCCCAGCGCGAAGTCCCGTCCTGGTCCAGTGAGTCGAGGAAACGCCGGTAGCGGGCGACCGTCACGGCACGGCGGTCGAAGAGGACGGGGCGCGTGACGCGTCGGACCAGTAACCGCTCGGCCGGTCCCACGAGGTACGCACCGGCGGGCAGCACGCAGTCATCGCCCTCCGTGGCGTCGGCGCCGCCGGCGTCGTAGGGCATTCCGGCGAGGAAGGCACGTACCTGCTCTGTCAGGAAGGCACCGCCGGGTAAGTCGGCCACGGCTTCCCGATGAGCCGGATCTGCGAGATACCGGGCAGCCAACAGCTCCTGGTAAGCGGTGTGCGCGAAAGCTACGTGGTCCGGCCCCGCCGGGCGCAGTAGGGGCGCGAGGACGCAGGAGGCCGGATCGAGCCGTCCGTCCGTGAAGGCGTCGCCGCCCAGTTCGCGATGCAGGTCCAGCAGGGAGAACACCGTGCGGTCGGTCAGGAACGCCCGGCCCAGTGTGGTGGGTAGGCGCTGTTCCAGCTCGGGACGCCCACGCTCGGTCAGTGTTCGCGTGAGGTGCGTACCGAGGATCTCCGCGAGAGGTCGGCCCGGGGCAAGATCGAGTCGCGCGGTGAGACCTCGCTCGAGCGGCGTCGCCTCGGGCTCGGTGAGGCGGACGACATGGAAGTGCGGAACGCGGGACGGATCCACCCCGTTCGCGTACATCTGCTCCACCAGCTGTTCTGAGCGGCCGGCGCCGCTGTCCACCAGCTGACGTACCTGGGGCGAGTCCGCCAAGAACGAGACTCGGGAGCTGATGACGACGGCGGACTCGGCGGACAGGACGGCTGACAGATCGGTGAACAGGCGCAGGAACCCGCCGGGGCTCGGTTCCGTGACCCCTTCGTCGAAGGCGTCCAGTACGCACAGCGCGGTCCCGGAGCGGATGAGGTAGAGGAAGAGCTCGTACGCGCGGGAACGATCCGAGGCCATGGCCGGTGCGAGGACACGGGCGGCGTACTCGGAGAAGGGCTCGTCCTTCGGCTTGAGGCCGAGATCGAAGTAGAAGCGGAAGCGGCGGACCTCCGGATCCGCGGCCAGGGCGCGCAGAAGGGTGCTCTTTCCACTGCCGGGGCGTCCGGTGACCAGGACGTTGGCGCTGCCGCCGGCGAGACGGGCAAGCAGCTCGGCCGCGTCCCCGGACTCCGTCACCGTCGATTCGCCGGTGCGTGGGTCGGCGCTCAGGACCGATGCGGCGAACACGGTTCGAGGCCCGGGGGGAGCCCCATTGACGTCGTCGCCGGGGGCGACAACTCCGGAAAATCCGGCGAGGTGGGTGTCGAGATTGACGACGGTGTCGACGAAGCCGTCGTATCGCACGATCCGGAAGTCCGTTCCCAGCAGCTGGTGGAGCGCGCCGGGAGCCGCACCACCGTCGTTGTCCACCACGACGAACCGGGTGAGCTTGGGCAGCCGCGTTCGGAGCAGTTCACCGCCGCGGGAGGTGAGGACGGTGCCGAGGTCGTCGGCGTCTCGGGAGAGCAGCAGCTCCACGTACTCGAGCCGCATCCCTGATTCCCGGCAGAACAGCAGGTACACGGTGTCCGGGCTGAGCACGAACCGCTTGGCCTGCCGGTAGCCGAGGGTGACGTGAAGACCTGCGAGGAATTCGCAGCGACGTGCGACCTCGGGGGCCACGTCCGGTTCCCCGCCGAGCAGGGCCGCGCTCCCGGTGTCCGTGAACCAGATGAGGACATCGACGAGCCTTCGCACGGCGAGCAGCCCGTCCTCGTCGCTGATCTCGTACCCGTCGTGCGTGGAGCGGTTGCGCAGCCGCCGGATGTCGTCCAGTGCGTCCAGAACCGTGCTGCTGCGGATGTACGGGCGGCAGCGCTTGACCAGGTCGTTGAGCGCCTTGGTCGAGGGGTCACCCTCGACATCGTGATGCCGCCACAGCTCTTTGAGGAGCTTCTCGGTCAGCTTCCCGACCAGTGAGACCGCGTTCTCCGGATAGCCGTCGTTGAGCGACCGTAACGGGCGTTCCAGGTCGAGTCCGAGACGGTCGGCGATTCGCGAGTGATCGTCGAGTTCCCTGCGCAGGCGCCGCAGCCGTTCGTCGACGACGGTACTCACGTGTTGTCCCCCTGACGTTGGCCGAGAACGAACGCGAACCGGTCCGGGAAGACCAGCACGGGCTCCGGGTGGGCCGCTCGCATCTCTTCGACGCCCTTCTCGATCTCGCGGTCACTGAAGGTGGAGAGCAGCGACATGTAGCGGGCGCGGACCATGTCGAGGTACCTGTCACGGTCGATGCGGAGTTCGTGCTCGACGTAGCTGAGCCCGGTCTCCAACCCGGCCCGGTACAGATGCCCTTCGATCAGGGCCGGGTCCGGCTGCAGCTCTTCGAAGCGCGAGAGGGCCGCCTTGAACAGGGGGTACCTGATGGTGGTGGGAAGCATGACGATCAGCAGCCGGCCGCCCGGGGCCAGCCGGTCGGTGAGCCCGCGCAAGGTGCGCGCCGGGTCGGCGACATGGTGCACCGCCTCCTTTATCCAGATCGCGTCTACTTCCTCGTACGGCAGCCGGACCCGGGCTTCGGCGATGTCCTCTGCCGAGGCGACGATCGGCTTCAGCTCCGGCGCGGGCGGGGTGCCGAGTCCTCGGAGCATCGCTTCGGAGGGGTCAACGCACAGAATGGGAACGCTGGGGCGTAGCTGCCTGGCCAGCTCTCGGGCGAAGAGGCCTGTGCCGGAGCCGATGTCGGCGATTCGGTCGGCGGGGCGGAGCCGTAGTGCCTCGGCGATCCGGCCGGACATCCACGGGACGTACTCCGGTCCGTAGACCCAGTGCTCGTCGTACTCGGCCGCGAGCTCGTCGTAATGTCCCCGCATTCCGCGCCGCTCCACCGCTGTCCTCGCGTTTCTCCGTGTCCTTCCAGGCCGTGCAGCCCGAGGTCGCCGGGCAGGCTATCGCGGGTGGTGGTGTGACAACAGTGTGTAACGCGTCAGGTCGCTCAGGGCTGCTTTCGGGAACGGTCCTGCGTGGGTGACCGGGGCGCGGGCGCAAACTCTGCTCAGTACCAGTGCCCTTGGCCGTCGGTGTCGGATTCGACCTACGGACTCCTGTGTCCCTGTCGTCTCGGCTTCGGGCACGGTGCCATTCTGTCGGTGAACCTCAGGACCTGCGTCCGGCCGACGGTTGGGCGCGTGCAGGTCAGGGCCTCGATACGGCGTACGGCGTCACGCAGCCTCTGTACTCGCATCCGTACAAGAAGCCAGTCCCGGCCCGCGAGCCGCATCCGCATGTGTCCGCGACCCGCGCCCCGCGTGTCCGGGAGACTGAGGGGGCTCAGCCCTTCGCCCCGTCCCCCAAGAACCCCTCCAGCCCATCGAGCAGCATCCCGCTCCCCTCCTCCGCCATCTCCCGCTCCTCCACCGAGTCGCAGGTCTGGCGCAGGACGAGCAGCGTGTTGCGCGGGCCCTGTTCCGTCAGTTCGAGGGTCATCGTCGCCTGGTCCGGGCGGCCCGGGACGTCCATGCCGATGGTGAGGGCCTGGTTCTCGGTGACCTCGACATAGGAGCCCGTGAGGGGGAACTCCGTGCCGTCGGGGGTGCGCATCGTGGCCTTCCAGGGGCCGCCCGGGCGGACGTCCATCTCTACGGAGCCGGGGGCCGCGTGGGCCCACTGGGCGTACTGGTCAGGGGTGGTCCAGGCCTGCCAGACCTTGGACGCGGGGGCGTCCAGGGTGCGGGTCAGGGTGTAGGAGAGGCCGTCGGCCGGGGCCGGGGTGGGGGTCTGCTCGGTGCTCATGGCGTTTCGTCTCCTCGTGTGTCGCCATGACCGCTCGGGTCCGGCGGGATGCGTCAGGGATGTCGCACTGTCGAACCTGTAGACGTCCGGCACGGAGGGAACTCATCGGTCCCCGCCCCCGAGACGGCTCAGCCGCGGGGGATGAGATCGTCGCCCAGCGTCAGGGGGGCTCCCCGCTCCAGCCCACCGCCCGCCCCCGTCAGCGCCCCGCTGTCGCCGACCGCAGCAGCGCCAGCCGTTCCGCGTCCGGCGTGCCGGGGAGCGGGTGGAAGGCGACCAGCATCATGCCGTCCGTGTCGGTGATGTGGAGCTTCTCGCGGCTGAGGGTCAGGTCTCCGACCTGCGGGTGCCGGAAGAGCACGGTGGCGCTGCCGCGGGGGCGTACGTCGTGCCGGGCCCAGAGTCTGCGGAAGAGCGGGCTCGCGAGGGACAGCTCCCCGACGAGTTCGACGCAGCGGGGGTCGTCGGTGTTCGTGCCGACCGCTTCCCGGAAGCCGGCGACGAGGGCCGCCGCTGCTCCCTCCCAGTCGGGGAAGAGGCCCTGCTCGGCCGGGTCGAGGAACACGTCCCGCAGCCGGTTGCCGCCCGTGACCAGGCGCGGGGAGAGCGCGGCGGCGAGCGGGTTGGCCGTGAGGACGTCGAGGTGGCGGCCCTCGACGAAGGCGGGCACGGGCAGCAGCTCGACGAACCGGGCGGTGCTGGGCGGCACCGTCTCCCGGCGCCGGCGCCGGGTGCGGCGGGGCCGGTCGGCGGCCAGGCCGAAGAGGTGGGCGCGCGTGTCGTCGTCGAGCCGCAGTACCCCGGCGAGCGATTCGAGGACCTGGAGGGACGGCCTGCGGTCCCGGCCGCGCTCCAGGCGCAGGTAGTAGTCGGCGCTGATGCCCGCCAGCATGGCCACCTCCTCGCGCCGCAGCCCCGGCACCCGGCGCACGCCCCTGACGGGGATGCCGGCCTCCTCGGGGGTCACCAGCTCGCGCCGCGCGCGCAGGAACTCACCCAGCGGATTCGGCTGCTCGTTCATACGCCCACGCTAGGCCGACTCCGGGCCGGGAGAGGGGGCCCTGTCACTCCCCTGGCTACGCGGGGAACTGGCTGGGCGCGCGGGCCGGGGCGAGGGTGGGAGACGGCCTGAACCTCCCGAACCCGCCGGCCGCAGCGCCGGTCACCGACAGGAAGAACCACATGAGCAAGCTCGCCCTCGTCACCGGCGCGACCTCCGGCATCGGCCGGGCCTTCGCCGAACGCTTCGCCGCCGACGGCTACGACCTGATCGTCGTCGGCCGCCGGGAGGACCGCCTCGCCGCGTTCGCCGCCGCGCATCCCGAGGTCGCCGTGCGCGCGGTCGCCGCCGACCTGTCCACCGAGGCCGGTGTCGACGCGGTGGCGGCGTACTGTGCCGACGAGCCGCTCGACGTCCTCGTCAACAACGCGGGCGTCGCCCACTACATGCCGCTGGCCGACCTGCCCGCCGACAAGGCCCGGGAACTGGTGAACGTCAAGGTCCTCGCCCCCACCCAGCTCATGCGCGCCGCCGTCGGCGGCATGCAGCGCCGGGGTAGCGGCACCGTCGTCAACGTCGCCGGGATGATCGCCTTCTCCGGCCCCGCCAGCAAGGAGCAGATGCCGCGCCGCGCCGTCTACGCGGGTGCGCTCGCCTACCTGGTGGCGATGTCACAGACGCTCGGCGCCGAGGTCGAGGACTCCGGTGTCCGCGTCCACGTGGTGTGCCCGGGCGTGGTCGCCACCGAGTTCCACTCCGTGCAGGGCATGGACCTCAGCGGCGTCCCGCGCATGAGCCCCGCCGACGTCGTCACCGGCGCTCTGCGCGGTCTGGAACTCGGTGAGACGGTCAGCGCGCCCGGTGTCGAGGACCACCGCCTCCTGGAGGGCGTCTTCGCCGCCGACCTCGCCGCCTTCGGGGGCCAGAGCACCGACCTGGCCACCCGCTACCGCGACGCCTGACCCGTACCGAAAGCCGTCGGACAGGCCCTGGTCCAGTCCCAGTCGAGTCCAGTCCAGTCCCAGTCCAGTCAGTCCTGGTCCGAGCCGTGGCATTCCCCGTACGCCCGTCCCGACCCGCACCAGCAGGCCGCCCCCCGCTGCGGCGGCCACGCGACCGCCAGCCCTCGGGCCGCCAGTGTCGTCGCGTACTGCGGGAGCAGGGACGGGTCGGCCGGGGACGCGCTCTCCGACGCGGCGAAGGCCTCGTAGGAGGGGACCGTGCCCGGGACCACGCCCAGGTTCGGGGTGCCGGACGAGGCGAGTTCGCGCAGGGCCGCCTCTATCGTCGCCAGGTGCTCCTCGTAGGAGGGGTACTCGGCGGCCAGGGCCGGGTACCCCTCCAGCAGTTCCGTCAGTTCACCGGCCGGCCAGTGCAGCATCGCAACCGGGAAGGGACGGGACAGGGCCTCGCGGTAGGCGCCCAGCTCGGCGCGGAGGCGGGAGATCTCCGCCTCCAGGTCCGCCGGGTCGTCCGAGCCCAGGGACCAGACCCGCTTCGGGTCGTGCAGCTCGTCCAGGGAGACCGGCATGGTGTGGAGGGTGTCGGCCAGGGCGTCCCACTCGTCGTGGGGCAGGCCCAGCATCCTGCGGACGCGGTGGCGGCCGTAGAGGAGCGGGTGGGTCGAGTACGGCGGCTCCGCGCCGTCCGCCACGAGCAGGCGGGCGCCCTCCGTGAACGTCTCGTGCGCCGCCTCCAGCTCGTCGTGGGACTCCAGGGCCTCGGCCACGATCACCCAGGCCGCCGGGTCGCGCGGTGCCGCCGCGCGGACACCGTCGATGATCGCCCTGGCCTCCGCCTCGTGGTCGTACTCCCAGAGGTTCGACGCCTTCAGAGCGCGGACCAGCGACGGGTTCTCCAACTCGGGGGAGCCGGCGGCGGAGGACAGCAGGCGGTCGTAGAGCCTCGTCGCGGAGGGGCGGTCGCCGGAGACCTCCAGGTGGGCCGCGGCGCGCAGCAGCAGGGCCTCCGCGTCCTCGGGGTAGAGGCCGGCGGTCCGCTCCAGGCGGGCGGCTTCGGCGGCGTGGTCGACGTTCTCGGCGGGCGTGTCGGGGCGCATGGGGGACACCGTACTGCCGGGAGGTGACGAAGGTGAGGCACCCGGGTGGCGGACACCGGCGAGAGCAGCGGCAGCACGGCGTCGGCCAGGACGGGCCGCTGCCCGGGCCCGCGACCGCGAGGACCGGGCCGGGCAGGAGTCCCGCCCAGTGCCCGTGCCAAGTCCTGTATAACTGGGGCAAACGCGCGTACGAGAAGGTGCGCGTCAATGTGCGCGTGCGAGAACGCAGGGGAGAGGGGGAGCCGCCGATGACCCAGGAACGGGCCGAACGGGCCGTCCCGCGCCCCCTTCTCGTCCTGCTGCTCGTTCTCCTCCCCGTAGCGCTCGTCGACGTGGGCAGCCTCTCCGCGACCGTCGCGCTCGCCGCGACCGCCGCCGTCGGCTCCGCGCTCGCCGTCTGCGCCGTCATCGCCGCGCGCTGCGTGCCCGCCGTGCCGCCGACCCGGGTGCGTACGGCCATCAGGGACCGGGACCTGCGTACCGCGTTCCTGCCCCAGCGCGATCCCGACGCCCCCGGCCGCCGCCGGCCCCGAGCGCCCGGACACGCCCTCCCGGCGACCACCGCGTAGGGCACCCCTTCCACCAGGACATATCCCCGCGCGGGTCGTGTCGTCATGCCGCAGTCCCAGTCCGGCACGACGAGACCCTCGGAGGGCTCACCCACTCATGTCCGTTTTCGCCAGCCTGGTCGAGCACCTCGCCGACCTGCTCCAGCCGCTGTTCGGCGCCTCCGCCGCGGCCGCCGCCATCGTCCTGTTCACCGCCCTCGTACGGCTCCTCGTCCACCCGCTGTCCCGGGCCGCCGCCCACGGGCAGAAGGCACGCGCCGAACTCCAGCCGAGGATCGCCGAACTGCGCCGCAGGCACGCGAAGAACCCCGAGCGGCTGCAGCGGGCCGTCCTCGACCTGCACACCGAGGCGAAGGTGTCCCCGCTGTCGGGCTGCCTGCCCAGCCTGTGCCAGATCCCCGCGTTCTTCCTCCTCTACCACCTCTTCTCCAGCTCCTCGATCGGCGGCGAGGCCAACGCGCTCCTCTCCCACCAGCTCCTCGCCGCCCCGCTCGGCGGGCGGTGGGCCGACGCGCTCGGCGACGGCGGGCCCTTCGGAGGCGCCGGTCTCGTGTACGCCGCGCTGTTCGCCGTCGTCGCCGGGGTGGCCTTCTTCAGTTACCGGCTGACCAAGCGGACGATGGCCGACCGTCCCCTGCTGCCGGAGGCGGAGGCGGACGGGCAGCGGATGCCGGGGCTCGGGGCGATCACCGGCGTCATGCCGTTCATGTCCTTCTTCACGCTCGTCACCGTGGCGGTGGTGCCGCTGGCCGCCGCGCTGTACGTCGTCACCAGCACCACGTGGAGCGTCGTGGAGCGGGCCGTCCTGTACCGGTGAGGGTGCGGCGTCGCCGAGGCTACGGTCCAGTACGTGAACGGGGTATTGCGGAGTGGACCCTGACCTTGGAGGATCGACCAACCCTCCGATGGTGTCGCGTCCTGCCGCACCCAGGCCGCACCTCGTCGGGCGGGCTGCCCGAGACCGAGGAGTTGGGGATCATGAAGCTGTTGCGAGTCGGTACGGCGGGGTCGGAGCGACCCGCGCTGCTCGACGCCGACGGGATCCTGCGTGACCTGTCGGGCGTGGTGACGGACATCGACGGAGCGCTGCTCGCCGACCCGGACGCGCTCGGCCGGGTACGGTCCGCCGCCGAGGCCGGTGGGCTGCCCGCGCTGGACGGCGCCGGGCTGCGCGTCGGGCCGCCCGTGGCGCACATCGGCAAGGTCGTGTGCATCGGGCTGAACTACCACGACCACGCCCGCGAGACCGGGGCCGAGCCGCCCGCCGAGCCCGTCGTCTTCTTCAAGGCGGCGGACACGGTGGTCGGGCCGCACGACACCGTGCTCGTGCCGCGCGGGTCCGTCAAGACCGACTGGGAGGTGGAGCTGGCGGTCGTGATCGGGCGCACGGCCCGCTACCTGGAGTCGGCGGAGGAGGGGCTCGCGTGCGTCGCGGGGTACGCGGTCGCGCACGACGTGTCGGAGCGGGAGTTCCAGATCGAGCGTGGCGGCACCTGGGACAAGGGCAAGAACTGCGAGACGTTCAACCCCCTGGGCCCCTGGCTGGTCACCGCCGACGAGGTACCCGACCCGCAGCGGCTGCCGCTGCGGCTGTGGGTGAACGGCGAGCTGAGGCAGGACGGGACGACGGCGGACCAGATCTTCCCCGTCGGCGAGGTCGTGCGGTACGTCAGCCAGTTCATGGTGCTGCGTCCCGGTGATGTCATCAACACCGGGACGCCGGCGGGGGTGGCGATGGGGCAGCCCGAGCCGAAGCCGTACCTGCGCGCCGGGGACGTCGTCGAGCTGGAGATCGACGGGCTGGGACGGCAGCGGCAGGAACTGAAGGACGCCTGACGCCCCGCGGGCTCGGGCAGGCTCAGGGCACGATGCCGTCGTACTGGAGCACCCAGTACGACGGCTCGTGCGGTGTGCCGTTCCACTGCGAGGCGATCGGCGTCAGCTCGGGGCACCGATGACCGCTCAGTCCAGCAGTGCGGCGAGCCGCCGCCAGCCCTCCCTGGGGGTCCGCGTCATGTCGTCCTCCACCACCTGGAGGGCCACGTGGTCGGCGCCGGCGTCGAGGAAGGCGTCGATCCGGGCACGGATCGTGGACTCGTCGCCCCAGGCGAAGACGGCGTCGATCAGGCGGTCGCTGCCGCCGCCGGCGACGTCGTCGTCGGTGAAGCCCAGGTTGAGGAAGTTCTTCGTGTAGTTCGGCAGCTCCAGGTACCGGGCGAGATAGGCGCGGGCCGTCGCGCGGGCGCCGGCCGGGTCGGAGTCGAGGACCACCTTGAACTCCGGGGCCAGCAGCGGCCCCTCGCCGAGCCGCTCGCGGGCCTGCGCGGTGTGCTCCGGGGTGACCAGGTACGGGATCGCGCCCGCGGCCCGGTCCCGGGAGAGGTCCAGCATCTTCGGGCCGAGCGCGGCCAGCACCCGGTGACCGGACCGCATCCCGGCCCGGTCCAGGCCGTCGAGGTAGTCGACCATCGTCGAGTACGGGCGGCTGTACTCCTTCACGCGCGGGCCGTGGCTCACCCCGAGGCCGAGTACGAAGCGGCCCGGGTGCGACACCTCCAGCTCGGCGAAGCTCGCCGCCGTCTCGGCCACCTCGTGCTCCCAGATGCTCTGGATGCTGGTGCCGACGACGAGCCGTGAGGTCGCCTCGATCAGCGGGGCGGCGTGCGCGGCCGAGGTGTTGCCGCCCAGCCACAGGGCGCCGTAGCCGAGCTGTTCCAACTCGGCCGCCGCCTCGGCGCGTTCGGCGGACCCCGACGGGCCGTCGGCGCGCAGCTGCACGCTCCAGACGCCGTACCGTCCGACCGATTCCCGCAAAGAAGCCTTCGTGTCGCTCATCAGCCGCGATCCCTCCGGTGGGGCGTTGTGATCGTCATGCGTACACCGCGTGCCAACCGGAGGGGACGGGGCTTGATTCCCGGGGTTCCGCCGTTCGGGCGCAGGCCCAGGACGTGACGGCGTACCGGCTACTCGCCCAGGAAGCGCTCCAGGGCCTCCACGACGAGCCGGTGGTCGTCCACCTGCGGCAGCCCCGACACGGTCACCGAGCCGACCACGCCGACGTCGGCCACCGTGACCGGGAAGGAGCCGCCGTGTGCCGCGTACCGGTCGGGGTCGAGCCGCGAGGACTCCTCGAACGTCGTGCCCTTGGCCCGGAGGCGGGAGCCGACCAGGTACGACGCCGAGCCGTACCGTTCCACCACCCGGCGCTTGCGCGCGATCCAGGCGTCGTTGTCGGGGGTGGAGCCGGGCAGCGCGGCGTGGAAGAGCTGCTGCCCGGCGCGGTGGATGTCGATGGCGACGGGCGCCTGCCGCTCGCGGGCCAGTTCCACCAGCAGGGAGCCCAGCGCCCACGCGTCGTCGTGGGTGAACCGGCGGAAGACCAGGCGGCTTTCCTGCTCCTCCAGCTCCGCCACGGTCGGTACGGGAGTCTCGTTGCGTCCGGCGCTCACAGGGCCACCACCACTCCGTCGCGGGCGGACCGGCGGGCCGCCTCCAGTACGTCCAGGGCCTCGGCCGCCTCCCGGGCGCCCACCGGGTTCGGGCCGCCCTCCAGCAGGGCCTTCGCCACGGCCGCGTAATAGGCCGGGTAGTCACCGGGGACGGTCGGCGCCGCGCTGCCGCCGCCGGTCACCGGGGACTCGCCGGAGCCCAGCCGTCCCCACAGCGCCTCGTCCTCCTCGCCCCAGCCGGGGCCGGGGCGGGCGCCCTCGCGCAGCGCCGCCTCCTGCGGGTCCAGGCCGTGCTTGACGTAGCCGGCCTTCGAACCGAGCACCCGGAAACGGGGGCCCAGCTGGGCGGCGGTGGAGGAGACGTAGAGGTGGGAGCGGACGCCGCTCGCGTGGGTGAGGGCGATGAACGTGTCGTCGTCCGCCTCCGCGCCCGCGCGCCGGACGACGGACTCGGCGTACACCTGCGTGACCGGGCCGAACAGGACCAGGGCCTGGTCGACGACGTGGCTGCCGAGGTCGTACAGCAGGCCGCCGATCTCCGCCGGGTCGCCGGACTCGCGCCAGCCGCCCTTGGGCTTGGGCCGCCAGCGCTCGAAGCGCGACTCGAAGCGCCACACGTCGCCCAGGGCGTCCTCGGCGATCAGCCGGCGCAGGGTCAGGAAGTCGTTGTCCCAGCGGCGGTTCTGGAAGACGGAGAGCAGCAGGCCGCGCTCCTCGGCCAGCGCCGCCAGCTCGCGCGCCTCGGCCGCCGTGCCCGCGACCGGCTTGTCCACGACTACCGGCAGACCGGCCTTCAGGGCCGTCGTCGCGAGCGGCACGTGCGTCTTGTTCGGGGACGCGATGACGACGAGGTCCAGCTCGGCGGCCCGGTCGAACAGCTCGTCCGGGGTCGCCACGGTCCGTACGTCCGGGAACTCGGCGCGGGCCTGCCGCTGCCGCTCCGGGTTCGAGGTGACGACGGTGTCCAGGGTCAGGCCCTCGGTGGCGGCGATCAGCGGGGCGTGGAAGACGGAGCCCGCGAGGCCGTAGCCGACGAGGCCGACGCGCAGCGGACCGCCGGGGGCGTGGGCGGGAGGAGTACCAGTCATGTCTCCCACTTTCGCAACGGTGTTGCCAAAGTGCAAGCGCCGGGGACAATGGGAGCGTGAACGGAGCGAACGGCGGAGGTACGGGGGCGGGCGGGGGCCTGGGCGGCGGCGACGGTGAGGAGGGTCGGCGTGGGTGTCGGTGCGGGCGGTGGTGAGGGGGTCGGTGCGGGTGCCGGCGTGGGTGTCGGTGCGGGTGGTGGTGAGGGGGTCGGTGCGGGCGGTGGTGAGGGGGTCGGTGCGGGTGCCGGCGTGGGTGTCGGTGCGGGTGGTGGTGAGGGGGTCGGTACGGGCGGCGGTGAGGGGGTCGGCGCCGGTGCCGGTAGGGGAGCCGGTGCGGCCTCCGCGGTGCCCTCCGAGTGGGGGATCCGTGGTGGCCCGGCGCGCGGTGGCGGGATGAGCGGCATGCGGGGCGGGGCCGGCGGGGCCAACCTGCTCGCCCTGCGCAGCCACAACACCGCCCTCGTCCTGGACCTGCTGCGCGGGGCCGGCCCGGAGGGCATCAGCCGGCTCGAACTCGCCGAGCGGACCGGGCTCACCCCGCAGGCGGTCAGCAAGATCACCGCACGCCTCCGGGAGGACGGCCTGGCCGCCGAGGCCGGACGCCGTGCGTCCACGGGCGGCAAGCCGCGGACGGTGCTGCGCCTGGTGCCGGAGGCCGGTCACGCGCTCGGCGTCCACCTGGACCGGGACGAGCTGCGGGCGGTGCTGGTCGATCTGGACGGCACCGTGCTGGGAGAGCGGCGTTCCCCGCTGGACCTGGGCGCGGGGGCGGAAGCGGTGCTGGAGGGCGTGGCGGGGGCGGTCCGCACGCTGGTCGCGGACACCCTGAGGCCGCCCGGCGGGGCGCTCGCCGACGCGCCCACCTTCCTCGGCCTCGGTGTCGCCCTCCCCGGGCCGCTCGACCACGTCCGGGGCGTGCTGCACCGGGTCACCGGTTTCCCCGAGTGGGACGGCTTCCCCCTGCGGGACGCGCTGGTGCGGCGGCTGGGTGTGCCGGTCGTCGTCGACAAGGACACCAACGCGGCGGCCCTGGGCCTCGCGGTCGGTGGTGAGGGCCCCGGCGGAGGCGGCTCCTTCGCCTATCTGCACCTCGGTACGGGACTGGGCGCCGGCCTCGTGATCGGCGGCGGGGTGCACCGGGGCGCCCGGACGGGTGCCGGGGAGTTCGGGCACCAGGTCGTCCAGCTGGACGGGCCGCCCTGCACCTGCGGCGCCCGCGGCTGCGTAGAGGCGCTGTGCCTCGGGGCCGTCGCCCGCGGTGACGTCACGGAGGCGGCCCGGGTGCTGGGCGCGGGCGCCGCGAACCTCGCCGGGCTGCTGGACATCGACCTGGTCCTGCTCGGCGGCCGTACCGTCGCCGCCGCGCCGGAGGCCTTCCTCGCCGGGGTCGGTGCCGTGCTCGACGCCCGCGCCCGGCGGGAGGGCGGTCACGGTGGCGCCGTACCGGTGCGGATGGCGCCCGGCGGGGTGCGCGGGGTCGCGGAGGGCGCGGCGCAGCTGCTGCTCGCGCCGTTGTTCGGGCGGGGGGACGCCTGACGTCCCGGTACCGAGGACGGAGCCGGGCCGGACCGGGCCGTGGGGAGCCCGGCCCGGTCCGACCGTCGTTCACGGCGTACCGGCGGCGCTCAGGAGCCGACGGCGCACGCGTCCCCGTTGAGCGTGAACCGGGGCGGCGGCGACGCGTCGCCGGTGTGCGAGGCGAGATAGCCGAGGGTGACGCTCGCACCCGGCGCGATCGTGGCGTTGTGCGGGGCGTTGGCCGCGTCGATCGTGTTGCTGAGCTGGACCAGGTCCGTGTTCCAGTCGGACACGACGGTCTGCCCGAAGGACAGCGGGAACGCCAGCGTCCAGCCGTTCACCGGGGCGTCGCCGGTGTTGGTGACGGTGAGGTCCACCGTGGTGCCGGTGCCCCAGCGGGTCACCTTGCGGTCCACCCGGCAGGTGGGCTCCTCCCGGCTGAACGACACCCGGTGCAGACCGCCGGGCAGGTCGTTGACCACGTAGAACTCCCCGTCGACGGTCACGCCGATCGACGTGACCTGGGTGGGCATCCGCCCGATCTCGGCCTCCTCGTAGCCGCCCCGCCCGTCGGGACGCAGCGCCCAGACGGTGGACGAGCAGTAGTCGGTGGCGATGTACGTACCGCCCACCAGGTCGGCGTACTCCCGGCCCCGGTAGACGTGGCCGCCGATGACCGAGCAGCCGCCGGTGTACGGCGAGTAGGTGAAGACCGGCTCGGTGTACTCCTGGCCGGACGCGCAGTCGCCGCCCTCGAACTCCTCCAGGCCCTCGTAGCAGGACCAGCCGAGGTTCAGCCCGCCCTTCCCGGCGGGGATGTGGTCGACCTCTTCCCAGTGGCCCTGGCCGACGTCGCCGATCCACAGCGAGCCGTCACCGCTGTCGAAGGAGAAGCGCCAGGGGTTGCGCAGCCCGTACAGCCAGATCTCCGCCCGGGCGCCGGGCGTGCGGACGAAGGGGTTGTCGGCGGGGACGCAGTAGGCGAGCGGCGCGCAGGCGCGGCTGACGTCGATACGCATGATCTTGCCCAGCAGGGTGTCCAGCCGCTGTCCGGACCGGAACGGGTCCCCGGAGCCGCCGCCGTCGCCGATGCTCCAGTACAGCTTGCCGTCGGGGCCGAAGGCGAGCTGGCCTCCGTTGTGGTTGCTGTACTCGGCGTGCTCCTGGGAGAGCAGGACCTCCAGGCGGGACGCGTCGAGCCGGTAGCGGGCCAGTGTGACCGCCCCGTCGGGCAGCGCCGTGTACGCCAGGTAGAGGTCCTGGCTCTCGGCGAAGTCCGGCGGGAGCGCGATGCCGAGCAGTCCGCGCTCGTTGCCCGACTCGTCCACGGCCGCGGTGATGTCGAGCAGCGGGGCTGCGGCCAGGCCGGTGTCCGGGTGGTAGACGCGGACCGTGCCGGACTTCTCGGTGATGAACAGCCGGTCCGTGCCGTCGTCGGGGGCGACGAGGGCGGTGGGCCGCCGCAGCCCGGAGGCGACCTGGGTCGTGGTCGCGCTGAGCGACGGCAGGGGGACGGGTGCCGCGGGCTCCGCCGCCGCGGCGGGTGCCGGGGCGAGGGCGGTCAGCAGGAGGGCCGGGATCACCAGGGCGAGGGTGGCGAAGGTGAGTCTCAGGCGTCGTCCCGTGGCGCGAAATAGAGCATGTATATGACAAGACAGTTTCATGGGCCTCTGGTCCTTCTCTTCCCGCGGGGGAGGGGGCAGGTGCGGGCGGGTGTTCTTCCGGTGCCTCTTCCTGGGTGGGGAGGCAGCTGGGTGGGGAGGTGGGGTGGGGGTGGTGTGAGGGGCTGGGGGTCCGGTGGTGTGGGAGCGCTCCCGCTCCTCAGGCTGCGGCCCGCCGGGGCGGAGCGGCAACGCGCGATCGCGCCACTTTGCTGCCGTCTGGCGGAAAGCGGGCCGAGCGGTGCCGGGCCGCCGACCGGCGACGCCGCCGACTGCCGACTGCCGGCCGCCGACGCCGGCCGTCGATCGGGGGGCGTCGGTGCTCCGTCCGGGGGGCGTGGCCCGAATGGCGGTGCCCGAAGCCGGACATCACCGGCACGCTCATGTGTTTATGCGACTGTTCACGCCCACGTCCCCCCGCCCGGTGGCGGCAGCCGCCCTGCTCGCCGCCTGCGCCGCCGCGTCCGCCGTCCTCGTACCCGCCGTCCCCGCGCACGCGGAGTCCCCGCAGCCGCTGCCCGCCTGCACCGCTCCGGACGACCACACCTTCCCGCTCACCACCCGCGTCCACGGCGGCCCCGACCGCTACGAACCCGGCGGGGGCTTCGGCGTCTGGTACCTGGACCTCACCAACACCACCTCCCGCACCTGCTCGGGAGTCCACCCGGTCGTCGTCCTCGTCGACGAGGAGCGGGCCCTGGAGCCGTCGCAGCCCCAACTGGAGTTCTACGACGGCGCCGACCCCCGTCCCGTCACCCTCGAGAAGACCGACCGGGACGAACTGATCGGCGCGTTCGGCGAGGGTGAGGCGGAGGCCGAGGCCGGGGGCGACGGCGTGAACGAGCCGAGTGAGGGTGACGACGCGGCCACCGACCCCTTCGCCGGCTTCACCGTCGCCCCCGGCAAGACCCTCACCGTGAAGCTGCGCCTCTCGCTGACCTCGGACACCGCCCCCGGCGAGGTCACCGCCAACGCGGCGGTCGTCCAGCGCCGGGACGGCGACGGCGAGTGGATCGGCCAGTCGAACGACTACCGCTTCCGCGTCGGGCCGGGCACCCCCGCCGACGCGCCCGCCGACACGCCCCCCGGCACGTCTCCCGACACATCCCCCGACGGGTCCGCCACCCCGGAGAACCGGAGCACCGGCGCCCTCGACGCCGACGAACTCGCCGGCACCGGACCCGGCCGGGTCGAGACGGCCCTGGCGGTCACCCTCCTCCTCTTCGCCGCCGGCGGCACGGCCGTACTGCTGACCCGCGGACGCCGCCGCTGACACTCGCCCCCGACGTCCACCGCTCCCAACGTTCACCTCCCCCGACTCCACCACGCCCCCAACGTCCACCGCCCGCGACTCCACCGGGTGCCCAACGTCCATCGCCCGCGATCCCACCGCGCCCGCGATCCCACCGCGCCCGCGATCCCACCGCGCCCCCGACCCCACCGCGCCCCTCCGACTCCGCCGCGCCCCCGACCCCACCGCCCCACCAGGGCCCACCCCCGTCTGCGACCATCCCTGCGTGGACTATCCGAACGACCAGGCCCCCGGTGCCCCCGTCCGCTCCGGGATCCCGGAGCACGGCCGTGTGCCGAAGTACTACGCCGTCAAGGCGCGGATCGACCGGCTGGTCGGCGAGCTGGGGGAGGGCAGCGCCATCCCCACCGAGCGGGACCTCTCCGAGCGGTACGAGGTCGCCCGCGAGACCGTGCGGCAGGCCCTGCGCGAGCTCGTGCTGGAGGGCAAGCTGCGCCGGCAGGGGCGCGGCACCGTGGTCGCGGGGCCCAAGCTGGAGCAGCCGCTCTCCCTGGCCAGCTACACCGAGGGCGTCCGGCGCCAGGGTCGCACCCCGGGCCGCGCGCTCGTCACCCTCGACCGTTTCCCCTGCCCCGACGCGCTCGCCGCCGAGACCGGCCTCACGCGCGGGGAGCCGGTCTGGCACCTGGAGCGGGTGCTGCTCGCCGACGACGAGCGGGTCGGCCTGGAGAGCACCTACCTCTCCGTGGCCCGGCTCCCCGACCTGGACAGCACCTTCGACCCGGACTCGTCCTTCTACGCCCACCTCGCCGGGCAGGGCATCGCCTTCGGCGACGCCGACGAACGCATCGAGACCGTGCTCGCCACCCCGCGCGAGGCGCTGCTCATCGGCACTCCGCCGGCCCTGCCGATGCTGCTCATCCACCGCGTCTCCCGGGACACGGAGGGGAGCCCGCTGGAGCGGGTCCGGACGCTCTACCGGGGCGACCGCTTCTCCTTCACGACCCACCTGCGCGGCTGAAAACCGCCACTCGCCCGCACCGCCGAATCATAACGAAAAGATAACGGGTCTAGCCCAAACGTGACGACCAGTTCACGCTCTCGTTGTCAGCCGGATTCCTCCGGTTCCCCCTTGGCAAGGAGCGTGGCCGTCGTGAGAGTGATAGTCGTCGGAGCCGGCGTGGTGGGCACCATGCACGCCTGGCACGCAGTGAACCGCGGCCACGAGGTCGTACAGATCGAGCGCGAGACGGAGGCCCGCGGCGCCTCGCTGCGCAATTTCGGCCAGATCTGGGTCAGTGGCCGCGCGGGCGGCGAGGAGCTGGAGACCGCGCTGCGGGCCCGGGAGCTGTGGGAGGAGATCGGCGGCCGGGTACCGGCGCTGGGCTTCCGCGCCAACGGCTCCCTGACCCCGATCCGCGGCGACCTGGAACGCGCGGTCGCCGAGGCGGCCGTGGCCCGTCCGGACGCCGCCGCCCGGGGCCACAAGCTGCTCACCGCCGGTGAGGCGCGCGCGCTGAACCCCGCCCTGCGCGGCGGTTTCGACGCCGCGCTGCACTGCGAGCGGGACGCCGCCGTCGAACCCCGCACCGCCCAGCTCGCCCTGCGCGCCGAACTCCGCCGGTCCCCGAAGTACACCTTCCTGCCCGGCCGCGAGGTCCGCGACGTCGTCGGCGAGAACGCCGTCCGCGACGACCACGGCGACACGCACACCGGCGACGCCGTCGTCCTGTGCACCGGCGCCTGGCTCGGCGGCCTGGTCCGCGAGCTGGCCGGGCCCGGTCTGCCCGTGCGGCGGGTCCGCCTCCAGATGATGCAGACCGACCCCCTCGGCGAACCGCTCACCACCTCGGTCGCCGACGCCGACAGCTTCCGCTACTACCCCGCCTACGGCTCGCCCGCCCTGGACGAGCTGAACGCGCGGCAGCCGCAGCCGGCCACGGCCGCGGAACACCGGATGCAGCTGCTGATGGTGCAGCGCGCCGACGGCGGACTGACCATCGGCGACACCCACGAGTACGAGCACCCCTTCGCCTTCGACACCGTCGAGGACCCCTACGACCACCTCACCGGCGTCGTCGAGTCCCTCCTCGGCCGGCCGCTGCCCAAGGTCCGCCGCCGGTGGGCCGGGGTGTACGCGCAGTGCACCGACACGAGCCGCGTCGTGCACCGGCAGCGGGTGCGGGACGGCGTGTGGCTGGTCACCGGGCCCGGCGGGCGCGGCATGACCTGCTCACCCGCGATAGCCGAAACCACCGCGAACGAACTGGGCTGGTGACAGCACCCATGACCATGACCACCACAGACATCCGCCTCGTCGTCCTCGACATGGCCGGCACCACCGTCGCCGACGGCGGCCTCGTCGAGCGCGCCTTCGCCGCCGCCGCCCGCGAACTGGGCGTCGAGCCCGGCACCCCGGACCACGCCGGGAAGCTCGACTACGTCCGCGCCACCATGGGCGAGTCCAAGATCTCCGTCTTCCGGCACCTGTTCGGCGACGAGGACCGCGCCCAGCACGCCAACACCACCTTCGAGAAGGCGTACGGCGAACTGGTCGACGGCGGCCTGATCGCCCCCGTCCCCGGCGCCCGCGAGGCCGTCGAGGAGCTGACCGCCGACGGCCGTACCGTCGTCCTGACCACCGGCTTCGCCCGCGTCACCCAGGACGCCATCCTCGACGCGCTGGACTGGCGCGACCTGGTGCCGCTCACCCTGTGCCCCGCCGACGCGGGCGGACGCGGACGGCCGTACCCGGACATGGTGCTGGAGGCGTTCCTGCGTACCAAGGCCGCCGACGCCGTACGCCAGGTCGCCGTCGTCGGCGACACCTCGTACGACGTGCTCAGCGGCGTACGGGCCGGCGCGGGACTGGTCGCCGGGGTGCGCACCGGGGCCCACGGCGACGACGCCTTCCGCGAGGCGGGCGCCGGACACGTCCTCGACTCGGTCGCCGGCCTGCCCGCCCTCCTGCGGGGAGCGGACGGCTGATGAGCGCCACGAGCAGCGGCATCCGCTTCGACTCGGTCACCGTCGCCTACGACGGCAACGTCGTCCTCGACGCCCTCGACCTCACCGTCGAACCCGGCGAGGTCATGGCGCTGCTCGGGCCGTCCGGATCCGGCAAGACCACCGCGCTGCGGGCGGTCGCCGGGTTCGTACGGCCCGCCTCGGGGCGGGTCTTCCTCGGCGACCGCGACGTCACCGACCTGCCCCCGCATCGGCGGGGCATCGGCATGGTCGTCCAGCAGTACGCGCTCTTCCCGCACATGCGGGTGGCGGACAACGTCGCCTTCGGACTCCGCGCCCGCAAGGTCCCCCGGTCCGAGATCCGGGAACGGGTCGCCGAGGCGCTGGACATGACCGGCATGGGTGCCTACGCCCGCCGCCACCCCCGCGAGCTGTCCGGCGGCCAGCAGCAGCGCGTCGCCATCGCCCGCGCGCTCGCCATCCGGCCCGGCGTCCTGCTCCTCGACGAACCACTGTCGGCGCTCGACGCCCAGCTCCGCTCCGGCATGCTCGCCGAACTGGCCCGCCTGCACCGCGAGCTGCCCGACGTGTCGATCCTCTACGTCACCCACGACCAGGTGGAGGCCCTGACCCTCGCCGACCGGATCGCGGTCATGGACAGGGCGAGGCTGCGCGCGTGCGGGACGCCGAGGGAGTTGTACCGGGCGCCGGGCGACGCGTTCACGGCGTCCTTCGTGGGCGGCGCGAACCTGCTGCCGGTGACCGTCGGGGCCGGGGGAGTGTCCTTCGCGGGCGCGGACATCAAGGTCGACACGGGGAGTGCCGCGCGGGGCGCGTCGGCCGTCCTGTGCGTGCGGCCGCATCTCGTCGGGCTCGGGGACGGGCCCAACCGGCTCACCGGGACGCTGGGGGAGATCCAGTGGCGGGGGGCGACGCATCGGCTGTATGTCGACGTGGGTGGACATCGGGTGATGGCCGACCTGCGTGAGCTGCGGGATCCGCCTGCTCATGGCGACGAGGTGACGTTGCATTTCGCGCCGGACGACGGCGTGCTTCTGCCCGTGGGGGTGGACCATGGCTGAGGTGGTGCGCAAGCCGGGGGCCGTCACTGGCCGGTCGCGCCCCGGCGGCGGCAGCCGCACATCGAGCACAGCCCCGCGCCCCTTTGGGGCGCTGGTGTGGGCCTTGCCTCCAGTGGTTCTCCTCGCGGTCTTCTTTCTCTACCCGCTCGCCCTCGTCGTCCAGCAGTCCTTCCAGCCCGACACCGGCGGCACCTCGCTGGAGCCGTACGCCGACGTGTTCGCCTCGTACGCGTTCCGGGAGGCGCTGTGGACCACGGTGTGGCTGGCGGTGGCCGCGACCGCCGGGTGCCTGGTGCTCGGGTTCGTGCTCGCGCTGGTCATCGCATTCGTGCCGTTCCCCGGGGCGAAGGCGGTCGCCCGCTTCATCGACGTCTTCCTCTCCTTCCCGTCCTTCCTGATCACGCTGGCCCTGCTCTTCATCTACGGCACGGTCGGCATGGCCAACGGGCTGTGGACGGACGCCACCGGGGCGGCCGAGGGACCCTTCCAGTTCCTCACCACGCCCTGGGGCGTGCTGCTCGCGGAGATCACGTACTTCACGCCGTTCGTGGTGCGCCCGCTGCTCGCCGCGTTCTCGCAGCTGGACACCGCCCAGCTGGAGGCGGCCGGCTCGCTCGGCGCCCGCGCCCCGCGCATCATCCGGCGGATCATCCTGCCGGAGGCGCTGCCCGCGCTCGCGGCCGGCGGCAGCCTCGTCCTGGTGCTGTGCCTCAACGAGTTCGGCATCGTGCTCTTCACCGGCGCCAAGGGCGTCACCACCCTGCCGACGCTCGTGTACAGCAAGGCCATGCTGGAGTCCGACTACCCGGGCGCCTGTGTGGTCGCCGTCGTCAACGTCCTGATCTCCGTGGGCCTGTACGGCCTCTACCGGGTGGTGAGCCGCCGTGCTGGTGCATAGCCGCAAGGCGAGGTGGGCCGTGTGGGCGCTCTTCCTCGTCCTCTTCCTGCCGCTCTTCGCGCTCCCCCTGCTCGTCGTCCTGGGCGCGTCCTTCGCCACCCACTGGTCCAGCGTCCTGCCGTCCGGCCTGACGACCGCCAACTACCGGGCGGCGACCCGCGGCGAGGCTCTCCAGGCCCTCACCACCAGCCTGGTCACCGCGCTCGCCGCGAGCCTGCTGGCGCTGGCCGCCGGCACCTGGGCCGCGCTCGCCGCCGCCGCGCTGCGCAAGCGCCACCGCAAGGTCATGGACGCCCTGTTCGTCCTGCCCGTCGCCGTGCCCTCCGTCGTGGTCGGCCTGGCGATCCTGGTCGCCTTCTCCCAGCCGCCGTTCCTCCTCAACGGCACCCGCTGGATCGTGATCGTCGCCCACACCGTCCTGGTCACCGCCTTCGCCCACCAGTCGGTGTCCGCGGCGATCACCCGCCTCGACCCGGCGTACGAGCAGGCCGCCGCCTCCCTCGGCGCCTCCCCGGCGCGCGTCCTGCTGCGGGTGCGGCTGCCGCTGCTGCTGCCGTCCCTGACCGCCGCCGCCGGCCTCTGCTTCGCCCTGTCCATGGGCGAGCTGAGCGCCACGATGATGCTCTACCCGCCGGACTGGACCCCGCTGCCGGTCCTCGTCTACGCGGCCACCGACCGCGGCGCCCTCTTCACCGGCTCCGCCGTCGCCGTGGTCCTGATGGCAACCACCCTGCTGGTGCTGCTCGCCGTCTCCCGCATCCGCACCAGGGCCTCCTACCGCTAGCCCCGCCCGCTCCACCCAGCCTCTCCTCCCTTCTCCCATCTCCCGCAAGGAGTTCACCTCGCCATGCGCGCAAAGCCCCTGCTGCCGCTCACCGCCGTCTGCCTCCTCGCCCTCCCCCTGACCGCCTGCGGCGGCAACTCCGCGGCCTCCGACGAGAACGTCGTCACCGTCTACAGCGCCGACGGCCTCAAGGGCGAGAACGGCGACGGCTGGTACGACCAGGTCTTCGAGGACTTCGAGAACGAGACCGGCATCAAGGTCGAGTACGTGGAGGGCGGCTCGGGCGAGATGGTGCAGCGCGCCACCCGCGAGAAGCGCAACGCGCAGGCCGACGTGCTCGTCACCCTCCCGCCCTTCATCCAGCAGGCCGACAGCAAGGGCCTGCTCCAGAAGTACGCCCCCGAGGGCGTCGACCAGGTCAGCGGCGCCGACAAGGCGGCGAACGGCACCTGGACCGCCGTCGTCAACAACTACTTCGGGTTCGTCCAGAACAAGAAGGAGCTGAAGCAGGCCCCCACCACCTGGGAGGACCTGCTCGACCCGGCGTACGAGAACAAGCTCCAGTACTCCACCCCCGGCGTCGCCGGCGACGGCACCGCCGTCCTCATCAAGGCCATGCACGACTTCGGCGGCGAGAAGCCGGCCATGGACTACCTGAAGAAGCTCCAGGCCAACAACGTCGGCCCGTCCGCCTCCACCGGCAAGCTCGCCCCCAAGGTCGACAAGGGCGAACTGCTGGTCGCCAACGGCGACGTGCAGATGAACTTCGCCCAGTCCAAGTCCATGCCCCACCTCGGCATCTGGTTCCCGGCCCGCGAGGGCGGCAGGCCCACCACGTTCGCCCTGCCCTACGCGGCCGGCCTGGTCTCCGACGCCCCGCACGGCGAGAACGGCAGGAAGCTCCTCGACTACATGCTCGGCCAGAAGGCCCAGCAGCAGGTCAGCGAGGTCGGCGGCGGCTTCGCGGCCCGCCAGGACGTCAAGGCCACCGACGCCAACGCCATCGAACTGGCCAAGCTGATGGACGGCGTCGAGATCTTCGAGCCCGACTGGAACGACATCGAGGAGAACCTCACCTCGTACGTCGACGCCTGGAAGTCGGCCACCGGCAGCTGACGACAACGGTTCCAGGTGATCGGCGGGGTCGCTCCGACCGGCTCCTGATTAGGCTGTGGGGCGTCGGTACGCCGTGGTTCCGGCGCCCCCGCCCATGCCCCACCGCACGCCAGGAGTTCGTCGCAATGGCAGACCGCAAGCCCATCGAGTCGTGGCTCACCGACATGGACGGGGTCCTCATCCACGAGGGCGTGCCGATTCCCGGGGCCGACGCCTTCATCAAGAGGCTCCGGGAGTCCGGCAAGCCCTTCCTGGTCCTCACCAACAACTCGATCTACACCCCGCGCGACCTGCACGCCCGGCTGCGGCGGATGGGCCTGGAGATGCCGATCGAGTCGATCTGGACGTCGGCGCTGGCCACCGCCCAGTTCCTGGACGACCAGCGGCCCGGAGGGTCGGCGTACGTCATCGGCGAGGCCGGTCTGACCACGGCCCTGCACGACATCGGCTACATCCTCACCGACCACGACCCCGACTACGTGGTCCTCGGTGAGACCCGTACGTACTCCTTCGAGGCCATGACCAAGGCGGTCCGGCTGATCAACGCCGGCGCCCGGTTCATCTGCACCAACCCCGACGAGACCGGCCCCTCCACCGAGGGTCCGCTCCCGGCGACGGGCGCGGTCGCCGCGCTGATCACCAAGGCGACCGGCAAGCAGCCCTACTTCGCCGGCAAGCCCAACCCGCTGATGATGCGCACCGGGCTCAACGCGATCGGCGCCCACTCCGAGACCAGCGCGATGATCGGCGACCGCATGGACACCGACGTGCTGGCCGGCATGGAGGCGGGCATGCAGACCTTCCTGGTCCTGACCGGCCTGACCCGGCCCGACCAGGTCGAGAACTTCCCGTACCGCCCCTCCAAGGTGGTCGACTCCATCGCGGACCTCGTCGAACGGGTCTGAGGCCACACCGCCTCCGGTAAACCCGAGGCCGCCCGGTGTAACCCGAACGGAGCAGCCCGCCCCGCGCGCAGGATGCGGGGGCGGGTCTCGCGGGGGAGTCTCCAGGTAACTGGAGGTACACGATGGGCTCACTGAAGGTCACTCTCTGTGCGGCATCCGCCCTGGCGGCGGCGCTCGCACCGGTCGCGCCGGCCGCGTACGCGGCCGACGGCGGGGGCGTGTCGGTGTCTCCGGCCTCGCCCGCGCCCGGCGGCGACGTCGAGCTGCGCGTGCCCGACTGCACCGAGACGACGGCGGTCGCCGTGTCGGCGGCGTTCGTCTCCGAGGCACGGCTGACCGTGGCCGCGGAGGACGGCGTCCTCGTCGGCACCGGCACGGTCCGCTCCGGCATGGAGGCCGGCGCGTACGCCGTGCGGGTCACCTGCGGCGGCGACGCCCGCGAGGGCACCGTCAACGTCGAGCGCCGGCGCCCGGCCGCACCCGCCTCTCCGGTCGCCCCCGTCCACGCGGGCGGTGGCGGCAGCGCCCGGCTGGCCGCCGCCGACGGCGGCGAGGAGGCCCGCCCCGAACCCCCCGGCACCGCGCACACCGTGACCGGCCTGGTCCTCGCGGGCATCGCCGCCGTCGCCGTCGCGCTGCGCGGCGTCCGCAGCCGGAGCCGCGGGACGGACTGACCATGCCCGATCAGGACGCGCGAGCCACCACCGTCCCCGGGGGCCGCCTGGTGACCGGCATCGCCTGGACCGTGCTGCTCCTCGGGCTGTGGCTGTGGGGCCGCGAGGCCACCGACGTGCGCGAGGGCATATCCCGGCCCGCGACCGGCGACATGGCGGCGGCCGGCCGGCCCCCCGACGTACCGCTGCCGCCCGCCCACGCACCCCTCGACGACGCCCGGCCGCAGCGGCTCGACGTCCCCGGCCTCGCCATCAGCGCCCCGGTCCTGCCCAGCGGACTCGACGCCCAGGGCGCCATCGAACCACCGCCGTTCGAGCGGGCGGGCTCCGTCGGCTGGTACGCGGCCGGCGTCACCCCGGGCGCGGCCGGGACCGCGCTGATGGTGGGCCACGTCGACACCGAGACCCGGCCCGCCGTCTTCTACGAGCTGAGCGCCCTGGAGCCCGGCGAGACCGTCCGGGTGACCCGGGACGACGGCGGGACCGCCGAGTTCACCGTCGACGACGTCCAGGTCCTCACCCGCACCGGCTTCGACGCCCAGCAGGCCTACGGCCCCCGCACCACGGGCCGCGCCGAACTCCGCCTGATCACCTGCGGCGGCACCTTCGACCGCACCACCGACAGCTACACGGCCAACGTCGTCGTCTCCGCCTACCTCACCGGAACCGGCTCCTAGCAACCGGAACCGGCTCCTAGCACAGGAACCGGCGCCCGGTCCCGGAACCGCTCGGGTGCGGGGGGCGTATGTCAGGATTGAGCCTCGCAACGCACCCAGGGGGTTGGATGTACGGCAGCAGGGGGGCCTCGACGTTGTCCACGAGGCGGACGTCGGCGGCGATACTCGGCGCGGCACTGCTGCTCGCGGGCTGCTCCTCCTCCGGCGACGGAGAGGACAAGGGCGGGAGCGCGGGCGCCGGGATCACGCAGCAGCCCAAGGAGGCCGGCCCGTTCTGGGTCAACCCCGACGGCACCGCCGCGCAGCAGGTCGCCTCGCTGGCCGAGGCCGGCAAGAAGGACCAGGCCGAGCAGATCCGCAAGATCGCCCAGCAGCCGACCGGCGAATGGCTCAGCCCGGAGAACCCCGAGGAACAGGCCCGCGGCTTCACCGAGGCCGCCGACGAGGCCGGGCGTACCGCGCTGCTCGTCCTCTACAACATCCCGCACCGCGACTGCGGCCAGTACTCGGGCGGCGGCGCCGCCGACGGCGACGCCTACCGCGACTTCGTCGACGGCGTGGCCAAGGGCATCGGCGACCGCTCCGCCACGGTCGTCCTGGAGCCGGACGCCGTGCTCCACCTGGTGGACGGCTGCACCCCGGAGCAGTTCCACGAGGAGCGCTACGCCCTCCTCAACGAGGCCATCGGCAAGCTCGCCGCCCTGAAGAACACCAAGGTGTACCTGGACGCGGGCAACGCCGGCTGGGGCCACCCCGACCAGATCTTCGACCCGCTGAAGCGGGCCGGCATCGACAGGGCGGACGGCTTCTCGGTCAACGTGTCGAACTTCTACACCACCGAGGACTCCATCGCCTACGGCAAGCAGCTCTCCGCCAAGGTCGGCGACAAGCCCTTCGTCATCGACACCAGCCGCAACGGCAACGGCCCCTACACCGGGGGCAACCCGGACGAACGCTGGTGCAACCCCCCGGGCCGCGCCCTCGGCGAGACCCCCACGACGAAGACGTCCGACCCCCTGGTCGACGCCTACGTCTGGGTCAAGCGCCCCGGAGAGTCGGACGGCGAATGCAAGGGTGGCCCGAAGGCGGGCGAGTGGTACCCCGACTACGCCATGAAACTGGCGCAGGGATAGCGCCCCTAAGGGGCGCGGGGCTGTGACATGTGCGGCTCCGCCGCGGGAGCGCGACCAGCCACAGCGCTCCCGCAGCCTGAGTCACAACCCGCGGGAGCGCTACGGCACCCTCACCCACTGCGCCTTGGAAGGCGTCCCCTCCCCATCGGTCACGAACATCATGTACCACCCCGACTGAACAAGGTTCTTGTTCTCCGGCACCGTCACCGTCAACTTGTCCCCGTCCGCCGTGAAGTCCAACGCGATGGACCGCTGATCCACGTCAGTGACGTGCGTCGACGCGCTGGGCCGGATCAGCCGCACCTTCTTCACCGTCGACGCCGCCCGCGAGGTGAACGTCCCCGACTCTCCCCGCGCGATGGTCTGCGGCCCGCCGGAGAGGTCCGGCCGCGAGTCCCGGTAGAGATACGGCGGCGTGTAGATCTCGATCCGCTGCTCGAACTCGCCCGGCTTGGTGTTGGCCTTGTCCGCGTAGAGCGAGTCCGACCCGAAGAACATCAGGCGCCCGTCGGGCAGCAGGATCGAACCGGAGTGGTAGTTCCGGCCCACCAGCGGATCGGCCACCCGCTCGAAGTCGTTCGTGCCCGGGTGGTACATCCGGGCCTGGAGGATGTTGGAGTCGCCGCGGCCCCGGTAGTCCTCCGAGCCGCCGGAGACCAGCACGCTGTCGTCGGGCAGGACCGAGGCCTGCGGGTAGCGCGTGCCCTTCTCCATGGCCGGTCCGTCCACGAACCGCGGGTCGTCCGCCTTCAGGTCGATGATCCGGGTCTTCTCGCTGGACAGCCTGGACTCGCCGACCCCGCCGCCGCCGATCACCATGTACTTCTCGTCCTGCGCCGGCGGCAGCAGCACCGTGTTTGCGGTCTCCAGCATGTCGGCGTCGCTGAGCCCGGGCACCTTGGTGAACTTGTTGGTGTCCACGTCCCATATGCCGGGGTCGCGGCCCACGTCGTCGGGGCCGTAGCCGGCGTTCGCGCCCGAGTAGAAGATCTTGCCGTTCTGCATGAGGAACAGCGCCGGGTACGTCGGGAACTGGCGGACCTTGTCGGTGTAGGTCCACTCCTTGGTCTCCGGGTCGTAGATCTCGTTCTTGCCCGGGACCAGCTGGCCGATGTCGTCGAGGCCGGAGACGCTCAGGATCCTGCCGTCGCTCAGCGTGGTGAGCGTCGGGTACCAGCGGGCCTCGTGCATCGGGTCGACCTTGATGTACTTCTCGGCGACCGGGTCGAACTCGAAGGCGTCCCGGATTCCCTGGAAGTCCTTCTTGTCGAGGGCGAGTTTCTGCGCGATGCCGTAGGTGTTGCGGGCGTCGGCACCCGACAGGCCCTGGACGCGGTAGTTGTCCTCGGTCCCCGTCTCGTATTCGGCGCCGGTGCGCTGCGCCTCGACGTAGATCCGGCCGAGGCCCGGGTCGTTGCGCAGGAACTCACCGGTCTGCGGGTCGAAGACCTTCTTGGCGCGGGGCACCAGGACCGGGTCCTTGGAGACGAAGGTCTTGCGGTTCTCCTTGCCGGTGAACCGGGTTCCGGCGGGCAGGGTGATCGGCTCGTCCGGGTTCTCGTTGTGTACGACCATCAGGCCGCCGGCCTTGGTGACGTCGCCCTTGAGCTTCTCGTACCGCTTGGTGCCGCCCGCGATCAGCAGGTTGCCGTTGGCGAGCTGGGTGTGCCCGGTGCAGAACAGGTCCGTCGGAGTCGGCACCTTCTTGATGGTGCCCTTGACGGGATCCCAGATCCGCGTGTCGTACTGCTTGTCGTCGGAGTTGTCCTGGTCGTTGCCCGACCCGGCGACGAGCAGCACCTTGCCGGTGCGCAGCAGCGCCGCGTGGATGGTGTTCTGCCGGTACTTCTCGGGAAACTCGACGATCTCCCACTTGCCGTTGGCGGCCTTGTACTCCGGCTGATTGATCTTGTACTGGTGGTATTTCTCGGTTCCGAAGCGGTAGAGCCACGGTCCGTTCATCCCGGCCAGCGCGACTACCACCGCCGTACCTATCGCGAAGCGACGGGCGCGGCGGCGGCCGGCACGGTCTTTCATTCCTTACGTCCCCCAAGTCCACCAAGGGCGATCTGCATGGTCTGGTCGTCGCCCCCGTCGGCGGGGGCTGCCCAGCTGGGCTTCTGCTGCGGCGCGTGCGGCGCGTACGTCTGCTCGGGCGCCATGTGCTGGGGTGGGATCCCCGGCGAGGGGTCGGCGGCGACGACCGGCGGCCGCTTCTTCGCCTTCCGCAGTTCGTGGCGCCAGGCGAACATCGGCGACGCGGTAATCAGCAGCGCGAACGTCGCCCAGATGATCATGGCGGGGTGGGAGTGCCCGAGGGCGAAGCCCGCGGTGATCGAGCCGGCGAAGATCGCGATGAAGTACCAGTGGTACCGGAAGGTCCCGAACAGGGTGTCCGGGCTGGCCGAGTCGCCCTTCGGGGTCACCACGAACTTGCTCTTGCGGCGCAGTACGGAGTCGATGAGCGCCTTGGCGTACAGCGGCGCCGACAGCGCGGACATGATCATGCCGGCCACACCGCCGGAGCCCTCCGGCTCGTGCGGCGAGACGTTGTGGCGGCGGTTCCAGACGTAGAGGCCGATCTGGAGCGCGGAGGCGTTGCCGTAGAGCATCAGCCAGACCGCGGGGTCGATGTTGACGCCCGAGGCGCCCAGGCCCAGGAAGAGGCAGCAGCTCAGCGCCGCCAGGATCCAGTTCAGGGCCGACATCGGGTAGAAGATGATCATCATCGTGTAGTTGAAGAGCTTGCTCGGCGGCAGCGAGTACCAGCCCTTCCAGTACTGCTTGAGGATCGTCTCGTACGTCCCTCGCGACCAGCGCATCTGCTGGGTGAAGAAGTCCGTCCAGGCGTTCGGGCCCTCGCCCACCGCGAGCACGTCCGGGGTGTAGACCGAGCGCCACTTGCGGCCCGTGGCCGGGTTCCGGTGGCGGTGGATCTCGAAGCCGGTCGCCATGTCCTCGGTGATCGAGTCGTACAGCCCGCCGATCTGCTTGAGCGCGCTGATGCGCACCGCGTTCGAGGTGCCCACGAACATGGGGGAGCCGTACCGGTTGCCCGCGCGCTGGATCAGCGCGTGGAAGAGGAACTGCTGCGACTCGGCGGCCTTGGTGATCGGGTTGTCGTAGTTCCCGTAGACCTGCGGTCCGATGACGAAGCCGACGTCCGGGTCGCGGAAGAAGCCGAGCATCCGCTCCAGGTAGTTGGGCAGCGGCACGTGGTCGGTGTCGACCGAGGCGAAGAAGTCGTAGTCGTTGCCGTGCGCGTCCAGCCAGGCGTTGTAGTTGCCGTGCTTGGTCTTGGCGCGGTGCGGGCCCTTCTTCCGGTTCCACTTGGCGACGCCCTTGCGGGAGAAGTGGTGTACGCCCAGGCGCGCGCAGACCTCCTTCACCTCGGGGTCGTCGCCCTCGTCGAGGAGCCAGACGTGCATCAGGCCGCGGTGGCGGATCCGCACGGCCGCCTCCAGGGTCTTCGTCACCATCTCCAGCGGCTCCTTGCCGGGCACGAAGGAGGTGAGGAAGGCGACCCGGGTGCCGGTCTCGGGCACCACCGGGACCGGGTCGCGGGCGACCAGGGTGGCGTGCGCGTTCGAGAGCACGTTCAGGCAGCGGAAGAGTTCGATCAGGCCGATCGCCACGAGCATCACGATGTCGAGCGTGGGCAGCCAGTCGAAGGCGGGGTAGTCGCGCTCGGTCCAGTGCGTGGGCTGGAGCAGCCAGACCAGCAGCACCACCGACAGCAGCGGGGCGGCGGCCAGCATCAGCGCGACCCGCACGCGGTGCGGCTCCTGGGATATCAGCGAGCGGTACTGGACCTTGTACGGCTTGGTCGGATCGGGCTGGGTGAGGGGGCCCGCGAGCCGGCTGTAGTGCTCGTAGTCGTACTTCGGCAGGGTCTTGCGTATCCGGCGGAATGAACCGGTGTTCCAGGTCCGATGCCCGGGCACCCTGAGCTGGGTGGTCTGTGACGGGTCCTGGTCCTGCCCGGCGCCCGTCGGCGTCGACGTCATGTGTCATCCCCCCACACGCGGGTCAGGCGTGTTTCGTCGGTTCCTTGGCCTGCAACGGCCCCCCTCGGCCGACACACACCTTATATAGACATGGAACGAGAGCCCCCGGTTGCATGACGCCCCCTCGGTGTCCGGCCCCTCGAACCGGACCAGGTTCTACGGTGATCGTCATGATCGCAAGGCATCCGGAACCCGGGTACACCGAAGGCCCCTCGTGTGATACGAGGGGCCTTCGGCCGTCTGTGCGCCGCCAGGGACTCGAACCCCGGACCCGCTGATTAAGAGTCAGCTGCTCTAACCAACTGAGCTAGCGGCGCCTGCTGACCTGCAGAACTCTACCCGATGCCGGACGGTGCTCCGGACCACCCGGGGATCTGCCCCGAGGGGGCCCGTTACATCATTCGGGCCGTCAACATGCGAATGGAGAGACCAGTTGAGAAACTGACGGACATGTACCGAAGTGCACCGCCGCGGACATTCCGATCGGGAGTGTGAGGGGAATCGCATGGAGACTCCCGTATTCGAGGAATTCGATGCCGCGAGCGACTGCGACTGCCCCGGTTGCCGCCACCGGACGCGTGTCCCGCCGTTTTCCCCGACGGGCCGGCGCACGCTGATCGTGGCCACCGCCACCGCTGCCGCACTGGGGGCGAGCGGAGCCGCCGCGCTCCCGGCCGCCGCCCACGCACCCCTGCGACCGGGCGTCCCCGCAGATGAGGAGCCGGACACCCCGCAGGGTGCCAGGGCTCCGCTGCACGGTCCGGCGGGCCGGCCCGCGCCCGCGCCCGGCACGAAGCTGGCCACCATCAGCCGTACGGAGATCATCAGCCGGGCCAAGACCTGGGTCACCGCGAAGGTGCCGTACAGCATGACCGCCTACTGGTCCGACGGATACCGGCAGGACTGCTCGGGCTATGTGTCGATGGCCTGGAAACTGCCGACGAACGAATGGACCGGAAGCCTCGGCACCGTCGCCGACCGGATCACCAAGAGTGAACTCCAGCCCGGCGACATTCTGCTCTTCCACAACACGTCCGACCCGCAGAAAGGCTCCCACGTGGTGATCTTCGGCGGCTGGACGGACGGCACGCGCACCGCGTACACGGCCTACGAGCAGACCCCGCCCCACGCCCGGAAGCTCGCCACGCCCTACGCCTACTGGAGCAATTCCGCGAAGTACCTGCCCTACCGCTACAAGGGCGTCGCGGCGAGCCCGGTGAGCACGGCGGGCGGGGCGCCGGCCGCGGCCTCCGGCTACCCGGGGGCGTCGTCCTTCGGGCCCGGCGCCGACAACCGGCACGTCACCGAGCTGGGCCGGATGCTCACCGCGCGCGGCGCCGGACGCTTCTACTCCTCCGGGCCCGGCCCCCGCTGGTCGGAGGCGGACCGCAGGGCGACCGAGGCGTTCCAGCTGGCCCAGGGATGGCGGGGCCGGGAGGCCGACGGACTGCCGGGTCCGGGCACCTGGCGGCTGCTGGCCGAGGGCCGCGGCAAGGACGTCCCGGCCGCGGCCGCGGGCGCCGCCTCGCACGGGGTGGCCGGCTATCCGGGCCGGGCGATGTTCCGGCCGGGTGCGGAGAATCCGTACGTCACCCGGCTCGGCGGGCAGCTCGTGCGGAAGGGATTCGGCAGGTACTACACGACCGGACCGGGTCCGCGCTGGAGTGAGGCGGACCGGCGGGCCGTCCAGGCCTTCCAGCGCGCCCAGGGCTGGCGCGGTGGCGCGGCGGACGGCTATCCGGGCCCGGAGACCTGGCGGCGGCTCTTCTCCTGACCGGCCGCCCCGAGATGATCATCCGTTCATGAGGCGTCTGGCGCGGAGGCTGGAGCACGCATGAGTACGACATCGTCAACGAACCCGCAGGGCACGGCCCCGGACGCCGACGGTCCCTCGCCGGCCGCGGAGACCGGCCACCGGCCCGCCCGGCTGATCCGGAACGAGGCCACCACCGAGATCCCCGTCCACCTGCTGTTCCGCGACGACCCCGATCCGGCGCCGGTGCCGTTGCGGCCCGCGGTCGTCGGCCGTCGGCAGGGCACCGGCGAGCAGCCCCGGACGCGGCGGCCCGAGGCGGCCCGGCCGCGTCCGGTACCGCAGGTCGACCCGGAGCTGACGGAGCGTCCGGCCCGGGTGCTGTCCGGCGCCGCGGGGGTGGCCGCCGGGTTCTGCGGGGCGGCCGGGTGCGCGGTCACCTCCTGGTGGGCCGGGGTCGTGCCGCCGCTCGCGGCCCAGGCGCTGGGGCTGCCGGCGTACGCCGGTGCCGGGCTCGGGCCCGCGCAGTGGGCGGCGTACGCGGCCGCCGGGGCGCTCGGGATGTTCGGGTTCGGCGGGCTGGCCCGGGGCCGGACCGGACAGGCCTGGGTGCTCGGGCTGTTCGGCCGCTACCGGGGGACCGTCCGGCGCACCGGCCTGATGTGGGTGAACCCGTTGCTGCTGCGTCGCCGGGTCGACGTACGGCTGCGGCACTGGCGCAGCGAGCCGATGCCCGCGGCCGACGGCAACGGGGTCGCGCTGAGGGCGGTGACGCTGGTGGTGTGGCGGGTGCGGGACACCGCGAAGGCCACGCTGGGCGTCGAGGACCACGAGACGTATCTGCGCGAGTGCGTCGAGGCCGCGCTGGCCCGGGTCCCGGTGGAGCCGCTGGGCACGGTCCGCAGCGCGGCCGACGTGGCCGGCGACACGCTGACCCGGCTGGTCGCGGCGGACGCGGCGCCGGTCGGTCTGGAGGTGTTCTCGGTGCGGCCGGTCCGGGTGGAGTACGCCCCGGAGGTCGCCGCCGCGATGCACCGGCGCCGGATCGCCGCGCTGGACGCGGCGCAGCGGGCCAGCGTGCTGACCTCGGTCGTGGACTCGGTGGAGGACACGGTGACCCGGCTGACCGTGCGCGGGCTGGTGGAACTGGACGACTACGAGCGCAAGATGCTGGTCAAGGACCTGACGGTGGCGTTCTGCGCGGGGCGTGGGGACACCGGGCACTGAGGGGCGGGCGGCTTCCGCGATGGTTCCGCGATTGGTATGGACATGTTCAACTCACGGCAATAATCTGAGACTTGGTCTAGACCTGCACGGCTCACTGAACTTCCCCACACGTCACAGGGAGCAGCAGTATGCGCACAAGGACCAAGATCTACGCCGCCGCGGTGGGTATGGCGACCACCGGAGCCCTGGTGCTCTCGTCCGGCGGCGCCACCGGTCACGGCTACACCGACCTGCCCGTCAGCCGGCAGAAGGTGTGCCAGAACGGCACCGTCAGCGGGTGCGGCGCCATCCAGTGGGAGCCGCAGAGCGTGGAGGGCCCCAAGGGCTTCCCGGCCTCCGGGCCGGCCGACGGGAAGATCTGTTCCGCGGGGGTCGGCTCCTTCGCCCCGCTGGACAGCCCCAAGCAGCCCAACGGCCAGGCGTGGCCGACCACCGGGGTCAACGGCGGGCAGAACTACACCTTCCGCTGGCAGTTCACCGCCCGGCACCGCACGACCGACTTCAAGTACTACGTCACCAAGCCGGGCTGGAACCAGAACCACAACCTGGCCCGGTCCGACCTCAACCTGACACCGTTCTTCACGGTGCCCTACAACAACCAGCAGCCCCCGGCCACGCTCTCCCACAGCGGCAGGCTGCCGTCCGGGCTGAGCGGACACCACGTGATCGTCGCGGTCTGGACGATCGCCGACACGGGCAACGCGTTCTACGCGTGCTCGGACGTCACCTTCTGATCGGGCGCGAACGAGCAAGATCCCCCTCGCCGGAGCGAGGGGGATCCTGTGCTGTGCGCCGCCAGGGACTCGAACCCCGGACCCGCTGATTAAGAGTCAGCTGCTCTAACCAACTGAGCTAGCGGCGCATGACTCCCGCCGTCCGCTTCCCGCGGCCGGCGACGACGAAAATACTACCCGGTCCCGGGGGGTGCTCCCGACCACCCCGGCCACCGGAGCCGCGCTAGATCGTCAGCGACAGCAGCACCGGCGCCGCGTTCCGGTTCAGCTCGTCCGCCGCCTCGCGCAGCCGGTGCGCCTGCTCCACCGGGAGCGACAGGGCCAGACAGCCCACGGAGGAGCCGGCCGTGATCGGGACGGCCGCGCAGACCGTGCCCACCGCGTACTCCTGGAGGTCGAGGACCGGCACGGTGGGCGGCTGGGACTCCAGCCGGGACATCAGGAGCGCGTCGCTGGTGATGGTGCGCGAGGTCAGCCGGGCCATCCGGTGCCGGGCCAGATGGTCGCGGCGGCCCGCGTGGTCCAGCTGGGTCAGCAGGCTCTTGCCGACCGCGGTGGCGTGCGCCGAGACCTTGAAGTCGACCCACTCGTTGACCTTGGGCGTGGCCGGGCTGTCGGCGTACTGGGTGACGCTTACCTCGCCGTCGACGTACCGGCTGATGTAGACGGCGGCGCCCACCGAGTCGCGCAGCCGGTCCAGGGTGCGCTGGAGCTTGTCCCGCACCGCCTGCTCGCGTCCGTCGGCCGAGCCCAGGCGGGCCAGGGCCTCACCGGTGACGTACGCGCCGTCGGCGGTCTGCTCGACGTAGCCCTCGCGGCGCAGCATGCGCAGGAGCGCGGTCAGCCGCTCCTGGTCGAGGCCGGAGCCGCGGCCGAGTTCGGCGGCGGTGACTCCGGAGGAGTGCCGCGCCACCGTCTCCAGGACACGCAGGGCGTCCTGGGCCGAGTGGTGCGGCGCGGTCGGCCTGTGCTGCAGCGCCACGGTGGTCTCCCCCTGCGCTCGCTGGTGCATCCCGGCTTCCACGATAGCCGCCAAGAAGCCTCTCGGGAGGGCTTGTTGACCGGATTCCGGGGCCCTCATCTGCGGCGCAGGCCCTCTGGCACATGCCAGTGGCCTGCCCCACCGCCTCGACCTCGGACGTTGGGGCAGGCCCACCGTGCAATTACAGGACCGCGCTGAGAAACTCCCGCGTCCGGTCGTGCTCCGGCTCGCTGAAGATCTTCTCGGGCGGGCCGGCCTCGATGACCCTGCCCGAGTCGAACATCAGCACCTGGTCCGAGATGTCCCGGGCGAAGTTCATCTCGTGGGTCACGCACAGCATGGTGATGTCCGTGGTGCGGGCGATGTCCCTGAGCAGGTCGAGGACGCCCGCGACCAGCTCGGGGTCGAGCGCCGAGGTCACCTCGTCGAGGAGCAGCACCTTCGGCCGCATCGCCAGCGCCCGGGCGATCGCCACCCGCTGCTGCTGACCGCCGGAGAGCTGGGCCGGGTGGGCGTCGCACTTGTCGCCGAGGCCCACCATGTCGAGCAGCTCCCTGGCCCGCTCCACCGCCTCGTCCTTGGACAGGCCGAGCACGGTGACCGGCGCCTCGGTGATGTTGCGCAGCACCGTCATGTTCGGGAACAGGTTGAACTGCTGGAACACCATCCCGATCTGCTTGCGCACCTCCCGACGCTCCTTCTCGGTCGCCGGGAACAGCTTCTGCCCGTCCACGGTGATCGTGCCCTCGTCGGGCTTGAGCAGCGTCATCAGCAGCCGCAGGATCGTCGTCTTGCCCGAGCCGGACGGCCCGATCAGGGTGACGTGCTTGCCCGCGTCCACGGCGAAGTCGAGGTTGTCGAGGACGGTGTTGTCCCCGAACCGCTTGGTGACCCGCTCCAGGCGGATCAGCTCGGAGCCGCCTCGCTCGGGGCTTTTCTCGGGGTTGGGAAGAGTGTCAGTGGACAAGGCGTCGCTCCAGGGCTCGCAGGGCAAGGGAGGCCAGGTAGGAGATGATGATGAAGGCCACACCGATCACCGTCAGGGGCTCGGTGAACTGGAAGTTCTGCTGCGAGAACAGCCGGGCCTCGCCGAGCATCTCCAGCACCGTGATCGCCATCAGCAGCGGCGTGTCCTTGAGCATGGAGATCACGTAGTTGCCCAGGGCGGGCACCACGCGGCGGATCGCCTGCGGCAGGATGACCGCCGTCCACGTCCGCGCGAGCGGCAGGTTGAGCGCCGTCGCGGCCTCCCACTGGCCGACCGGCACCGCCTCGATGCCGGCCCGGTAGACCTGCATCGTGTACGTCGAGTAGTGCAGGCCGATGGCGACCACACCGGTGGTGAGCGCCGAGAAGGTGATGTTCCACTCGGGCAGCACGTAGAAGAGGAAGAACAGCTGCACCAGCAGCGGGGTGTTCCGGATGAACTCGGTGACCACCCCGATCGGCCAGGTCACCCAGCGGCTCGGCACCCGCATCAGCAGCGCCCACACCAGGCCCAGGCCGAAGGAGACCAGCGAGCCGAGGACCAGGATCTGCAGGGTGACCAGCAGACCGTCCCAGAAGTGCGGCATGAAGTCGGAGACCGCGCTCCAGTCCCAGTTCATCAGGCAGCGCCCCCAACGTTGGTCGTCTCAGGACGCTTCAGCTCCGTGTCGGGCTTGCGCACCGGGGCTTTGCCGACGCCCGCCTTCAGCTTCTTCTCCAGGCCGCGCATCACCCGCGTGAGCAGGAACGCGATCACGAAGTAGATCAGCAGGATGTACGTGTAGATCTCCGCGCTCTCCTGGAGCGCCAGCCGCACCAGGTTGCCGCTGAACGCCAGGTCGCCCATGCCCATGATCGAGACCAGGGCGGTGCCCTTGAGCAGCTCGATCAGCAGGTTGGAGAACGGCGGGATCATCTCCGGCACGGCCTGCGGCAGCAGGATCAGCCTCATCCGCTGCCAGGGAGTGAAGCTCAGCGCGATGCCGCCCTCCCGCTGCGCCGGGTCGACCGCGGCGAGCGAGCCGCGCACGATCTCGGAGCCGTACGCCCCGTAGGTCAGGCCAAGCGCCAGCGTGCCCGCCCACATCGGCACCAGCTGCCAGCCGAAGGCCGGGGGCAGCACGAAGAACACCCAGAAGATCATCACCAGCGCGGAGGTGCCGCGGAACACCTCGGTGTAGAAGCCCGCGAGGAAGCGGACGACCCACAGCCGGTGGGTGCGCGCGATGCCGACCACGAAGGAGACGGCCGTCGCCAGCAGGGTGCTGAAGAAGAGCAGCTGGATGGTGACCCAGACGCCCTGGAGTACGAGTTCCCACAGTCCCGAGGTCATCCGCCGCAGAGCTCCTTCGCGGTCAGATCCGTCATCTCGTTCTCGGTGAAACCGAAGGGCTTGAGGATGCGGAGCAGTTCGCCGCTCTTCTTGAGCTTCTGCAGCTCGACGTTGAAGGCGTCCCGCAGGTTGGTCTCGTCCGGGCGGAAGGCGAAGCCGCCGCCGTCGACGTGCGGTTCGCCGTCGACGATGGGCTTGAAGGCGTCGGTGACCTCGGCCTTGCTGGACTTCTTCACCACCTCGCGGGTGGTCAGCGCCGTCCCCGCGAAGACGTCCACGCGCCCGGACTCGACCGCGTTCAGGCCGGCCACCTGGTCGGGCACGATCAGGATGTCGCTCTCCTTGTACCCTGCCTCCACCGCGTAGCCGATCTCGGCGTAGCCGGTGCCGGTCGCGAACTTGGCCTTCTTCTCCACGACGTCCTTGTAGTCGCGCAGCCCGAGGGGGTTCCCCTTGCGCACGATGAAGGAGTCCAGCATCTGGTAGTCGGGGTCGGAGAAGATGACCTGCTGGCAGCGGTCGGGGTTGATGTACATCCCGGCCGCGACGATGTCGAACTGCTGCGACGCCAGCCCCGGGATGAGGGAGCCGAACTCCGTCGGCACCGGCTGCACCCGGTCCACTCCGAGGCGCTTGAAAATGACCTTGGCCAGCTCGGGTGCCTCGCCGGTCAGCTCACCGTTCTTGTCGATGTACCCGAAGGGGATCTCGCCCGCGATGCCGAGCCGGGCGACGCCCTGTGCCTTGAGCCGGTCGAGAAGATCGCCGCCTTCCACATCGGACGCGGTGGCCACCCGGGAGCAGCCGGCCGCCCCCAGTGCGCCGAGCGCCGCGACCCCCGCGAGCAGCGACCGGCGGGTGGGCCCGGCTGTCCTGGACCTTTGGTCGGATATACCCCATGGCGGGGTTCTGTGTGGTGGAGCCATGGGCGCGCAGCTACCCGAAGCGTGAGGGGTTATGCCGACCGTTTTCAGTCCGATACCTCGGCCCCGCGCCCTTGACCGCGGGGCCGCGGGGCACTGCCATGGGGGTATGGCTGATCGCTACATCGAAGTCTCGCTGGTCAAGCGCGGAATCACCTGCACGGCCCAACTGCTCGACGACCGGGCCCCGATCACCTGCAAGGCCGTCTGGGACGCCCTCCCCCTCGGCAGCGACGTGTATCACGCCAAATACGCGCGCAACGAGATCTACGCCCTCTTCCCGCCCTTCGCGACATCCGAGCCACCACTGGAGAATCCGACGGTAACGCCCATTCCGGGCGACCTGTGCTACTTCGCCTTCGCCGGTGCCGAACTGGGCACCAAGGCGTACGGCTACGACCGGGAGGTCCGCGCGGGCACCACCCTCGTCGACCTCGCCCTGTTCTACGAGCGCAACAACCTCCTGCTCAACGCCGACGTCGGCTGGGTCCCCGGCACCGTCTGGGGCCAGATCGTCGAGGGCCTGCCCGCGATGGCCGAGGCCTGCAACGACCTGTGGCGCACGGGGGCGGCGGGGGAGACCCTCAGCTTCCGCCGCGCGTAGGCCTCCGGCGGTGGGGCGGGGGAGGGCGGGGGTCCCGTCGCCGGGTGCCCCTGGCCCCTCGCCGGGGATCCCCGCCTCCCGGCTGGGTGCCCTCGCCTCCCGGCTGGGTGCCCCGACCCCCTCGCGGGCGGCGTGGTCCTGCCGTGGGCGGGCTCGCCGTGCGCGGGTTCGTGGGGCGCTGAGTGGCCGGGCCCGGCTCAGGTCGGCCCCGATCGGGCAGGGCCTGGAATGGGCCCCGCCCGGGGCTACGCCGGGTCCGCCTGCTGCAACGCGTGTGCCGCGCGTAGGACCAGGTCGTCGCGGTGGCGGGCGGCGATCAGTTGGAGGCCGATGGGGAGGCCGTCCCCGTCGGTGCCCACCGGTACCGACGCCGCCGGCTGCTGGGTGAGGTTGAAGGGGTAGGTGAAGGGGGTCCACCCCGTCCAGCGCCGGTGGCCGGAGCCCTTCGGCACCTCCGCGCCCGCCTCGAACGCCGTGATCGGCAGCGTCGGCGTGACCAGCAGGTCGTACTCCTCGTGGAAGCGGCCCATCCGGCGGCCCAGCTCCATCCGGACGTCCACCGCGGCCAGGTACTCCAGCGCCGAGTACCGGGCGCCCGCCCCGACGATCTCCCGCAGCCCCGGGTCGAGCAGCTCCCGCTGACCCGCCCGCAGATGTTGCACCACGCGGGCCGCCCCGCTGAACCACAGCGTGTGGAAGGCCTCCACCGGGTCCGAGAAGTCGGGGTCCACCTCCGCGACGAACGCGCCCAGTTCCGCCAGCCGCTGCACGGCCTCCCGGACCGCCGTCGCCACCGCCGGGCGCACCGCCACCTGCCCGCCGAGCGAGGGCGAGTACGCCACCCGCAGCCCCCGCACCCCGCCGGCCAGGGCCTCGGTGTACGAGCCGGGCGCCGGCCCCAGCGCCGACCAGTCCCGCGCGTCGGGAGTGCCGATGACGTCGAGGAGCAGCGCCGCGTCCGCCGCGTCCCGGGTGATCGGGCCGACGTGCGCGAGGGTGCCGAACGCGCTCGCCGGGTACAGCGGCACCCGCCCGTACGTCGGTTTCAGGCCGAAGACGCCGCAGAAGGAGGCCGGGATGCGCACGCTCCCGCCGCCGTCCGTGCCGAGCGCCAGCGGCCCCGCCCCGAGGGCAACGGCAGCCGCCGCGCCCCCGCTGGAACCGCCCGCCGTACGAGACGGATCGTGCGGGTTGCGGGTGATGCCGGACAGCGGCGAGTCCGTCACGCCCTTCCAGCCGTACTCGGGCGTGGTCGTCTTGCCGAGGAACACCGCGCCGTGCTCGCGCAGCCGGGCGACGGAGGGCGCGTCCTCGTCCCAGGGGCCGTCCGGCGAGACGGCCAGGGAGCCGCGCAGGGTGGGCTGACCGCGCGTCAGCAAGATGTCCTTCACCGTGACCGGCACCCCGTCCAGGCGCCCGCACGGCTCCCCGCGCCGCCACCGCTCCTCCGCCCGCCGGGCCCGGCCGAGCGCCTCCTCGCCGGTGAGCCGGACGAAGGCGTTCACCTCCGGCTGGATCTGTTCGGCCCGGTCCAGCGCCGCCCGGGTCACCTCGACGGGGCTGAAAACTCCCTTGCGATAACCGTCGACGAGCTGCACCGCGGTCAGCTCGGTGAGGTCGAGGTCCGTCATGCACCCTCCCGCTTCCTGGGACGTCAGTGTCCGGGCACGTATCCGCGCTTCTTGTCGACCACGTTCGCCAGCGGCCGGCCCGCCGCCCAGCTCTCGAACAATTCCACGAACTGCGCGCCCAGTTCGTCCCGCCAGCCGACCACGTCCCCGCTCATGTGCGGGGAGATGATCAGATCGGAGACCCGCCACAGCGGGCTCTCCGGCGCGAGGGGCTCCCGGCTCAGCACGTCCAGCGCGGCACCCGCGATCCAGCGCCTGGTCAGCGCCTCGGCCAGGTCGTCCTCCACGACCAGCTGACCCCGCCCCACGTTCACGAACCGGGCGGAGGGCTGCATCACCCCGAACCGCCGGGCGTCGAACATGCCGCGCGTGTCGTCGGTGAGCGGCGCCGCCGCGACCACCCAGTCGGCGCGGGCCAGCAGCCGGTCCAGCTCGTCCGGCCCGTGCACACCGGTGCGAGCGGTGCGGCCGACCAGCGCGGTGGTGATGCCGAGCGCCTTGAGCGTCTGCGCGATCGCCCGCCCGATCGGCCCGGAACCGACCACACAGGCGCGTGTTCCGGCCACGCGCATCGACTCGCGGTGGAGCCAGGTCCGCTCACCCTGCAGCCGCAGTGTCGTCGGCAGGTCCTTCGCCATCGCCAGGACGAGCGCGGCGACGTACTCGGCGATCGGCTGGTCGAAGACGCCGCGCGCGTTGGTCACCACCGTCTCGGAATCGGCCAGCTCCGGACACATCAGATGGTCCACCCCGGCGCTCGCCGTGTGCACCCAGCGCGGCCGCGGGCCGTCGCCGGGCCACGCCTCGCGCACCGCGTGCGAGCTGAAGTCCCACACGAGCAGCACGTCCGCGTGCGGCAACCGCTCGGCGAGGGACTTCGCGTCGGTGTGCTCGATCCGGGCCTGGCCGGTCAGCCGGCCCAGCCGGGGGAGGGGTTCGGCGTCCAGGACGAGAAGCGTGGGCGTGCTCATCGGCAGGCGTGTCTCCGGTACGGGGGAGGTACGGGGAAAACTGGGGCGGTTCGGGTGTTGACGCGGAAGTTAACCGGCTGTTGACCTGGGAGTGACGCGGGCGGATTGACCACGCTCGCACCGCAACCTACCTTCGTCAACACGGCCGTGCGTAACGGTGCGTTGCCCTCTCCTTCCTCAGTGTGAGGCCGGTGCGTGCCATGGACATCTCCTTTCTCGGCGGACCAGCTCCGCAACGCGGGGTCGGCGTGGTCGCCCCGTTCGACTTCGCACTCGATCGCGAGCTGTGGCGATGGGTGCCCGACGAGGTCTCGCTGCACATGACGCGAACCCCTTTCGTGCCCGTCGAGGTCAGTCTGGACCTCGCGCGGATGGTCAGCGAGCACGAAACCCTCGGCGAGGCGGTGCGCACCCTCAACGCCATCGCCCCCGAGGTCGTCGCCTACGCCTGCACCTCGGGCAGCTTCGTCGGCGGCGTCGCCGGCGAACGGGCGATGTGCGAGGCGATGACCTGGGCGGGGGCGGTCCCGTCCGTGACCACCTCCGGCGCGTTGCTGGACGCGCTGGCCGAGTTGGGCGTGCGCCGGCTCGCGCTGGTGACGCCGTACACCGTGTCGGTCACCCGGTCGCTGGAGGCGTACATCGCCGAGGCCGGAGTGACGGTCACCGGGTGCGCCTTCATGGGTCTGACCCGGCACATCTGGAAGGTGCCGTACCGCGACGTGGCCGACATGGCGCGCCAGGCGGTACCGGTCGAGGGTGCGGCGGACGCCCTCTTCATCTCCTGCACCAACCTCCCCACCTACGACGTCATCCCGCAGTTGGAGGCCGAGCTGCGGATCCCGGTGATCTCGGCCAACCAAGTGACGATGTGGGCGGCGCTGCGCCGACTGGGTACCCGTGCCGTGGGGCCGTACCAGACGCTGACCGATCCGTCGGCGCGCACCGGCCCCGCGGTGCCGGGACCGGCCGGCCCCGCAGTGGCGGACATGCCGGGCGTCACGGACGGCCCGGACACCGAACAGCAGCAGGAAGGGTGGACATGACAGCACTGGGGTTCCTGTACCCGGGCCACTCCGGCGAGGACGACTATCCACGCATCGAGCAGCTGCTGGGCAGCGACATCCGGGTGGACCTGGTGCACACGGACATCGGCGAGGACGCGCACCGGGTGGACGCCCTGCTGGAGATGGGGTCGCCGCGGCGGCTCGCGGCCGGCGTCGAGGAGCTGCGGCTGGCCGGCGCCGACGCCGTGGTGTGGGCCTGCACCAGTGGCAGTTTCGTGCACGGCTGGGAGGGCGCGCAGGAACAGGTGCGCGGCCTGGCCCAGACGGCCGGACTGCCAGCCTCGTCGACCTCGTTCGCCTTCGTGCACGCGGTGCGCGAGGTCGGGGCGCGGCGGGTCGCGATCGGCGCGACCTATCCGCAGGACGTGGCACAGCTCTTCGCGGAGTTCCTCCGGGCCGCCGGCATCGAGGTGGTCGACGTGGTCGGCTCGGGCATCATCACGGCCGCGGAGGTCGGCACCTGGACCGAGACGGAGGTGCTGGCACTGGCCCGCGCCGCCGACCGCCCGGACGCGGAGGCGGTGCTGCTGCCGGACACCGCCCTGCACACGGCGGCCCACATCCCGGCCCTGGAGAAGGAGCTGGGCAAGCCGGTCCTGACGGCGAACCAGGTCACCATCTGGGAGGGCCTGCGCCTGGCGGACCGCCGGGTCAACGCTCCGGAACTGGGCGCGCTCTTCACCCGGGAGCCGGTGGTGCAGGCCTGAGGGGCCCTGTCAGGGGTCGTGACACGAGAGAGCCCCGGTCCCGCTGCTGCGGGGCCGGGGCTCTCCATGGAGCGCTGGGCAGGCCTTGCACCTGCATTTCCCCACGGGAAGTGGGGCGTCTTTCCTTGGACCACCAACGCACTGCCGGTTCTTGGGGGTTGACCCCCGTGATCAGGCAGCTTGAGCGTACCCCAGCCGCGCTCGGGGTGCACATCGACGGCGGTGCGATTCATGTACATGTCTATCGTCTGACTATCTGAATTTACCTGAACCCTTGTCAGGCCCCGGGCCGAACCCTATTCTCACGGCGAGAAAGCGCTTTCCCGACTGTCGTATTGACATGATCACGACAGTTCACTCGTTCCGGCATGTGAAGACGAAGGGGAGACCGAGGATGAGACGACCCGTCGCGCTGCGACTCCAGGCGGCGCTGGGGACACTGGCCCTCGCCGCCGCGACCGGGGTGGTGCTGGCCATGCCCGAGGCGGCGGCAGCGGCCGGTGGCGCCACCGGCTACGCGACCCAGAACGGCGGCACGACCGGCGGCGCGGGCGGGCAGACGGTCCGGGCCACCACCGGCACCGCGATCCACCAGGCCCTGTGCGGCCGGGCGGACAGCGCCACCCCGATCACCATCGAGGTCGAGGGCACCATCAACCACGGCAACACCAGCAAGGTGTCGGGCGACAGCTGCAACACCGCCGCCGACAGGATCGAGCTGAAGCAGATCAGCAACGTCACGATCGTCGGCGTCGGCAGCGGTGCCGTCTTCGACCAGCTGGGCATCCACATCCGGGAGTCCAGCAACATCATCATCCAGAACGTGACGGTCCGGAACGTCAAGAAGTCGGGCTCGCCCACCTCCAACGGCGGCGACGCCATCGGCATGGAGAGCGACGTCCGCAACGTCTGGGTCGACCACACCACCCTGGAGGCCTCGGGCGGCGAGTCGGCGGGCTTCGACGGCCTCTTCGACATGAAGGACAACACCCAGTACGTGACCCTGTCCTACAGCGTCCTGCGCAACTCCGGCCGCGGCGGTCTCATCGGCTCCAGCGAGAGCGACAGGTCCAACGGGTACGTCACCTTCCACCACAACAAGTACGAGAACATCGACTCCCGCACCCCCCTGCTGCGCGGCGGCACCTCGCACATCTACAACAACCACTACGTGGGCCTCAACGAGTCCGGCATCAACTCCCGGGCCGGCGCCAAGGCCAAGGTGGACAACAACTACTTCGAGGACTCCAAGGACGTCCTCGGCACCTTCTACACCGACGAGGCCGGCTACTGGCAGGTCAGCGGCAACATCTTCGACAACGTGACCTGGTCCGAGCCCGGCGGGGACACCAACCCGGCCGGACCCGACCCGCAGTCGAACACCACGGTCTCCATCCCGTACTCCTACGACCTGGACGCCGCCTCCTGCGTACCGGCCGTGGTGAGCGCCACGGCGGGCGCGAACAAGGGCCTCAAGGTGTCGGACGGAAGCTGCACGCCGCAGAACCCGGACCCGTCCCCGGACCCCACCGACCCGGACCCGACCGACCCGACCGAGCCGTCCCCGGACCCGACCGACCCGCCGAGCGGCACCAACCTCAGCATCGGCGCGGGCTCCGACGGCTCTTCGAAGGCGAGCGGCACCAGCTACGGCAACGTGCGCGACGGTGACATGGGCACGTACTGGTCGCCGGCCGGGACGACCGGCTCGGTCTCCGTGAAGTGGTCGTCCCCCACCACGGTCTCCAAGGTCGCCATCCGGGAGGCGGCCGGCTCCGAGGGGGCCATCGGCTCCTACCGGCTCGTCGACCACGGCACCGGAGCCGTGCTGGCCACCGGCAGCGGGGCGGGCGTGATCAGCTTCCCGGCGGTCTCCCTGACGAAGATCACCTTCGAGATCACCGGCGCCTCGGGCACCCCGAAGGTCGCCGAGTTCGAGACGTACGCGGGCTGATCCCCTCCGACCAGCCGCGTGCTCCCGTCCCAGGGGCGGGGGGTGTCCGGGCCGCCGCGCCGGGCACCCCCCGCCCTCTTGCGCGGGGGCGGGACAATGGACGGTGGCCCACTCCGACGGAGTGCCCCCGCGTGCGGGGGAGGGTCGTCGTGACGTACGAGGAGGAGAAGACATGGCGGAGCCCACGCCGCGTCGGAACGAACCGCGGCTACGCCCCGCGCCCCTGCTCTTCGAGCCGGCGGAGGCGGCCGCCGATCCCGAGCACTTCTTCGACCTCGAGTCGATCGACGACCCCCGGGCGCTGCTGGAGCGCGCCACCGAGCTGACGCAGGCCTTCCGCGCGGCGGCGGACCGCGCGATGGAGTACCAGGCGATCGCGGCGGCGCAGCTGGCCGACCCGCGCCGGTTCGACCGGCTCACCGCCGCGGACATCGCCGAGCGTGCCGAGTGGACCGAGGACTACGCCAAGAAGATGGTGGAGTTCGGACGCGATCTGATGCGCGGCGACTCCACGGAGTAGCCCGACCGCATATGCCAGGAGGGTGGGCAAGATACTCCCTTCCCCGCCGTCCTGTCCCCATTTCCCGCAACCCAGCGGAGCGGCTCCCTCACGCCCGGTAGATGTATGCGGCATGAGCAGCACACGCAACGCCACGCCCCACGTCTCGGACGTCACCTCGGACGGCGCCGCCTGGCTGGCCTCGGCGAGCGCGTACCCGCGCAGCACGCTGGCGCTGTGGACGGAGCGGCCCGCGGCCCCGGCCGTCCTGCCCTGCGGTTCCGCCTTCGACGTGGTGAGCGCCCCCGCGATCTTCGGGCGCCGGATGCTGGACCGGATGTGGGACGAGGGCCCGGGATCCGGCCCGGTGGCGGAGTTCCGGGGCCGGATGCTGCTGTTCGCCGCGCCGGGCACCGCCCAGCGGCTGCCGTCGCTTCTGGAGTGGGAGGAGTGGAGCGCCCGCGGCAGGGGGGACGGGCGTACGGGCGCGGTGCCGCCGCTGCTGTGTCACGGCGCCGGGGACGCGGTGACCGTACCGGCCCCCGCGGGCGGGCCCGCCCCTTCCGGGGCGCGGTGGCTGGTGGCGCCGGACACCCGTATGCCGTGGCTGCCGGGCCCGGAGATCCTGCTCTGGGCGGCCGTGCGGATTTCGATTTTTCCCTCCGCCGACCAGGATGCTAAGGTCTACGACGTCAGCAGGCGCCGCTAGCTCAGTTGGTTAGAGCAGCTGACTCTTAATCAGCGGGTCCGGGGTTCGAGTCCCTGGCGGCGCACGTTGGCGATGGCGAGGCATGTTCGCGGAAAGCGCGAACCGCCTCGCCATCGTTGTTTCTGCGCGGCTTCGCCGCGCGTTGCGGAGGCTTCGCCACCCGCACCCCCTCTTCGACGCGCCCCGCGGCTCCCTCACCCGGGTGTGATCTGTACGGTCCACGCCCCGGACTCCGAGCGTCCCTCCACTGCCACCCGGACGCCCTCGCCGGGGACCGTGAAGCTCTCGCCCAGGCCCACCGGGGCGTCGGCGAGAGGGGGGTAGACCGAGTCGGCCCAGCAGGACTCGGTCTCCGGGTGGGCGTCGATCACCTCGATCGGCCCGCCCCCGGACTCCGCCCCGCTGTGCACCCGGTAGACCAGCACCCCCGCCCGGCAGGCGGAGGCGTCGTTGCCGACGGGGGTCCGCACCTCGAAGGCGAGCACCGTGTCCGCGCCCGTGCGCACCACGGCCAGCTTCGTCCCCCGTCCGAGACCGAAGGCCGGCGCCCCGGCCGCGCCGGTCACCATGACCCCGGGCCCCGCCGCCAGCGGCTCCAGCGTCAGCCGGGTCGGACCCCTGCCCCGCACGCAGGTCACCTGCCGGGGCTCCAGCCAGCCCAGCTTCCACTTGTGCCAGCCGAACAGGTCCGGGGCGAGTCCGAACTGGCTGCCCATCAGGTCCCAGTCGCCGACGTGGGTGTCCCAGTCGCCCTCGCCGTCGACGGGCCGGTGGTAGAGGTCGGGCAGGTCGAAGACGTGCCCCGTCTCGTGGGCCAGGACCAGCCGGTCGGGCGGGTGGTTCTCGAAGACCGTGACGACCCGCCGCAGGGCGGTGCCGTCGGCCCGCATCGGGCGCTCCAGGTTGACGACCTTCGTGGCGTCGGAGTCCACGCCGGGCGCGTCCGGGTCCGCGACGAAGTAGACGACGTCGTAGCGGGAGAAGTCGACGTGCCGGTCGGCGGCCCGCAGCGCGTCGCGCAGGTAGGCGGCCCGGTGCTCGGGGCGCCAGTCGCGCCGTATGCCGTACGACGTCGACGGGCTCGGCATCGGGATCCAGTTCCGCATCGGGTGCGGGCGCAGGTTGAAGGCGCCGTACGAGGCCTGCTGGAAGAAGCGGGTGGTGGCCGGGAAGTGGTCGGCGGTGAGTTCGGCCGGCGACGTCAGCGGCTGGGAGTCGGGGAAGGACAGGAAGATCATCACCGCGTCCAGGGCGCGGGCGGGCCGCGGATAGGCGGCGTTCCAGGTGTCCAGGCCCTCGGAGTGGTGCACCTCGGTGCGCTTGAGGGCGCAGGGCTCCGGCGAGAACGGCTCGGCGACCGAGGGGGCGGTGATCAGGGAGGTCGCCGCGAGGGCCGACATGGTGGTGCACACCGCCGCAGTGGTGCGCAGGCGTGGCACATGAACCTCCGGGGCGGTCGACGGGACACCGCACCCAGCTTGTGCATGATTGTCGTATTACGCCCTGTTCGCCTGCACCGGATGGGTGAGTCGTCCGGTGCTTCGCAGTCGGCCTCCAGGCCGACACCCCGGCGGCACTCACGGAACGTCACAACTGGTCGGAGGCACGAAGAACCCGTCCAGGTGTGAGCAGAAACGATCTCTCAGAGTGGCCGCTCGGTCCGGAACGCGGAAAGGCGGCTGGAAGGGCCCGGTGTCAGCCTCTATGATCGGCACACTTTCCTGCACGAACAGAGCACGAACAGAGATCGAGGCACTGCGGGAGCGAGCGGTGAACGGAACCTCCGAAGGGCCGACGTCCGCGGCAGCCCTCGACCGGTCGGCTGTCACAGAAAGTGACCAAGACCTGGCTCCTCGTGCGGCGTGCGAGAGACCCGAGGCCTATCGCTCGGTGTTCACCGCCGCGCCCCTCGCCATGGCCGTCGTCGACGCCGAGGGCCTGGTCGTCAGCGCCAACGACACCCTCGGCACCTTGCTCGGCCACGACCCCGGCGCGCTGGTGGGTGGCGTGGCGGCCGACCTCGTCGACCTCGCCTCCGACGCAGGCATCTGGCACGCGTACCGCGAGGTGCTGCGCGGCCGGCAGCCCCGGCTGCGCTGCACCCGGCGGCTGAAGCGGGCCGACGGGCACTCCCTGTGGGCGCAGGTGACGGTCGAGCCGCTGGCCGGCGCCGGGGACACCCCGGGCCTCCTGCTGTCCGTCGCCGACGTCAGCGCGCGGCGCGAACTCCAGGCGCGGCTGCGCCACCTCCAGATGCACGACCCGGTGACCCGGCTGCCCAACCGCGCCCTGTTCTTCGAGCGGCTGACCGCCGCCCTGGAGGCGGAGACGTACGAGCACGGCGGCACTGGCCGGATCGGCGTCTGCTACCTGGACCTGGACGGCTTCAAGGCCGTCAACGACACCCACGGCCACCGTGTCGGCGACCGCCTGCTGGCCGCCGTCGCCGAGCGGCTGACGCGGTGCGCGGAGGAGGCCGCCGACGCCCGTTCGGGCGGCGCCCCCCTGGTGGCCCGGCTCGGCGGCGACGAGTTCGCCCTGCTCGTGGAGGACTCCACCGGGACCGAACAGGTCGCCGACCTGGCCGAAGCGGTCCTGGCGGCCCTCCAGCCGCCGTTCGAGCTGTCCGAGCGCCGTCTCTCCGTCACCGCCTCGGTCGGCGTCGTCGAACGCCACACCGCCGGTACCACGCCCACCGCCCTGATGCAGGCGGCCGACACGACCCTGTACTGGGCCAAGGCGGACGGCCGGGCGCGCTGGACGCTCTTCGACCCGGAGCGCAACGCCACCCGCATGACCCGCCAGGCACTCGCGGCCACGCTCCGTCCGGCCATCGAGCGCGGCGAGTTCGCGCTGGAGTACCAGCCGCTGGTCGGCATGGAGGACGGCCGGGTGCGGGGCGTCGAGGCGCTCATCCGCTGGAATCATCCTCAGTTCGGCGTACTGGCGCCGAATCGGTTCATCGCACTGGCGGAGGAGGATGGCTCGATCGTTCCGCTCGGCCGCTGGATCCTGCGCACGGCCTGCCACCAGGCGCGCCGCTGGCAGCTGGCCCACCCGGACGATCCGCCGATCTTCGTCAGCGTCAACGTGGCGGTCCGCCAGGTCTGGGACTCCGACCTGGTGGCGGACGTGGCCCGCACCCTGGAGGAGACGGGCCTCCCCCCGCACCTGCTCCAGCTGGAGCTGACCGAGTCGGCGGTCATGGGCTCGGCGGGCCGCCCGCTCCAGGTCCTCAAGGCGCTCAGCGACATGGGCGTCCACATCGCCATCGACGACTTCGGCACCGGCTACTCGAACCTGGCCTACCTCAGCCGGCTCCCCGTCTCCGTCCTGAAGCTGGACGGCGCCTTCGTGCGGGGCTTCCAGTACGACGCGGTACCCGGCGGCGGCACGGACGGCGGGGGTGTCGACCGGGGTGTCGCCAACCCGGCCGACGAGGTCATCGTCGAGGCGATGGTCCAGCTCGCCCACCGGCTGGGCCTGAGCGTCACCGCCGAGTGCGTGGAGACCTCCGACCAGGCGACCCGCCTGCGCCGCATCGGCTGCGACACCGGTCAGGGCTGGCTGTACTCCCGGCCGGTGGCACCGGACCGCATCTCCGCGCTGCTGGGCTCCGCCGGGCCCGGCGCGGCCGGGGTTCAGGCGGCCGGCAAGCCGTAGGCGTCGGCGATCAGCTCGTAGGAACGCAGACGCACGTCGCCGCCGTGGGCGTTGGCGGTGAGCATCAGTTCGTCGGCGCCGGTGCGCTTGCGCAGGTCGTCCAGGCCGGTCCGCACCTCGTCGGCGGTGCCGTGGATGACGTTGGCGTTCCAGGACCGCACGAACTCCTCCTCCATCGGGCTGAAGTCGTACGCCTCGGCCTCCTCGGGCGTCGGCACGAGCCCCGGCCGGCCCGTGCGCAGCCGCACCATGTTCAGCGCGGCCGCCTGCACCTGGCGGCGGGCCTCCTTCTCGTCGTCGGTCGCGAGCGCGGAGACGCCGATGAGGGCGTAGGGCGCGTCGAGGACGGCGGACGGCCGGAAGGAGTCCCGGTACAGGTCCAGCGCCGGGACGGTGTTCTGCGCGGAGAAGTGGTGCGCGAAGGCGAACGGCAGCCCGAGGGTGCCGGCCAGCCGCGCGCTGAACCCGGAGGAGCCGAGCAGCCACACCGGCGGCCGGTGGGCCGACTGCACGCCCCCGGGCGAGGTCGCCTGCACGGGCCCCGGCACGGCGTGGATACGCCCGTACGGGTGCCCGTCGGGGAAGTCGTCGTCCAGGAACCGGATCAGCTCGGCGAGCTGCTGCGGGAAGTCGTCGGCGCCCTCGTTGAGGCGGTCGGTACGGCGCAGGGCGGCGGCGGTGGCCCCGTCCGTGCCGGGCGCCCGGCCGAGGCCGAGGTCGACGCGTCCCGGCGCCATGGCCTCCAGCGTCCCGAACTGCTCCGCGATGACGAGGGGGGCGTGGTTCGGCAGCATCACCCCGCCGGACCCGAGCCGGATGCGGTCGGTGTGGGCCGCGAGGTGGGCCAGGATCACCGCGGGGGAGGAGGAGGCGACGCCGGGCATGGAGTGGTGCTCGGCGACCCAGTACCGGTGGAAGCCGCGCTTCTCGGCCAGCCGCGCGATGTCCACGCTGGTCCGCAGGGCGTCGGTGGCGGTCCGGCCGGCGCCGACGGTCACCAGGTCCAGCACGGAGAGGGGGACGGGGACGGCGCCCTGGGCGGTGCCCCGGATCTCCTCGGTGGCGTCTGCGGCGTCTGCGGACATGGCGGGGTGCCTCCTGTTGCGTGTGGCGTGTTGCGTGGCTGGGTCGCTGGGCGACGTAACAGGAGGGGGCCTCCGGTTATTCCCGGGCGGGCTTCCGGAGGGTGTCGAGGAAGGCGGCGAAGGAGGTGGCCGGGAAGGTGAGGACGGCGAGGTCGGGCGCCTTGGAGTCGCGGACGGCTATTCGAGGGGGACGGGGGGCCACCTCCACGCAGGCGTTGCCTTCACCCCCGCCGGAGTGGGACGACTTCTTCCATGCGCCGGGGGTCATCAGGTCTCACAGCTCCTTCGCCAGCTCATGGATGAAGTCACGGGAACGCTCCGGCTCGAACGCCACTTCTCCCACCCTACGGAAAAGTGTTCGAAAGTGGCCCAGTTGGGCTTCCGCGTCGACGAAAAGGGTGCCGTGAGGCGCGTCGCGTACGACGGTGTCCAGCTTGGGGACGGGTCCACCCGCGTACACCATGGCGCTGCCGGCTCCGGCGAAGCCGTCCACCGAGAAGGGGATGACACGCACGGTGACGTGATCGGACGCGGAGAGATCCAGGACGTGGGCGAGCTGTGCTCTCGCCTCGATGTCGTTGCCGACCTTGATCCGCAGGGCCGCTTCATGGATGACCGCCTCGTACGGGATGGGCCGTGACCGTTCGATGATGACCCTGCGCTTCCTGCGGTGCTCCACCCAGCGCTCGATCTCGTCCGCCGAGAACTGCGGGTTCACGTAGGAGAAGAGGGAGCGGGCGTAGTCATCGGTCTGAAGCAGCCCCGGGATGTGCAGGAAATCCACGTCCCACCGGAGGGAGGAGTGGTGCTCCAACTCCGAGAGGTCCAGGAACGAGTTCGGCAGTGATCCCCGGTACTCCTCCCACCAGCCGCGCGTGCGGTCCGTCGCCATCGCGGCCAGAGCCGAGACCAACTCGTCGTCCGTGCAGGCGTAATGCGCGGCGAGTCGCCTCAGTCGTTCCTCGCTCACGCCCGCGATCCCGGACTCGATCTGGCTGATCTGGACGGAGTTCACGCCCAGCAGGCTGGCCGCCTCGGTTGCCTTGAGGCCCGCGGCTTCCCGCATCTTTCGTAGTTCAGACCCCAGGCGCTCCTGGCGCGCGGTGGGCGTACGTCTGGGCGGCACAGCTTCCTCCTCGCTCAACGAACGCCCGTGGGTGGCTCGTTCGCGGCAAGATTACGCGATCGGCTTGCTGAGTAATAAATATATGCCCTACCGTCAGTGACGCGAAGTGAGCAACGTGCAACGCATGGTGCTGGAAGCGCACCGCTCCGTCATGCCGTGACGGACGCGGCATGACACCGCACCGCCTCCACCCCCCCCCGTCACAGGAGCCGACATGCCCGAAAACGATCCCTGGGAGTACTCCCTCTACATCCCGAACGACCCCCGCGCAGTCACCGTCTGCCGCCGTACCCTCCGGCTGATCCTGACGATGCACGGCCTGATCCGCCTGGTCGACCTCGCCGAACTGCTGGCGACGGAGCTGGTCTCCAACGCCGTACGGCACACCAAGGGGCCCGCCGCCCTCCGGGTGCGCTGGCCCGGGACCGGAGTCCTCCGCCTCGGCGCCTGGGACGCGGACCCCTCTCCGCCGGAGCCGCCCCAGCCCTTCGACCGGGCCCTTGACCGTGAGGACGGGCGGGGGCTGGCGATGGTGCGGGCCTGCGCGGACGTGTGGGGTTGGCAGCCGCTGGCCCGCGAGGGCAACCGGGGCAAGTACGTCTGGTGCGAGCTGGGTACGGCCACTGCTCGCGAGGCGCGGACGGCGTGAGAGTCACGGCGGCATCCCGGCGGAATCGCCGGACACCCGGGCCGAGTGATCCGGTCCGCCGCCCCGACGGTGGTAGGTGTCGGCCATGGACCGAGCAGACACGGCAGTCGGCGATGGCGGGCGAGGGCGGCGGCGAGGTGCGACGGCCGTGCTGCTCGCCGCCACGTTCATGGGCATCCTCGACGTACTGATCGTCAACGTCGCCGCCCCCTCCATTCAGCGCGATCTGAACGCGGGGTTCGCCGATCTCCAGCTTGTCATCAGCGGATATGTGCTGGCGTACGCCGTCGCCCTGACCACCGGAGGGCGGCTGGGCGGCACGTACGGGCACAAGCGGGTGTTCGTGACCGGCCTGGTGGCGTTCGTGGTGATGTCGACGGCGTGCGCGGCGGCGCCGACGGCCGGGGCGCTCATCGTGCTGCGCATCGGGCAGGGGCTGGCGGCCGCTCTGATGCTGCCTCAGGTGCTGGCGCTGATCCAGACCGTCTTCTCGCCGCAGGAACGGCCCCGTGCCCTGGCGCTGTACGGGGCGACGTTGGGGATGGGGGCGATCGCGGGGCAGATTCTCGGCGGGCTGCTGCTCGATCTCGACGTGTTCGGCCTGGGCTGGCGTTCGGTGTTCCTGGTCAACGTGCCGATCGGCCTGGTCGCCGCGGCGTGCGCCGCCGTCCTGCTCCCCGAGGCGCGCCCCGGTGACCAGCACGAACTCGACATTCCCGGGCTGCTGTTGACCGCGATCGCCATGACCCTGCTCATCTACCCGCTCATCCGGGGTCAGGCGGGCGGGTGGCCGCCGTGGATCTGGGCGATGTTCGCCGGCTCGGCGCTGGCGCTGGCCGCGCTGTGGCGGGTGGAGCAGCGCAGCGCCCGGTCCGGCGGTGCTCCGCTCGTGCGGCCCTCCCTGCTGCGCAAGCGCGGATTCAGTCTGGGACTCGCCGTCGTCGTCTTCTTCTACAGCGGCAACTACGGGCTGTTCCTGCTGCTCGCCTACGTCTTCCAGGACGGGCTGCACCTGTCGCCGCTAGGTTCGGGCATCGCGTTCCTGCCGCTCGGCGTCGGGTTCGCCGGCGCCTCGATGGTGGGCCGGAGACTGGTGGCGCGGTACGGGAAGGCCGTGCTCGTCGCCGGAGCCGGAGTCATGGCGGTCGGATACCTCGTCCTCATCGTCACCCTGCTGCCCGGCCCCGCGCCGGACGCGCCCCTCGCCGCGCTCGCCATGGCTCCGGCCCTGCTGGTCGCCGGTGCGGGCGGCGGACTGGTGGCGGCACCGCTGGTCGGCAGCATCCTCGCCACCGTTCCCGCGGAGGACGCCGGTGCGGGCTCCGCCATCCTGCTCACCGTCAACCAGGCCGCCATCTCGCTGGGGGTGGCCGTGTTCGGCACGCTCTTCGTCGCCCTGCTCGGCGCCGACCCGCAGGAGACGGCGGCTTCCCTGTCTGCCGCCGACTTCACGCGGGCGCTGATCGACTGCTCGTGGCTGCTGGTGGCCCTGGCGGCGGTCACCGGCCTGCTGATCCGGCGGCTGCCGCGGCGGTAGGAGGAGATGTCCGAGCGCCGCCCGGCTCGCGAATGCTCATCGATGGCGAGGGCGCGGCTCCGCGGCGCATTCAGGACGTCGGTTCCGTCATGCGAGAGTCGACGTCGAGCCCTTCACATGCGCTCTGTGGCTACGGCCCTTCGACTTCGGAGCTTCCTCAGCAGCAAGCCGGCTGCCAGGCTCAAGCCGACGCCTACGGTTGCACCGACGGAGTTGAAGAGCACATCATCGAGGTCCACGATGCGTCCGTTGCCCCCAAGCCATTGCACGAACTCGACGACGACAGCCGTCGCCGCAGACAGTCCGAGGCACTTCGCTGCGGAGAAGTGGGGGCGCGCTGTCGCCAGTAGGACGGGCAGTGGTACGAACATCAGCGCGTTCGCCACCCACTGCCGCACGACCATCTCCTTTTCGTAGGCAGTGACGTAGGAACTGTCCGCTCTCAGCGTTTCAATCCCTGGACTCAGCCAGAGACTGCCGCCACTGCCGCCGGTGCTGCCGTCGGAGGCGGTGAATGTCGCCACGGCGATTAGCATCAGCCAGAGAGTGAGCGCGAGAGAGCCGATGCGGCAAGTGGTCCTGGGCCAACGAGTAGCGGCGCTCTGGAGCGATAGCGCCCCCAGAGCCGTCAGCAACGACGCTGTCGCTGCCGGCGTCATATACAGAATGACGCGCCACATGGCTCTCTCCACAGCGCGGCCCACTCCAGTTCCGCGGCGCCGAGCGGCTCGTCCTGTCCGGCGGTCTCCCAGTACGGCATCGTCTCCTCTACTGGAGCGCTGCTGCCCTGTGCGGTGTCAGTCGACGAGGTTCGCCTCCGGCACCGCGGTTCCCCGTGCCGGTACGGCCTCGGTGTGACGTCGCCGGCGTTCCAGCACCCGCTCGACCACCACGGCGGAGAAGCAGAGCAGTGCCGTGATGACGGAGAAGACGGAGAAGACCGTGGTGTTGGCCCAGACGGTCGCGCCGATGCCGACGAGGAGGGTGGGCGTGATGAGCGCGGCGTACGCGAGCAGGTAGAACATCGACATGACGGCCCCGCGCCCTTCGGCGGGGATGCCGGCGGTGAGGTGGCGCAGGGAGCCGCCGAAGGCGAGCCCGTACGCGGCGCCCTGGAGTGCGACGGTGACGACGATGACGACGGCGTCGCCGGTCGCGAAGGCGCCCACTCCGGCCAGCATGAGCACGGCGAGCGCGGTGTCGCCGACGAGGGCGACCGTGCGTGCCGGACGGCGGGCGCTGAGGATCTGTGTGCAGGCGGCGGAGAGGGTCACGGCCGCGATGACGACGCCGCCGAAGAACGGGCCGTCCACGTGCGCGGCGTCGGCGGCGATGGAGGGTTCCAGTGAGAAGCAGACCCCGAGTACGGCCCAGGCGGCACCGGCGCCGATCACGGAGAAGGTGAACCGTCCGCGCATCTCCTTGGGCACGTGCGGGCGCGGGACCCCCACGGTTGCCGTACCCGGCGAGGGGTGCGGTTCGCGCATCACCAGGAGGAGGACGAGCAGGACGAGGCCGATCAGCGCGTCGGTCAGGTAGGGCAGTAGCAGGGGGTGGAAGCCGGTCTGTGCGAGGGCCGCGGTGCCGAGTGCGGCGCCGGCGATGCCGATGTTGAACGCGACGGCGGTGAGAGTCCCGCTGCGTGCCGCCCGCTCGGGGCTCACGTCCAGCAGGGCGGCTCCGCCGACGACCACGATCGCGCCGATGCCCAGGCCGTTGAGCATCCGGGCCACGACGAGGTACGCCGGTCCCGCGGCGAACACGAAGACGGCGAGCCCGGCGAGCAGCAGCAGGACGGCGACGAGGAGCACGGGGCGGCGGCCGTAGCGGTCGGACAGAGCGCCGGACAGGAGGATCGCGACGACCGCGACGGCCCCGTAGGCGGCGAAGACGACGGTGGTGAGAACGGGAGGATAGTTCCACTTCTCGGCATACAGGGAGTAGAGCGGTGAGGGGATGGCGGAGGTCGCCTGCCCGAGCATGAGGAGGACGAGGAGGGCCGGGTAGCTCCATGACTGGGGGCGGCGGCCCTGGGGAAGTTCCCGCACGAGGACTCCAGGGGAAAGGGAAGTATGATGTGCGTCGTACTTCGAGGATGCTAAGGAGAAGTATGATGCTCGTCAAACTTGGTGGTGTCTGATGCCGCCCTGGGAGATCCCATCCGACCGACTGCCGCCCGTCGCTCCGGTCCAGAAACTGCTGCGCGCCCTCGCGGATCCCGTGCGCCTGGAGATGGTCCGCCGCCTGGCGGCGGACCCGGCCGGCGAAGCGCCGTGCTCGGACCTCTACGAGGACCTGAACAAGTCGACCGCGACACACCACTTCAAGATCCTCGTGGAAGCGGGCGCCTTCCGTCCGGTCATGGTCGGCCCCTCCCGGGGCCACCGCCTGCGGCGTGACGCCTTGCAGGAGGCGGCGCCAGGTCTGCTGGACGCGCTGATGGAGGCTCTGGCCCGCCAGAACTGACGGCGAACGGGGTGGCCTCGCTGTCGCCGGGGCGCGAAAAGGATTCGTACTCCCCGGTGACTTCGCCGACCAGGGGGTGCGGAAGCCGCTTGGGACCATGGGTGCCGCCGGTGCACGCGGTGCCGCTGCCTTCCGGTCGGTCGGCGGTTCCCGGCAACCGGGCTTCAGGTCGTGGTCCGGGCTGCGAGCCGGTCCGCGAGGGGTGCGGGGCTCGCGGCCGAGACGTTCGGACATCAGAGGGTCGGCTCTGGCGAGGTGGCCCGCACGGGAAGCCTGGTAGTAGGTGAGTGTGTCGGGCCACCTGTGCCGGGTGCGGGTGCGGGTGCCGTCCGGTGCGCGATCGGTGCCGCGCCGGTGCCCCCGCGGCGCGCGACTACGGCGCCACGTCCTCCAGCGTGCGCCCGCTGGTCTCCTCCGCCCAGGCCGCCGCCACCAGGGAGCCCGCGACGGAGACGACCGCCAGGGTCACGAAGACCCCGCCCAGGGCACCGCCCGCGTAGATGGCGCCCACCACGATCGGGCCGAGGATGACGCCCAGGCGGTTCGCCGCGCCGCCCACGCTGGAGCCCAGCGCCCTGATCCGGGTGGGGAACAGTTCCGGGGTGTACAGGTAGAGGCAGATGTTGGAGCCGAAGAGGAAGACCGCCGCCAGGGACGTCCAGACCAGGACGCTCGACGCCGAGCCGCCGGCCGTCAGGCCCAGGAGCAGCAGGCAGAGGGCCGCGGCCGCCATGCACCAGATCACCGTGTTGCGGCGGCCGACCCGGTCGACCGTGAGGGCGACGACCAGGCAGCCGGCCAGGCCCGCGCAGCTCGTCACCGTCGAGTAGAGCAGTGCCGTGGACAGGCTGAGGTCGAAGTGGTCCTTGTAGATGGTCGGCAGCCAGGACGTGATGCCGTAGTTCGCGAAGTAGCCCGTGAACCAGAGGGCTCCGATGACGAGGGTGCGCCTGCCGTACCTGCCGCTCAGCAGTTCGCGCAGGCCGCCGCCCCTGCCCGCGGCGGCCTGCCGGACGGGCTGCGAGGGGGCGGGGGCGGGCAGCGGGGCGCCGGTGATCTTCTCGACCTTCCGCTCGATCGACGCCATCGTCGTCAGCGCCTCCTCGTGCCGGCCGTGGTCGGCGAGCCAGCGCGGTGACTCCGGCACGTAGCGGGCGAGGGCGAAGCACAGCAGGCCGGGGACGGCCGCCAGGCCGAACACCCAGCGCCAGCCGAGCACCGGCACCAGCCAGGCGGCCAGGAGCGCGCCCGCGGTCAGGCCCGCCGGGAATACCAGCTCGTACAGGAGGACGAAGCGGCCGCGCTTGTGGGCGCGGGTGATCTCCGCGATGAAGGTGGCCGCGATCGGCACCTCGCCACCGATGGCCATGCCCTGGACGAACCGGAGCGCCATGAACGGCTCGGGCGAGGTGCAGAGGGTCAGCGCCAGGTTGCAGAGGCCGGACACGGCGATGCAGCCGGCGATGACCTTCACCCGGCCGATCCGGTCCGCGAGCCTGCCCGACACCAGGGCACCGACCAGCATGCCGATGGATCCGACCGTCATCAGAGCGGTGACCTGGGCCGTGCCGAGGTGCCACTCGGCGCGCAGTTCCGGCAGGGCGTAGGCGATCAGAAGCTGGTCGAACGCCTCGAAGAAGGTGACGGCGCCGACGACGAGCCGGACCATCACCTGCCAGCGGCACAGGGGCAGGCGTTCGAAGCGGGCGCCGATGGCGGCCGCGAGCTCGGCCTGGTCGCCATGTCGGCCTGGGGTGTCGCGAGCTGCGTCGATCGTCATGGTGAGGTCTCCGGATCCCGTACGGAGGGGAGGCTACAGGCCCGCACGGGACGGTTCGGGCCGCACGGCACGGCGGAGCGACCGCGTGCCGGCGGCGGTGAGGGCTGGAGAGGCGCGGCGCCCTACTTATGTAGGCGCTGAATGTCTCAGCGCTTAAGTTCTACCGGTAGCCAGCCGAGGTTAGGCAAGCCTTACTCCTGACGTCGTCAAAAATTCCCGACGGCGGCCCCTTGCGGGGAAATTATTTAAGCCCTTAGATTTCTAGCACTTAGACGCACCCCATCCGGAGGCCCTTCATGCCGCGCATCCCAGCCGACGAGATCCTCATCGCGGGACAGTGGCGACGCGGCGGCGGACGTCCGATCCACACCGTCGACCCGGCCGACGGACGCGTCCTCACCACCGTCCACGCCGCCTCGGCGGAGGACGTGGACGAGGCCGCGCACGCGGCCGCCGCGGCCGCCGCCGCACCCGAGTGGCGTGACCTTGCGCCCCACCGCAGGGCCCGCGTCCTGTACCGGATCGGCGACCTGATCGAGGAGCACGCCGGCGAACTGTCCGCCCTCCAGACCGCCGACACCGGCAAGACCCTCGGCGAGACCCGCGCCCTCGCGCTGAGCGCCGCCGGCACCTTCCGGTACACCGCCGCCGCCCTGGAGACGGGCGAGGACGCGCTCACCCCCTCGCGTGGCCCGTACCTCACGATGAGCATCCACGAACCGATCGGCGTCGTCGGCGCGATCAACCCGTGGAACTCGCCGATCGCCTCCGACGCGCAGAAGGCCGCGCCCGCGCTCGGCGGCGGAAACGCCGTCCTGCTCAAGCCCGCCGAGTGGACCCCGCTGGTCTCCCTCGCCTTCGGGCGCCTCGTCCACCGGGTCCTCGCCGAGGAGCGGCTGCCGACCGCGCTGCTCGCCGTCCTGCCGGGCAGGGGCAGCGTCGTCGGCGACGCGATCGTCCGGCATCCGCTGGTCGGCCGGATCGGCTTCACCGGCGGCACCAGCACCGGACGCGCCATCGCCCACGTGGCCGCCGGCAAACTCGTCCCCGCCTCGCTCGAACTGGGCGGCAAGTCACCGACGATCGTGCGCGAGGACGCCGACACCGAACAGGCCCTCGCGGGCGTCATGTACGGGATCTTCTCCTCCAGCGGCCAGTCCTGCATCGCCGGTTCACGGCTCTTCGTGCACGCCTCGCGGTACGACTCCTTCGTCACGGAACTCGTCCGGCGGGTGCGCGAGCTGCGCGTCGGCCCCGGTACCTCCCCCGGCACACAGGTCGCGCCGCTGGTGCACCACGCGCACCGCGACAGCGTCGCCGCGGCCGTCGAACGCGCCCGCGAGGAGGGCGGCCGGGTGCTGTGCGGCGGCGCCGTACCCGAGGGCGAGCGGTACGCGAAGGGCGCCTACTACCTGCCGACCGTGATCGACTCCCTGCCGAACTCGGCCCGCGTCTGCCAGGAGGAGATCTTCGGCCCGGTGCTCGTCGCCCTGCCCTACGAGGACGAGGACGAACTGGTCGCGCAGGCCAACGACTCCGTCTTCGGGCTCGCCTGCGGCATCTGGACCCGGGACGCGCGGGCCGCCTGGCGGCTCGGGCGGCGGATCGAGGCCGGAACCGTCTGGATCAACACCTACAAGCAGTTCTCCGTCTCCACCCCCTTCGGCGGAGTGAAGGACTCCGGGCTCGGCGTCGAGAAGGGCCGCGACCTGATCCGTGCCTACCAGCGGCAGAAGTCCCTGTACTGGGGCACCGACTCCACGCCCCTGCCCTGGGCCAACTGACCCACACCACGGGAGATCCCGCCATGAACCACCCCCCGACCGACCCCGCCACGACCCACCCCCCGATCGGCCGCCTGCGCGCCCTGCGCTCGGTCGAACTGCTCACCCCCAACTACGCCGACGCCGTCGACTTCTACGAGGAGGTCTGGGGCCTGGAGGTCGTCGAGGCCGAGCACAGCGCGAGCTGGCTGCGCGGCACCGGCGACGAGCACCACGCCCTGCGCCTGACCCGCTCCGACACCATCGGCCTGGGCCGCCTCGTCTTCGCGCTCGGCACCCCGGCCGAGATCGACGAGGCCGCGCACCGGCTCCGGGCCCGCGGCATCGCGCTCGTCACCGAACCCGGCCCGCTCGACCAGGTCGGCGGCGGCTACGGGCTGCGCTTCCACGACCTCGACGGACGGCTGGTCGAACTCTCCGCCGACACCTGGGCGGTCACCGCGCGCGGCCGCGACACGTCCCTGCCGGTGGGCGTCACCCACGCCGTCCTCAACACCCCCGACATCGACGCCTCCGTCGCCTTCTACCGCGACGTCCTCGGCATGCGCGTCTCCGACTGGTCCGAGCACCAGATGGCGTTCCTGCGCTGCGGCACCGACCACCACTGCGTCGCCTTCAACCAGGCACCGTGGGTCTCCCTCAACCACGTGGCCTACGAGATGACCTCGCTGGACCACTTCATGCGCGGCCTCGGCCGGCTCCGGCACCACGGCATCACCCCCGAGTGGGGCCCCGGCCGGCACGGCCCCGGCAACAACACGTTCTCGTACTTCACCGACCCCACGGGCCTGGTCTGCGAGTACACCACCGAGGTCGCCCAGATCGTCGAGGACACCTGGATCTGCAAGGTGTGGCGGCGCACCCCCGAGCTGTCCGACCTGTGGGGGACCGCGGGCCCGCCCTCGCAGCGGATCCGCGCCCACATGGCGGGCACCCCCGACGGCACCCCGGTCGTCCCGCCCGTGGACGCCCCCGCCACCTCCACCCCGGCCGGCACCGAAGGAGCAGCGGCATGAACGGCGGCACACGCAAGGTCGGCATCGTCGGCTGGGGCGCCATCGGCCGCACCGTCGGCGGCGCGCTCGCCGCGGGCGAGGTGCCCGGTGCCGAACTCGTCGGCATCGTCGACAACCGTCCCCTCGGCGACGCCGTTCCCGCCCCGCAGCTCACCGTGGAGGAAGCCCTCGCCGCCTGCGACCTGATCGTCGAGGCCGCCGGCCAGGGCGTCGTACGGGAATGCGGCGAGACGATCCTCGCCTCCGGCACCGACCTGCTCGTGGCCTCCACCGGAGCGCTCACCGACGAGGAACTCGCCAAGAAGCTCCTCGCCGCCGGACCCGGCCGGGTCTACTTCACCGGCGGCGCGGTCGGCGGCCTCGACCTGCTCCAGGCCGTACGGGCCATGGGACCGCTCGGCGAGGTCACCCTGACCACCACCAAACTGCCGTCCACCCTCGAACAGCCCTGGATGGACGAGGAGACGCTCGCCCGTCTGCGGTCCGCCTCCGGGCCGGTGGAGGTCATGCGCGGCACCGCACGCGACGTACCGGTCAGGTTCCCCAAGTCCACCAACGTCGCCGCCTCCGTCGCCCTCGCCGTCGGAGACCTCGACGCCGTACGGGTACGGGTCGTCGCCGACCCGGGCGCCGCGCACACCTCCCACGTCATCGAGGCGAACGGGCCGCAGGGCTCGTACCGCTTCGAGGTGCGCCACGTCCCCGACCCGGGCAACCCCGCCACCAGCCAGGTCGTCCCGTACGCGGTGCTGCGTTCGCTGGCGGCCCTGACCGGACGCCGGGGGCAGATCCTGTGACCGCCCACGACCTCGCCGGGCTGCACCTGGCGGAGACCGGGGACCACGGGCCGCTGGTGCTGTGCCTGCACGGCATCGGCTCCTCGTCCGCCGCCTTCGCACCGCAGACCGACGCGCTCGCCGCGAACCACCGGATGGTCGCCTGGGACGCGCCCGGATACGGCAGGTCGGCCGACCCGGAGCACGACCTCACCCTCGACGACTACGCCGACACCGCCGCCGCCGTCATCCGCGCGCGGGACACCGAGGCCCACGTCGTCGGCGTCTCCTGGGGCGGCGTGATCGGGCTGCGGCTCGCCACCCGCCACCCGGACCTCGTCGCCTCCCTCACCGTCGCCGACTCCACCCCCGGCTCCGGCACCAGCCCCGAGAAGGCCGCCGCCATGCGCGCCCGGGTCCCGGAGCTGGAGAGCCTCGGCCCGCGCGCCTTCGCCGAGAAGCGCGGACCCCGCCTCGTCTCCGAGGACGCGCCGCCCGAACTGGTGCGGCGGGTCGTCGACACCATGGCCGACGCGGTCCGGCCGTCCGGCTACCGGCAGGCGGCCGAGTCCATGGCCGCCACTGACATGCGCGGCGAACTCGCCGACGTCACCGCGCCCACGCTCGTCCTGTGCGGGGAGAAGGACCGGATCACCGGCCCCGACGCCTCACAGGTCCTGGCCGGCGGTCTGCACCGGACCGCCTACGTGATCGTCAAGGACGCCGGTCACCTGGCCAACCAGGAACAGCCCGAGCACTTCAACGCCTGGCTGCTCTCCCACCTGCACATCGTCACCGACACCCGTACCCGCAACCGCACCCGGAAGGGCTGATCACCATGCCGCTGACCACCGACGACTACGACAACGGCTCGGACCTCGCCAAGTACACCGACTCCCTGATCGCCTCCAAGGCCTCCCGCGAGCCGGACTGGGGCACCCTGTCCTTCCAGGAGAAGGCGGGCCCGCAGTACAAGCGGGCGCAGATCCGCTACGTCGGCTCCGGCGCCACCGGCAACCACGACGACGACGGCCGGATCATCCCCTCCGGCGGCTTCACCTTCTCCAACATGCTGCTGCCGCCCGGCGCCGAGGGCCCGGCCCACACCCACCACGACGTCGAGGAGGCGTTCTTCGTCCTGGAGGGCGAGGTCCGCGTCGGCATCCACCGCGGTCCCGACGAGACCGAGTACCGCACGCTGGGCTACCGCGACATGATCGTGGTTCCGGCCGGGGTGACCCGCTCGCTGAAGAACGAGGGCGACACGAACGCGCTCTTCTGCGTGATCATCGGCACGCAGAAGCCGCAGGTGCCGACGTACCCCGAGTACTCCCCGCTGTACGGCGTCACCCGTGACTGACCCCGCGTCCGGGCGCCGCACGGTCGTCGTGACCGGCGCGGGCCGTGGCCTCGGGGAGGCCATGGCCCGCCGGGCGGCGGCCGACGGGTTCCGGGTCGTCGTCGCCGAGCTGAACCAGGAGTGGGGCGCCCGCACGGCGGCGGCGATCCGGGACGCGGGCGGCACGGCGGAGTCCGTCGCCCTGGACGTCGCCGACCCCGCCTCGGTCGAGGCCCTGGCCGCCCGTGTCGCGGCCGGCGGGCCCGTGTACGGCCTGGTCAACAACGCGGCACTGGCCAACGGCGTCGGCGGCCGGGAGTTCCAGGACATCGACGTCGAGACCTGGGACCGGCTGATGACCGTCAACGCGCGCGGCCCGTGGCTCGTCGCCAAGCACCTGCTGCCGCTGATGTCCCGCCCCGGACGGATCGTCAACATCGCCTCGGACGCGGCCCTCTACGGCTCCCCGCGCCTCGCCCACTACATCGCCTCCAAAGGCGCGGTCCTCGCCCTGACCCGGGCCATGGCCCGGGAACTGGGCGAGCGGGACATCACCGTCAACGCCGTGGCCCCGGGACTGACCGAGGTCGAGGCGACCGAGACCGTACCGGCCGCGCGCCACGCCCTGTACGCGGCGAACCGCGCGATATCCCGGCCGCAGCGGCCAGACGACCTGGTCGGGCTCGTCTCCTTCCTGCTCGGGGAGGAGTCCGGCTACCTCACCGGGCAGGTGGTCGCCGTCAACGGCGGCTTCACCATGCACTGAAACCCGCCCCCACACACAGATCCGTACTTCCGTACGTCCGTCTGCAAGGAGTACCCCATGGACCTCGGCCTCGCCGACCGCACCGTCCTGGTCACCGGCGGCAGCTCCGGCGTCGGCCTGGCCACCGTCCGGGCCCTGCTCGCGGAGGGCGCCCGCGTCGCGACCTGCGGACGCGACGCCGACCGGCTCGCCAAGGCCGCGGCCGGCCTCGGCGCCGGCCCGGACCGGCTCCACACCGGCGTCTGCGACGTCCGGGACGCCGATGCCGTACGGGACTTCACCGAGCGCGCCGCCGCGCACCTCGGCGGGCGCCTCGACGGGCTCGTCAACAACGCGGGACAGTCCCGGATGAAGGCCCTCGACGAGACGACCGCGGACGACTGGCGCGACGAACTGGAACTGAAGTTCGCGGGCGTCCTCAACCCCCTCGGCGCGGCCCGCGGCCACCTCCGGGCCTCCGACGCCGCCGCGATCGTCAACGTCAACGCCGTCCTCGCCAAGCAGCCCGAGACCCGGCTGATCACGACCAGCGCCGCCCGCGCCGGCATCCTCAACCTCTCCGCCTCCCTGGCCCGCGAACTCGCCCCCGACGGCATCCGCGTCAACTCCGTCTGCCTCGGCCTGGTCGACACCGGGCAGTGGACCCGCCGCCACGCGGCCGCCGACAGCGGCCTCACCTACGAGGAGTGGCAGGCGGAGATCGCCGCCGACCGGGGCATCGCGCTGGGGCGGCTCGGCCGCGCCGAGGAGGTCGCGTACGCGATCGTCTCACTGCTCTCGCCGCGCGCCTCCTACATCACCGGAACCAGCATCGACGTCTGCGGCGGAGTCGGCCGCGGCATCCTGTGAGGAGCTCGTATGCGTTACGACCACGGTGGCGGACTCCTGGCCGCCCATCTCAAGTCCCTCGGCGTCGACACCGTGTTCGGCATCGTGTCCGTGCACAACCTGCCGCTGGTGGAGGCCGTCGAGGCCGACCCGGAGCTGCGGTTCGTGCCGGTGCGGCACGAGGCGAGCGCCGTCAACGCGGCCGACGCGTACGGCCGGGCCCGCGGCTCGATCGGCTGCGCCCTCACCTCCACCGGCACCGGCGCCGGCAACGCGGCGGGCTCCCTGATCGAGGCCCTGTCCTCCGGGACGTCGGTCCTGCACGTCACCGGGCAGGTCGAGACCGCGCACCTCGGCAGCGGGCGCGGCTTCATCCACGAGACCAAGGACCAGCTAGGCATGCTCGCCGCGGTCTCCAAGTACGCCGCGACCATCACCTCCACGCGGGAGGCGGGCCGCGTCCTGCGCGAGGCGTCCGCCGCGGCCCGCACGGCGCCGGGCGGGCCCGCGAGCGTGGAGTGGCCGATCGACCTCCAGTACGCGGCCCAGGAGGACGACGGTGAAACCGCGCCCGCGCCCGAGGCGCCGGTGCCGGACGCGTCCCGGCTCGCCGCGGCACGTGACCTGCTGGCCTCCGCCCGACGCCCGCTGATCTGGGCCGGGGGCGGCGCGAACACCGCCCGTGCCGAACTGCTCGCCCTGCTGGAGGCGACCGGCGCCGGCCTGCTCAGCTCCAACTCCGGGCGCGGCTCCGTACCCGAGGACCACGACCAGGTCATCGGCAACTTCGCCACCACGCCCGCCGCACGCGCGCTCCTGTCCGACGCGGACGTCGTCGTCACCGTCGGCACCCACTTCCGCTCCAACGAGACCGCCGACTACGGGCTCTGCATCCCCGAGGCGCACATCCAGATCGACGTCGACGCCGCCGCCCTCGGCCGGGTGTACCCCGCCCGGCACGGTCTCCACGGCGACGCCGCGGCCGTCCTGCCCCGGCTCACCGACGCCGCCGTACGGGCCGACGCGGACTGGACCGACCGGGTCCGCCGGGTGCGCGACGAGGTCCGCGCCGCCCTGCACGACGGCATCGGACCCCAGGCCGCGATCTGCGACGCCCTCGCCGCCGCCCTGCCCCGCGGCAGCGTCGTCGCCCGGGACGTGACCATCCCGTCCTCGTCCTGGGGCAACCGCCTGCTCCCCGTGCACGACCCGCGCGCCAACGTCTTCCCGCGCGGCGGCGGCATCGGACAGGGCCTCGGCATGGGCATCGGCGCCGCCCTCGCCCGCCCCGACGAGCCGACCGTGGTGATCGCCGGGGACGGCGGGCTCGCCGTCCACCTGGGCGAACTGCTCACCCTCGCCCAGGAGCGGCCCCGCCTCACCCTGCTCGTCTTCAACGACGGCGGGTACGGCGTCCTGCGCAACATGCAGGCCACCTACACCGAACGCCGCTCCGGCGTCGACCTGTTCACGCCCGACTTCGGCGGGCTCGCCGCCGCCTGCGGGCTGCCCTACGCGCGGATCGGCGACGCGAGCGAGGCCGCCAAGGTGATCGACGCGGCCGTCGCCTCCGACGGCCCGACCCTCGTCGAGGTCGACCTGGCCGCGCTCGGCCCGATGAAGAACCCGTTCACCCCGCCCGTCAAGATCCCCACCCGGTAGGGAGGCCCGCCGACATGAGCGCCACCGAAGCCGCCGAAGAGCAGGAACTGGACCTCCTCGTCCACCGCACGACCTGGGAGGCGGAGGGAGTCCTCTCCGTCGAGCTGGTCCACGCCGACGGCAAGCCGCTGCCCTCCTGGGCGCCCGGCGCACACCTGGACCTGCACGTGGGCGGCCACGTCCGCCAGTACAGCCTGTGCGGCGACCCGGAGGACAGCGGGGTCTACCGCCTCGGCATCCTCGACGAACCGGCCTCGCGCGGCGGTTCGCGCCACGTGCACACCAAGCTGCGGCCCGGCCAGACTGTGCGGGTGGCCGGGCCGCGCAACCACTTCGCCCTGGAACCCGCCGCCTCCTACGTCTTCGTCGCCGGCGGTATCGGCATCACCCCGATCCTGGCGATGGCCCGCCGGGCACAGCGCGACGGCATCCCGTACCGGCTCGTCCACGGCGGCCGTACGCGCGCCTCGATGGCGTTCGGCGGCGAACTCGCGGCGCTCGGCGGCGGCCGGGTGACCCTCGTGCCGCAGGACGAACTCGGACACATCGACGTCGCCGGCACGCTCGCGGACCTGCCCGCCGACGCGCTGGTGTACTGCTGCGGCCCGGAGCCGCTGCTGCGGGCGGTCGAGGAGGCCGCGCCGGAGGGGCGGGTGCGCACCGAGCGCTTCGCCGCACCGGCCGCGGCGGTGCGGGAGGGCGACGACAGCGCCTTCGACGTCGAGTGCCGGGCCTCGGGCGTGACCCTGCGCGTGGCGGGCGGCACCTCGATCCTGGAGGCCGCCGAGAACGCCGGACTGGCCGTCTCCTCGTCCTGCAGGGACGGCATCTGCGGCTCCTGCGAGACCCGCGTCCTGGCCGGCACCCCCGACCACCGCGACTTCCTCCTCAGCGACACCGAGCGCGCCACCGGCGAGACGATGATGATCTGCGTCTCGCGCTGCGCCTCGGACCGCCTCGTCCTGAACCTCTGAACCTCCCGAAACGCCCGCCTTCCCTACGGAGAACGCCGTGCCCGAGACCTGGCCCTTCCTGGACCCCCATCAGACCCGCGACCACGAGCCCACCCCGTACGAGCTGAAGCTCGCCCGCACACTCGAGGACATCTTCACCAAGGACGGCCACGAACTGACCGACGTCGTCGACGGCCTCAACTCCCGCCAGCTGCGCACCCCCACGGGCGAGCCCTGGACCGAGGACGCCTTCCGCGCCGAGATGCACCGCCTGGGAGCCTGACATGACCCTCTCGACCCACGACACCGCCGGCCACATCTACGCCCACGGCCTGCGCAACCAGTGGCACCCCGTCGTGCCCTCGGACTTCGTCTCGCCCGGAGACATGCGCAGGGTGACCGCCCTCGGCGAGGACTGGCTGCTCTTCCGCAAGTCCGACGGCGGCCTCTCCATGCTCGCCGACCGCTGCCCCCACCGCGGCGCGCCCCTCTCGCTCGGCAAGCACCTGGGCGACCGCGTCGCCTGCTGGTACCACGGCGTCGAGGTCGACGGCACCGGCACGGTCACCTCGGTGCCCGGCCTGCCCGGCTGCAACCTGGAGGGCAAGGCCCTCGTCACCTCACTGCCGGTCCGGGAGGCCGGCGGCGCGATCCTCGCCTACTTCGGCGACGAGGAGCACCCCGACCCGGTCGAACTCACCCTGCCCGAACCACTCGCCGACGAGGAGATCTCCGCGTTCCTCTGCTACGCCGAGTGGAACGTGCCGTGGCGGTTCGCCATGGAGAACCTCCTCGACCCGATGCACGGCGCGTTTCTGCACTCCGAGTCGCACACCATGTTCGCCGGTGACACGACCGCCAAGTTCCGCATCCGGGAGACCGGACGCGGCTACTTCTTCGAGAAGACCGACCAGCGGGGCGTCAACTTCGACTGGGTCGAGCTGTGCCACACCGGCGTCGACTGGGTGGACCTGTCCATCCCGTACCCGCCGTCGGCCGGCCCCGGGGGCCCCTTCGGCATCGTCGGCATGGCCTGCCCGGTGGACGCCGGACGCACCGGTGTCTTCTTCTGGCGGTACCGCAAGGTGAGCGACTGGCAGCGGGACACCTGGCGGTTCCTCTACAAGACCCTCATCGAGGAGCGCCACTGGGAGGTCCTGGAGCAGGACCGCGTCATCCTGGAGAGCATGCCCGCGGACGCCGACCAGCGGGAGAACCTCTACCAGCACGACCTGGGCGTGGTCCGGCTGCGCCGCCTCTACCAGGCGCAGGCCGGGCGGCAGTCGAAGGCTCAGCCCGTCTCGGCGGGCTGAGCGGGAGCCTCGTCGGAATCCACGATCGAACGCTCCAACTTCGACAGCAGACGGCCGAGTTGGCGGTGCTCGGCGGGCGAGAGTCCGCCGAGCATCCGGCGTTCGTTCTCCAGGTGCTCGCTGAAGACCTCGTCCACCTTCCGCAGCCCGGCGTCGGTCAGCCGTGAATACACCACGCGCCGGTCCTCGGCGTCGCGTTCACGCACCAGCAGGCCGTCCTTCTCCAGCCGGTCGAGCCGCAGGGTGACCCCGGCCGACGAGACCAGCCCGGAGGCCGCGAGCTGCCCGGCGGTCAGCCGGTACGGGGACCCGGCCCGGCGCAACGCGGTGAGCACGTCGAACCCGGCGACGGACAGCCCGTGCTCGTCCAGCCGCGCGGTCATCCGCGACTGGTACTGGAGATACGACCGGTGCAGCCGGGCGAGCACCTCCAGGGGAGAGGTGTCCAGTTCGGGCCGCTCACGCGCCCAGTCCCCGACGATCCCCGCCACAGCATCCGGCCGCCTCGCGGCCCTGCCCTGAGCCATGTCTTCCCCTCGCGGCGTAGATTATGGTGCTGAAATCTTAGCCCTAAGGGAATCGCACCCGGTGCTCCGCGAGGTGCGCCAGCACCGCGTGGTTCGCCTCCCATCCGTCAGGAAACTTCACCAGCGTGCCCAGTTGGACCGGCTCCGTGGACGGGTAGTCGTCCAGGAGTCCGTCGACTCCCTCGCGGCAGACCACGATGCAGGCGTGCCGGTGGCGGGAGGCCAGGACGCAGAGGCGGCCCGTCTCCAGGTGGAAGGCGGTGGCGTCGGGGCGGCCGGAGAGGGGATGCAGGACGACCGTGACGTCGTACTCCCGGCCCTGGAGCCGGTTGGCCGTGTCCACGGTCACGTCGCTCACCCCGAGGTCGGCCAGCGCGGCCCGCACCGCGGCGGCCTGGTCCCGGTGCGCGGTGCCGACGGCGATGCGGGCGGCGGTCAACGGGACGGGACCGGGGGAGCGTTCCGACAGCGCCGCGCCCTCCCGGTCCAGGAGCCGCCGGACCACCGACGCCACCGCCCGCACCGCCTCCGGGTCGGTGCGCGGGGTGTGCCGGGCGGGCAGCTCCAGCAGGCCCCAGCCGGAGACCGCGGCCTCGTCGATCACCCGGTCGGGGCCCGAGCCGTCCGACGGCACCGCGAAGGCCAGGCTCCGGTCGCCGTGGCCGGTGCCGCTGCGGAACGGGGTGTACGGGTAGAACGCGTCCGAGACCAGGCGGGCCGCCGAGGCCGGGAGGCGCCAGGAGACCGGAAGACGGTGCTGGGGGAGGCCGGGGTTGTGGGCGAGGAGGGTCGTCACGGCGGAGGCCGACGGATCGTACGCCAGGCCCGCCCACTGCTCGCTGCCCACCGTCGCGAACGGGTCCAGCTGGCCGGGGTCGCCCACGAACAGCGCCCGTTCGAAGAGCCCGGCGACGGCCAGCAGGGAGTCCGAGCGCATCTGGTACGCCTCGTCCACGATCGCGTGCCGCCACGGCTCGTCCACCTTGACGTGCGCCCACTTCGCGGCCGTTGACAGGACGACCGCCAGGCCCGCGAGGTCGGCGGCCTTCGCCGAGGTGCGTACGGTCGGCAGGTCGTCGAGCGCCTTGTCGTACGCGTCGGTGTCGCTGCTGTGCAGCCGGCCCACCGGCAGCTCGGGACTCTTCTCGGCGAGGCGCAGGACCAGGTCGTCCACCTGGGCGTTCGTCTGCGCCACCACCATCAGGGCGCGGCCGGCCGCGGCCAGCTCCAGCGCCGCCCGGACGACCAGCGTGGACTTGCCGGCGCCCGGCGGGGAATCCACGACGACACCGCGCTCCGTGCCGTGCAGGGTGTCGTGGAGGATCGCCGCGGTGGCGCGCGCGGCCTCGGCGCCCGGGTCGAAGGCCGGGGCGGCGGGGGCGGTGACGGGGCTGGTGGTGGTGTCGGCGGTCACAGGAGGTCCTCTTCCGTCTGGGCGTCGGCGGCCTCCGGCACGGCGGCCGCCTCACCGGGCGGGCCTCCGTGCGTCCACGGGGTCTCCTCCGGGTCGGGAAGCTTCGCGCCACCCCGCTGCTCGTGCTCGAAGAGGGTGAAGCAGACCCGGTCGCCCTTCTCCGGCACCGACCCCGCCTCCGGCTCCTTGCCGCGGCCCATCTTGTCCATGATCCGCAGGACCAGCGTCCCGTCGCCGGGATCGCCCGCCGGACCGGCGTACTCCGCCGCCTGCGGCTTGCCGCCCAGCGACCGGTAGACCCGCACCCGCTCGCCCAGGTGCGGCCGGTCGTCCGTGCGGACCGTGACCAGCGGGCGCGGACTGGGCCGCTTGCTCTCGCTGTACGCCATCACCACGTCGGTGACCTCGCCCGCGAACGCCTCCCCGGCCAGCCGCCGTCCGGCCATCACCAGCGGATCGTCCAGCGCCTCCTGGGCCTCAAGACGGGCCTGTTCGCGCTCGCGCGTGGCCAGCTTGTTCGCCGCCGTCACCGCGTCGTCGCGGCGCGGCTGCGGGGGCTCGCCGGCCAGGACGCGGTCCCGGTGCGAGGTGAACGACCAGCGGTCGCGGGTCCAGCGGTCGTCGACGTGCGCGCCGGCCGGCAGCTCCCGCAGCAGGTCCAGGCCCCGCCACACCGACTCCCAGGTGGGCCGCGTACGGCTCTCGACCAGGGCGCGGATCTCCCGCTCCGCGGCGGTCAGCGCGCCGAGCCGGTCGTCGGCCTCCAGACCGTCCTCGGCGGCGGCGAACGCGGTGCGCGCGCGGTCGTAGCGCTCGATGGCGGGGGCGAGCAGGCGGTTGTCGAAGGCCGGGTCGGTCGCCGGTCCCGCGGGCGGGCACAGCAACTGGCCCTCCGCGTCGCGCGCCAGCTCGGCCCGGCGCGCGGCCTCCGCGCCGGTCAGGCCCTCGCATTCGGGGGCGATCCACGCCAGCAGCGCGCCGAGATGCTGGTCCTCCAGCGTGGACTGGCCGGTCGCCCAGTGCCGGCCCAGCAGGTCGGTCATGGCGAGGAGCAGGGACGACCCCGGGACCCGGGCCCGCTCGCCGTAGTGGGTGAGCCACCGGCCGAGCAGCGGCACCCTGGGCGGCGCGGGGTGCGGGGTCTGCGGATCCTGCTCCGCCGTACGACGGAAGCGCATGGAGCGGCCCAGCAGCCGGACGAAGTCGATGCCCGCGCGGCTCGGCACGATCAGCTGCGCGGCGTCCGCGCACAGGTCCACCTCGACCTTGACCCGCTTGCCCGTCTCCGGATCGGTCTCGGTGCGCTCGGCGGCCTCCACGGCGTCGGCGCACGTCTCGACGTGCGGCAGCACGATGTCCGCCAGCTCGGCCAGGAACGCGAAGCGCAGGTCGCGGTCGCGGGGCTGGGGCACGACCAGCAGGCGCGGCGCGTCCCGGTCGGTGCCGACCAGCGCGCCGAGCGGGGCACCTGCCTCACCGGCGGTGATCAGCGGGACGAAGACCAGCGGACGGTCGGACAGGTGCCGGTGCCGGACGGTGGCGGCGGGCTGCGCGGCGCCGGTGCGCACGGCCTCCAGCCGGGCGAGCGTGGTGATCAGTGACACCCGGCCACCCCGCCGCCTCCGGCACCGGCCGTCACCAGTGCCTCCGCGCGCAGCCGGGCCGCCCGGCGCAGCGCGGCCACCGCCGGGTCGTCCGGGTCGCCGGCCTCCCCGTGGGCCGCGGCCAGCACGTCCTCGACCGTGGCCAGCCCGCCCAGTTCGGCCCGGACCGGGCGGCCCAGGCAGGTCACGGCGCCGTCCTCCCGGGACCGGGCGCGGCAGTGGAAGGCCAGCTCGCAGGCGGACAGGCACTCGGGCGCGTAGGTCGCGGGGACCGCCTCGACCGCCGCCGTCAGCTCCTCCGCCGGCAGCTCGGGGGAGAAGCAGACGCCGTCGGGGAGCTGGTCGGCGATGTCCTCGATCCGGGTCAGCCGGGCCAGCTGGCGGTCGGTGACCGCGCGCTGCTTGCGCACGTCGACCGCGGACGCGGTGGGCAGGTTGGAGAAGTCCTTGGGGCAGACCAGCAGGACGCGGTGGCGCACGCGCGGGGCGGGGTCCAGGTGCGCGGCGACCCGCTCCAGGGCCAGGACGTACACGGCGGCCTGCCGTGCGGCGGCGCCGACCTTCGCCGGGTCGGCGGCGCCGTCCAGCATGGGGAAGGACTTGATCTCCACGACCGTCCAGCTGCCGTCCGGGTGCACCACCACGGCGTCCGGCTCCAGGAAGGCGGGGGAACCCGCGACCTCCAGGGCGAGCATCGGATGGTCGAGCAGCGTCCAGGCGCCCGGTGTGCCGGTGGCCTCGCGCAGGGCGAGCGACGTCCGGGCCGCGCGCCCCTCGGGGCCGCTCGCCGAGAGGTCGGGCACCCGCGCCCCGGCGGGCGGCTCGGCGCCCCGGTCGAGCTTCTCGTGGACCAGCCGCAGCAGTTCGGCGCCGCCGTCCGCCTTGACCCGCGCCTCGAAGGCGTTGCCCCGCATGAAGGCGAACTGCGACTGCCCGAAGACCGACGGCGATCCCAGCGCGCTCGCGAGCGCGGCCTTGTCCACCCCGGCGCCGTCGAGGATCGCGCGCCTGCGGCACCCCGGGTTGGCGGCGAGGGCGGCCAGGGCGCGCGCGTCCAGCGCCTTGGCGGGTACGTCGGGCCCGCGCAGCTCAGCGAGCCGGTGCCGGAGTCTCGTCCCCCGCGTCCGCGGGGGCGGGGTCCGGCTCGGCTCCTGCTGCGAACCGCTGTTCGCGCTGGCGTGGGAATCGCTCACCCGGGGAAGTCTGGCATCCGCCACTGACAATCGGGGAACCCGCGCCGTCGGGGACCGGTGCGGCAGGTGTGGAGCCGGAGGCGAAGCGGGCCGTGAGCCGGGTCCGCGCCCGGTGGGAGATCCGCAGCACGACGGGCGTCAGCAGCAGTCCCGCGCCCATCACGGCCGCGCCCGCGACCGCGTCGAGGAAGTAGTGGTTCGCGGTGCCCATCACCACGATGGTGGTCACCAGCGGGTAGACGACGCCGAGCACCTTCGTCAGGCGGCTGCCGCCGTAACGCCACAGGATCACGCCGCACCACAGGGCCCAGCCCACGTGCAGACTCGGCATGGCCGCGTACTGGTTGGTCATCCCGCCCAGTCCGCGCGGCGCGCTGGCCTCGCCGCCCCACCAGCCGTACGAGCTGTACTGCGCCATCGTGTCGACGAAGCCGTGGCCCGCGTCCAGCAGCCGGGGCGGGCAGGTCGGCAGCAGCGTGAAGCCTATGAGGCCGATGAACGTGGACGTCATCAGCCAGGTGCGCGCGGCCCGGTAGCGCACCGCGCGGGAGCGGAAGAGCCAGATCAGGATCGCCGGGGTGACCAGGTAGTGCAGCGACGCGTACCAGAAGTCGGCGGGTATGCCGATCCAGGGCTCGCTGGTGAAGAGCCGGTTGAGGGGGTGCTCCGCGTTGAGGTGGAGCGCCTTCTCCATGCGCAGGATCGCGAGGCCGTGGTCGACGGCGTCGGAGACGTCGCCCCGCACGAGCAGGCGGCCCGCGGAGTAGCAGGCGTACACGAGGACGATGAGCGGCAGCTCGGTCCACCAGCGCAGCCGAGTCGCGGGGGCAGCCTCGCTGCCCGGTATCTCGGTGTGCGGCAATCCGATCGCCCTCCCCCTTCTCTCGTCGCTCGCGCGCCCCGATTGACACGGACGTGCCACTCTACGGCCTCCCCGGGCCCGCCTCGCGGGGCGCCCTCGGACCGGAAAGACGCCGGGATCGCCCCCCGGGTTGCCCGCGCGTGCCGTGCGGGATGATGGAGAGGTCCCCTCAGACATTTCTCCCGGAAAGGCCTCTTCATGGCACCGCGCATCCTGCTGGCCCGGCACGGACAGACCGAGTGGTCGCTGTCCGGCAGACACACCGGCAGGACCGACGTACCGCTCCTCGAGGAGGGCCGGCAGGGCGCCAAGCTGCTCGGCGAGCGGCTGCACCGGGCGCCCCTGGAGGGACTGCCCGGCGTCGAGGTGCGGACCAGTCCGCTGGCCCGCGCGCGGGAGACCTGCGCCCTCGCGGGCTTCGGCGAGCGCGCCCGCGCGTGGGACACGCTGATGGAGTGGGACTACGGGGCGTACGAGGGCATGACCCCGGACGAGATCCAGGCCGTCCGGCCCGGCTGGCTGATCTGGCGGGACGGGGTGCCCGACGGGGAGAGCGTGGCGGACGTCACCGCGCGTGCGGACGAGGTCGTGGCGTGGGCGCGGGAGGCGGACCGGGATGTGCTGGTCTTCGCCCACGGGCACATTCTGCGGTCGATCGGGGCGCGGTGGCTGGGGCTGCCGCTGGACTTCGCGGCGCGGATACGGCTGAACCCGACGTCGCTGTCGGTCCTGGGATGGGCCTACGGGGAGCCGGCGCTGGAGAGCTGGAACGACCTGGGGCACCTGGTGGGCTGACGGGGCGGCGCGTCACCCGCTGGGGGTACCTCCCGGGCCGTTCGGGCACTGGGGGAGGCACGAGGGCCCGCGGCCGGAGCGGGGGAGCGGGTCTCAGGCCGGGCGTGGCAGCGTGGCGTGGCGGTCCAGGAACGCCGAGACGCCCCGGTTGCGGCGGTGGGGCAGCAGGACCCGGGCCGTCCCGGCCAGCATGGTGTGGATGCGGGAGGACTGGACCTCGCCCAGCAGGTCCAGGACCCGCAGGCCGGCGTCCGCCGCCTCGTCGGGGTGGCCGCCGCGGGCCAGGTCGTCCGCCAGCTCCGCCGAGTACAGCGCGAGGTTCCGCGTGAAGTGCGGGTCCTGCAGCTCGGCGGCGCGTCGCGCGTGCCGGGCGGCCCGGTGCCAGTCGCCCAGCGCGGACCAGCACTGCGCCTCAAGGCCTTCCAGCTCGGCGCGGCCGTAGAAGCTCATCCACTCGGGGTCGGCGTCCGAGGGGCCCCGCTCGTAGAAGGCCTGCGCGCGGACCAGCGCCTGTTCGCAGCCGACCCGGTCGGCGAGCCCCGCCCAGCCGCCCGCCTCGCGCAGCGCCAGCAGCGACATCAGCCGGCCCGAGCCCAGCGGCCGGGCGGCGCGCTGCGCGGCCTGGGCCGCCCGCACCGCCTCGCGCGGCCGCCCGGCGTCGCGGGCGAGGAACGCCATGTTGCAGAAGGCGTGCGCCTCCAGACCCGCGTCGCCGGTCATCCGGGAAGTGGCCAGCGCCTCCGCGTAGTGGGAGCGCGCGTCGTCGAAGCGCCCGGAGTCGTGCGCCAGCCAGCCCACGGAGATCGCCAGTTCACCGGCGCCCGTGTAGAGCCGGTCCGCCGTCGCCCGGCGGGACGCCCCGGCGTCCAGCAGCGCGTACGCGGTGCGCAGCGGGGCCGCCGCGCGCCGGTAGAGGCCGTCCGCTCCGTGCCGGTCGTCCAGCAGCCGGATCCGGCGGACGGCTTCTTCGAGGGCGCCGGCCTCGCCGGACCCCGCGCGGCGCAGGGGACGTCCGGCCGCAGCGGCGTCGAGGGCGAGCCCCAGGGGGCCCAGGGAGGCGGCGGCCACGGTGGCCCCGCTCGTCATGAATGCGCGACGCAGCACGTCGCTCTCCTCGTTGTTGTCGTGCTTTTCGTACGGGTCCTGCGTGTCATGCGTCTCATACGGTCCACCCGCCCCCCGCGTCTCACTCGTCGCGCGTTCGGGCGGGCGGGCGGGCGCCGGGAGCGCGTCCTCGTCGGTGCGCGTCCGGCGTCCGCGTACCGACGAGCGGGGCGCGAACCCCAGGTCGGTGAGCGTGCGACCGGGGAACATGTGCAGGAACACCCGCTCGTACGCGTAGTTGGGGCAGCGGATCTCGCCCGCCTCGACCCGGCCGACGTACCGCGCGTCACAGCTCACCCGCTCGCCGATCTCGCGCGCGGCCCGGCGGACCGCCGCCGCGAACTCGGCCGGCGAGCGCTTGCCGCGCAACCGCCGGAAGGCGAGGTTCGGCCGCGACGGCCGTTCGGGCTGGGCGGAGGTCACCATTGACGACGCCATGGCCGGGTCCTCTCGTGCGAACCGTCGAACCATGCCGGAAAAGGAATGAAAGGGACGAGTCGCGGAAATCATCCGCATGCCCTCACACGGCATCCCTGTTTCCGGCGAGCAAGAACGTACCGGCTGTGACGGAGTCGCCACGCACTGTTTGCCTACAAACCGGATATCTCATCCGTGATCTGCCATGAAGTGCCATCCTTTGCGGCGGACTTGTGCCGTAGCCGTTGACGGCCCGCCGCGTTGGACAGGGTGACCGGGAGGCCCTCGACTCCCGACCCGCTCGTCCGAGGAGGACTTCCGTGGTGGAGGCCGGGATGGATACCAGCCGGATCAGCGATCCGCCCTGCGACGCCTGCGATGTCGTCACCGTGCCGGCCCGGCAGGGTCTGGAGGCGGTCGACATCCTCAGGCGGGGAGCCGGCGAGGCGGTGGGTCCCGTGATCCACGACGACGGCTGCGACACCCTGGGCTTCCTGGTGCCGCCGGGCACCGCCGCCGCCTGGGACGTGCCGGGCAGCACCTGTACAGAGACGGACGGCCGCGGGCTGAGCCTCGACCTGCCGCCCGAGCCGCCGGTGGAGGGCTCCGACTGGCTGCTGCCGCCCGGCGAGGCGGACCTCGCGACCGACCCCGCGGTGCTGCGCGAGGCGCTGGGCGAGGCGGCCCGGCTGATCAGAGCGGCCGACAGCTGCCGCTGAGCCGTCCCGGCCGCGCGCGGCGCCATCGCGCGGTGCGCCGATAATGGCCCGATGGGAAAGTCCAGGAACGCCCGCCGCGGGCGCGCTGCCGCCGAGACGGTCGTCGAGGACGTCGACGGCGGACGCGCCGAGCTGATCCCCGACCGGGACCGGCCCCGGGCGTGGAGCCTGCTGATCGACGGCGCCCCGCAGTCGCACGTCGACCTCGACGACCCGGCCCACCTGTCCTTCGAGTACCAGCGCCGTCTCGGGCACGTCATCGACCTCGCCGCCCCGCCGGGCAGGCCCGTCCAGGCCGTGCACCTCGGCGGCGGCGCCCTCACCCTCGCCCGCTATCTCGCCGCCACCCGCCCCCGCTCCACCCAGCAGGTCGTCGAGCGGGACGCCGCCCTCGTCCAACTGGTCCGCCGGGAGCTGCCCCTGGACCCCGGCGCGCGGATACGGGTGCGCTCCACCGACGCCCGCGCCGGACTGGCCAAGGTGCCCGACGGCTGGGCGGACCTGATCGTCGCGGACGTCTTCAGCGGCGCCCGCACCCCGGCCCACCTGACGTCCGCCGAGTTCCTGGACGAGGTCCGGCGCGCGCTCGCGCCCGGCGGGGTCTACGCCGCCAACCTCGCCGACGGCCCGCCCCTGGCCCACCTGCGCGGCCAGATCGCCACCGCCGCGGCCCGGTTCGCGGAACTCGCCCTCGTCGCCGACCCCGCGGTGCTGCGCGGCAAGCGCTTCGGCAACGCCGTCCTCGTCGCCTCCGATCACCCGTTGCCGGTCGCCGAACTCACCCGCCGCGCCGCCTCCGACCCGCAGCCCGCCCGGGTGGAACACGGCCGCGCGCTGGCCGACTTCACGGGCGGCGCGGCACCGGTGACGGACGCGGCGGCGGTGGACTCGCCCGCGCCGCCGCCCTCCGTCTTCCGCTGACGCTGACGGGGTAGGGGTAGGGCACGGGCGGGAGCCGGGGCCGGGCGGTGCGCGTCGGCTCAGTAGCTGCCGATCTCCACGCGCGGCGGCCCGTCGTGCCAGGTGCAGAACACCGACACCCGGTCCGCCCCCGAGGTGAACTCCACCCGGATCCACGACTCCGTCTTCCACACCTGCATCGACCAGCCCGCACCCGGCGTCGCCGACACCAGGGACGCGGACGACGTGCCGAGGTCGAAGACCGCGCGGCCGCCGTCGGTGTCGTAGCTCCTGACCTCGCCGGAGGTGGTGGGGGAGGGGCTCGCCGGGCGCTGGGGCGTGGTGGACGGGGTGGTCCGCGACGGCGTGGGGTCCGGCTCGGGGCGGCTCTCGCCCGGCGACGGCGAAGGACTGCCCGACGGCGACGGACGGCTGGTGGACGACGCCCGCGAACTCTCTTCGCCGGAGGCGTCCCGCGCGTCCCGTACCGACGCGTCGGCCGCGGTGATGGGCAGGGCGCGGGGCGCGTCGTAGGCCGTGCCCGTCATCACCGTGTGGACGCCCCACCACGACAGCGTGACCGCCGCGCCGGTGGCGAGCAGCCAGGCAAGTACGTGGACGAGTCCTCTGCGCATCGCGGCCATACTGCCTCACCCGCCCCACCCGTGTCGCCCGAACGGAGTGTGACGCCGGCCCCCGGCGGGGTGGTGCACAGGCCCGCGCCGGAGTTGTCCACAGGCCCGCACCGGCTTGGTCCGCATGGCGTACGGTGCCGCCCATGGCAAGTGTGCTCGTGGTCGAGGACGACCAGTTCGTACGCTCGGCGCTCATCCGGCAGCTGACCGACGCCTCGCACACCGTGCGCAGCGTCGGTACGGCGCTGGAGGCGCTGCGCGAGGTCGCCCATTTCCGTTTCGACGTGGTGATCCTCGACCTCGGACTCCCCGACCTGGACGGCTCCGAGGCGCTCAAGATGCTGCGCGGCATCACCGACGTACCCGTGATCGTCGCCACCGCCCGGGACGACGAGGCGGAGGTCGTACGGCTGTTGAACGCGGGCGCGGACGACTACCTCACCAAGCCGTTCTCCGTGGAGCACCTGTCGGCCCGCATGGCCGCCGTCCTGCGCCGGGTCCGGACCGGACCGGCGGAGGCGGCGCCCTCGCCCGTCATCCGGGTCGGCGGCCTCACCGTCGACCCCCTGCGCCGCCAGGCCGGCCTGGACGGTGTGCCCCTCGACCTGACCCGCCGCGAGTTCGACCTGCTCGCCTTCCTGGCCGGCCGGCCAGGGGTCGTCGTCCCCCGCAAGGAGCTGCTCGCCGAGGTCTGGCAGCAGTCCTACGGCGACGACCAGACCATCGACGTCCATCTGTCCTGGCTGCGGCGCAAGCTGGGCGAGACCGCGGCGCGGCCGCGCTACCTGCACACCCTGCGCGGTGTCGGCGTGAAGCTGGAGCCTCCCCTGGAACAGGACCCGGGGCAGGACCCGGCACAGGGCCCGGGGCTGCCCGGAGCGGAGCCGCCGCGATGAGGTGGGCCCTGGTCAAGGTGTCGCTGGCGGTCACCGCGATGGTCGTGGTCGCCTTCGCCGTCCCCCTGGGACTCGTCATCCGGGAGATGGCCCGGGACCGCGCCTTCTCCAACGCCGAACGGGAGGCGGCCGCCGTCGCCCCCGCGCTGTCCATCACCACCGACCGCGACCAGTTGGAGCGCGTCGTCGCCTCCGCCGGCTCGGACGCCGCGATGGCCGTGCACATACCGGCGTCCGGCGAGCCGGCCGACGGAACCGACGGAACCGACCGCACCGACGGCGCGGGGCAGCGGGCCGCCGACATCGGCCGGCAGCGCGCCACCGACGAGGACATCGCCGCCGTGCGCGAGATGGGCCGTGCCTCCACCACCGAGGTGGACGGCGGTTCCACGCTGCTCCAGCCGGTCGCGCTCAGCTCCGGCGAGATCGCCGTGGTCGAGGTGTACGTCCCCGAGTCCGAGGTCACCAACGGGGTCGCGACGGCCTGGGCGGTGCTCGCCGCGGTCGGCGCCGCCCTCATCGTCGGCTCCGTCGCGGTCGCCGACCGGCTCGGCGTGCGGATGGTGCGTCCCGCGCAGCGCCTGGTCGAGGGCGCCCACCAACTGGGCGAGGGCCGGCTGGGCTCGCGGGTGCCCGTGGAAGGGCCGAACGAACTGCGGCTCGCGGCCGTCGCGTTCAACTCCATGGCCGACCAGGTGGTCCAGCTCCTCGCCAACGAACGCGAGCTGGCCGCCGACCTGTCCCACCGGCTCCGTACGCCGCTGACCGTGCTGCGGCTCAACGCGGCCTCGCTCGGCGACGGGCCGGCCGCCGAGCAGACCCGGTCCGCCGTCGAGCAGCTGGAGCGCGAGGTCGACACCATCATCCGCACCGCCCGGGACGCCAAGCCCCAGACGGCCGCCGCCGTTCCGGGCGCCGGGTGCGACGCGGCCGAGGTGGTGCGCGAGCGGATGGGGTTCTGGTCCGCGCTCGCCGAGGACGAGGGCCGCAAGTGGCGGGTGGCCGGCGCCGACCGGCCGGTCCGCATCCCCGTGGCCCGCGCCGACCTGGCCGCCTCCCTCGACGCCCTGCTCGGCAACGTCTTCCGGCACACCGCCGAGGGCACCGCCTTCGCGGTCGACCTGCACAACGGCGAGGACGCGGTGATCGTGCTCGTGTCGGACGCGGGCGCGGGCATACCCGACCCCGAGGCGGCGATGGCCCGCGGCCGGGGTTCGGGCAGCGACGGGTCGACCGGGCTCGGCCTGGACATCGTGCGCCGCATGGCCGAGTCCACGGGCGGCGACGTCCGCATCGGCTCCTCCGTCCTGGGCGGCACCGAGGTGCGCATCTGGGTGCAGCTCGACGGGCGGACGGCGCCCGAGCGGCGCGGCCACCGGGGAGCGGTGCGGCGCCGCAGACAGCCCCGGAAGACGGCCACCATTAATCGGCCCCGATCTCTTCCTTAAGCGCACCCTAAGATCGCCGAACCCCGCCCGGATCAGGCTCTTTGCCCGAATCCGGCTCGCTAGCGTGCTGCCGCACCCCCCTCCCCGGACGTTCCCCGCCGGGGCACCGTGAACAGCGAAGGCAGGCACATGACGCGCACGCACCGACGCAGGGTCAGTGGCAGGAACAAGGCGATCGGCGCCGTCGTCGCGGCGGCCGTGGCCGGCGGTGGCGCGCTGCTGTTCACCAGTACCGCCCAGGCGGCCCCGGTGGGCGCCGTCTACACGAAGACCAGCGAGTGGTCGAACGGCTACAGCGCCCAGTACGTCGTCACCAACGGCAGCGGCGAGGCGAAGCCGGACTGGACCCTGGAGTTCGACCTGCCCGACGGGACGAAGCTCAGCTCGCTGTGGAACGCGGAGTCGGAGGTGAGCGGGCAGCACATCACCGTGACCCCGCCGAAGTGGGACACGGACGGCCTGAAGGCCGGCGAGTCCGTGACCGTCGGCTTCGTCGTCAACGGCACCGACGAGCCGACCGGTTGCCTCGTCGACGACGCCGAGTGCTCGGCGGACGACGGCGCCGCCCCCGAGCCCAGCGGCCGCCCCACCGAGCCCCCGGCCCCGACCTCCACCCCGGCCCCCACGGCCACCGACTCCGCCGAGCCGGACCCGACCGGCACCGCCACCACCCCGGCGCCCACCTCGACACCGGGCGGCACCGCCGCCGGCGCCGGCTTCGCGCCGTACGTCGACACCTCCCTCTACCCGGCCTACGATCTCCTCGCCAACGCCGAGGCCACCGGCGTGAAGGACTACACCCTCGCCTTCGTCACCGACGGCGGCGGCTGCACCCCCAAGTGGGGCGGCGTCACCGACCTCGCGAGCGACGCCGTGGCCAAGCAGGTGGGTGCCCTGCGCGCCGAGGGCGGCGACGTCCGCGTCTCCTTCGGCGGCGCCTCCGGCTCCGAACTCGGCACCACCTGCACGTCCGTGGACGCGCTGACGGCGGCCTACGGCAAGGTCGTCGACGCCTACGGCCTCACCAAGGTCGACTTCGACGTCGAGGGCGGCGCGCTGCCCGACACCGCCGCCAACACCCGCCGCGCCCAGGCCATCGCCGCCCTCCAGAAGGAACACCCCGGCCTGGACGTCTCCTTCACCCTCCCCGTCATGCCCGAGGGCCTGACCCAGGCGGGCGTCGACCTCCTCGCCGACGCGAAGGAGAACGGCGTGGACATCGGCACCGTCAACATCATGGCGATGGACTACGGACCCGCGTACAGCGGCGACATGGGCACCTACGCCGAGCAGGCCGCCACCGCCACCCAGGCGCAGGTCAAGGGCGTCCTCGGCCGCTCCGACGACGAAGCCTGGAAGACGGTCGCCGTCACCCCGATGATCGGCGTCAACGACGTCGTCTCCGAGGTCTTCACCGTCGAGGACGCCGGCCAGCTCGTGAAGTTCGCCGAGTCCAAGGGCCTGGGCGGACTGTCCATGTGGTCCGCGACCCGCGACAAGGCGTGCCCCGGCGGCCCGAAGCCCGCGGCCGACGCGACGTGCAGCTCGATCGACCAGGAGGCGAACGCCTTCGCGAAGGCATTCGCCGCCTTCGAGTAGGGCCGGGCTTCCCCCCACACCGGCCCCACGAGCGGGGGGGGGGCCCCCCCCGGGGGGGGCCGGCCCGCAGGGGCGGGGCCTACCCCCGGGGCGGCCCCGCCAGGGCGGGGTCCGCCGGGGGGGGGCGC
>NZ_JBHYJX010000016.1:0-12547 GCF_042740985.1 Streptomyces sp. NPDC058985 | reverse complement strand
GCGCGGCACCCACCTGGGTGCCGCGCCCCGCATCGGCCGTGCCGTCCCCCGGGAAGGCCCCTACTCGGCGGAGTCCACCGGCGGGAGCGAGCCCGTGCGGGCCGCCCGGCCGTACCAGAGGGCGCTCGACTTGGGGGTGCGCCGCTGGGAGACGTAGTCGACGTAGACCGCGCCGAACCGCTTCTCGTAGCCGTAGGCCCACTCGAAGTTGTCCAGCAGGGACCACAGGTAGTAGCCGCGGACATCGGCGCCGTCGGTGATGGCCCGGCGCACCGCCGTGAGGTGGCCGTTCAGGTAGGCGACGCGCTCCGGGTCGTGCACCGTGCCGTCGGCGCCGGGCTTGTCGTCGTAGGCGGCACCGTTCTCGCTGATGTACAGCGGCAGGCCGGGAGCCTCGCGGTGGTAGCGCATGATCAGCTCGTGCAGGCCGGTCGGGTCGACGCTCCAGCCCATCTCCGTGCGCTCGCCCGGCGGCTGGTGGAAGGCCACGTCGTCGGCGGCCGGCCACGGCGAGTGGTCGCTCGCGCCGTGGCCGTCGGCGCGCGGCGCCCGGGAGTCGGCGTCGGCCGCCGACACCACGGTGGGCGTGTAGTAGTTGAGGCAGATCGCGTCGATCGGCTGGCGGATCTGCCCCAGGTCGCCGTCCTGGACGAACGACCAGTCCGTCACCGGCGCCGTCGCCTCCAGCAGGGACTGCGGGTAGGCGCCGTGCAGGATCGGGCCGTGGAAGATCCCGCCGGACAGGTCGTCGATCCTGCGGGCCGCCGCCAGGTCCTCCGGCCTCTGCGACAGCGGGCGGACGACCGAGGTGTTGAGGCTGATCGCCACCGAGTTGCGGGCCGGCATCACCGACCGCAGGGCCACTGTGCTCAGACCGTGCGCCAGGTTCAGGTGGTGCGCGGCGCGCAGCGCGGCCGCGGGGTCGGTGCGGCCGGGCGCGTGCACTCCGGAGGCGTAGCCCAGGAAGGCCGCGCACCAGGGCTCGTTGAGCGTGATCCACTGCTCCACGCGGTCGCCGAGCGCCTCGCCCACGATCTGCGCGTACTCCGCGAACCGGTACGCGGTGTCCCGCTCCGGCCAGCCGCCCGCGTCCTCCAGCTCCTGCGGCAGGTCCCAGTGGTAGAGGGTGACGGCCGGTTTGATCCCGGCGGCCAGCAGCTCGTCCACCAGGCGGCGGTAGAAGTCCAGGCCGCGCTGGACGGCGGGGCCGCGGCCGGTCGGCTGCACCCGGGGCCAGGAGATGGAGAAGCGGTACGCGCCCAGCCCCAGGTCCTTCATCAGCGCCACGTCGTCGCGGTAGCGGTGGTAGTGGTCGACAGCGATGTCACCGGTGTCCCCGCCGGCCGTCTTCCCGGGGGTGTGGCTGAAGGTGTCCCAGATCGAGGGCGTACGGCCGTCCTCGCGCACCGCGCCCTCGATCTGGTAGGCCGAGGTGGCGGCGCCCCAGAGGAAGGCTGGGGGGAAGGTCACCGGGGTCACCGGCGTTGCGGACTCAAGCATGGAAGCGCTCCCATAGCGGGTCGTGTGACGACCGGCGCGTAGTAAGGACGAGGGGGGAATGCGGGCCGGGGCGGCGGCGACCCGGCCCACGGGTGAGGTGTCGGCCCTTGGTGTCTGCCCTTCTCGGCAGCCTGTCAGCCCTTGACGGCTCCCTGCATGATGCCGCCCACGATCTGCTTGCCGAAGATCGCGAAGACCAGCAGCAGCGGCAGCGTGCCGAGCAGCGCGCCACCCATGATCAGGGCCTGGTCCGGGGTGAAGCCGCGGCCGAGGCCGGCCACGGCGACCTGCACGGTCGGGTTGCCGTTCTGCGTCAGCACCAGGAACGGCCACAGGAAGTCGTTCCACACCTGGACGAACATCAGCATGCCGAGGACGGCCATCGCGGGCCGGGCGGCCGGGAACACCACGTGCCAGATGACGCGCCAGCTGCTCGCGCCGTCGACGCGGGCGGCCTCGATGATCTCGTCCGGCAGCGCCTGCAGCAGGTACTGCCGCATGAAGAACACGCCGAACGCGCTGACCAGGGACGGGAAGATCACCGCCTGGAGCTGGTCGGTCCAGTCCAGCTTGGCCACCATCATGTACAGCGGGATGATGCTCAGCTGCGGCGGGATCATCATGGTGCCGACCACGATCAGCATCAGCGCGTTGCGGCCCCGGAACTTCAGCTTGGCGAAGGCGAAGCCGGCGATCGTCGACAGGAAGACGACGGTGACCGCCGAGATTCCCGCCACGATCGTGGTGTTGAGGATCGCCTCGCCCATGTTGGCGTCGGTCCAGGCGATCTCGAGCTTGTCGAAGAGGTTGCCGCCGAACCAGAACGGCGGCGGCGTCTGGGCCAGCCGCTGGTTGTCGCGTGAGGCGGCGATCGCCGTCCACACCAGGGGGAACAGCGAACCGAGGGTGAACAGGGCGAGGATGATGTACGCGACGGGGCCGGCGTGCATCTGTCCGCCGGCCCGGGCCGACTTGGACCGGAGCCGGCCCCGCCGGGACGGTTCGGGCACCGGATCGGCCGGGGGTTTGGTCAGGGTCGTCGTCACGGCCGGTTCTCCTTAACTACTGGCGCGCAGCCGGCGCGAGATGACGTAGTTGACGATCCCGATCACGATGAGGATCAGGAACATCGTCCAGGCGATCGCCGAGGCGCGGCCCAGGTGCTGGTTGATCCAGCCCTGCTCGTACAGGTACAGGCCGAGTGTCTGGAACTGGTGCTGGGAGCCGCCCGACGCGCCCTTGTTGGCGTCGAACAGCAGTGGCTCGCCGAACAGCTGGGAGGCGCCGATGGTCGACACGACGACGGTGAAGAGGATCGTCGGACGCAGCTGGGGCAGCGTGACGTGGATGAACTGCCGCCACCGGCTGGCACCGTCCAGCGCCGCCGACTCGTACAGGTCCTGCGGGATCGCCTGCATCGCCGCCAGGTAGATCAGCGCGTTGTAGCCGGTCCAGCGCCAGATGACGATCGACGAGACGGCGATCTGGGACGGCCACTTGTCGCTCTGCCAGTCGATCTTGTCGAAGCCGACCAGGTCGAGCACCCAGTTGATCATGCCGTAGTCGCGGCCGAAGAGCAGCACGAAGACCAGCGAGGCGGCGGCGATCGACGTCGCGTACGGCGCGAGCATCACCACGCGGTAGAAGGTGGAGCCGCGGAGCTTGTAGTTGAGGATGTGCGCGAGGCCCATCGCCATCAGCAGCTGCGGCACCGTGGAGATGATGCCGATGGTCAGCGTGTTCTGCGCCGCGTTCCAGAAGAAGTCGTCGTCGAAGATCCTGGTGAAGTTGTCCAGGCCCACCCACGTCATGTCGGTGGGCGCCGTCAGCTCCACCGTGTGCAGCGAGGCCCAGCCGGTGTAGAGCAGCGGGAACAGGCCGAAGGCGGCGAACAGCAGGAAGAACGGGGAGACGAAGGCGTACGGGCTCCAGCGCAGGTCCCGCTGCCAGCGGCGGGAGAGCCGGGCCCGCTTCCTCGCCTCCTCGGAGGTGACCGCGTCACCGGGCGGTCGGCCCGGGGCCGCGCCCCCCTTCGAGGGGGGCGCGGCGGTGTCGTGCCGGGTGGTCATTCCGGTCACTTCTCCAGGTTGTTGTCGATGGTCTTGGTGGCGTTCTCCCACGCCTCCTTGGGCGACTTGCCCTGGGTGACGAGGATGACGCCGTTGTCGGTCAGGCCCTGCTGGATGATCTGGTCCTTCGGGCCGATCACCTGCGCCGGGATGGACTCGGCGGCCTTGGCGAACAGCTCACCGATCGGCGCTTCGCCGGTCATCTCGTTCTTCGCGTCCTTGACCTCCGGCAGCTCGTAGGCGGCCGTGGCGCTCGGGAAGCTGCCCTGCACGGCGAAGAGCTTGGCCTGCTGCTTCGGCGCGGTCAGCCAGGCGACGAGCTTCTGCGCCTCCTCGACGTTCTTGCCGCTCTTGGGCACACCCAGGAAGGAACCGCCCCAGTTGCCGGACGTCGGCGCCGCGGCCACGTCCCACTGGCCGGACGCCTCGGGCTGGGACTTGCCCTTGATGGTGCCGAGCATCCAGGGCGGGCAGGCCACGGTGGCGAACAGGTTGTTGGCGATGGTCTGCTCCCAGGCCGGCTGGAACTGGGTCTGCGCCTGGACCAGGTCCTTCTCGGCGGCCTCCGCGGTCAGGTCGAAGGCCTCCTTGACGGCGGGGTTGGTCTTGTAGATCACCTCGCCGGCGGCGTTGTAGAACTTCTCCTCCTCGCCACCGAGGATGGCGTTGATCAGACCGCCGGGCGAGTCCATGAAGTAGGTGTCCTTGCCGGCACCCTTCTTGTACTTCTCGCCGGCCTCGATGAACTTCTTCCAGTCACCCGCCCACAGCGCGCCGACCTCGTCGCGGTCGGTCGGCAGGCCCGCCTTCTCGAAGAGGTCCTTGCGGTAGCAGATGGCCATCGGGCCGATGTCGGTGCCGAGCCCGACCGCCTGGCCGTCCTTGGTGACTCCCTGCTTCCACTTCCAGTCCACCCAGCTGCCGGCCTGGACGCCCTCGACCTTGGACATGTCGGCGAACTTGTCCGCCTGGGTCTCGACGACCTCCGCGATGTTGCCGACCTCGATGGCCTGGACGTCCTGCAGGCCGCTCCCGGTGGTGAGGTGGTTGACCAGAGCGGGGTAGTAGTTCTCGTTCCGCTCGGTGACCGTCTCCTCGATGTTGATGTCCGGGTTGAGCTTCTCGTACTCCTCGTAGAGGCCGGCCTCCTTGAAGCCCATCGTGCCGAACAGACCGAGGGTGATCGTGGTCTTGCCGCTGCTGTCGCCCGACGACGAGCCGTCCTCGTCCTTCCCGTCATCGGCACAGCCGGCCAGCAGCCCGGCGCCCAGCGACGCGATGGCCGCCATGACCACCACCTTGCGGGCGGGTCGTATACGTGCTGCTCGCATTGCGTCCTCCTGTTGCCCTGACGTGCCGACCCCCCGGCCAACTCCATGGTTGGACCCGCTGCTTCATGTCGTTCGTTCGTTGCTGCGGCTCGGGCGGGGAACGTGCGGGATGTGTATGTGCCAGGTAGTGTGGGAGCGCTCCCACAAGTGATGTGTTGAAGAGTCGTCGGTCCGGGCGGGGGTGTCAAGGGAACGGACGCGACGAAATGCCTTCAGTTATCGGCCTGTTAACTGGAGGCGACGAGCGTTACGGAGACACCTCCGCCACGGCGGAAGCGGACCCGGAGCCGGTCATTACACCCGACCGGCCTGTTAAATTCCAGGCCAGCCGCAGAGTGCGGGGGTGTCGACGGGAGGCGGAGCCGATGGCAAGCCACGGAGTACGTGGTCGGAGCGGTGGCCGGCCCACCCTCGAAGAGGTGGCGGCACGGGCGGGCGTCGGCCGCGGCACGGTGTCCCGGGTGATCAACGGTTCGCCCCGGGTCAGCGACGCCACCCGGGCGGCCGTCGAGGCGGCGGTCGCGGAACTCGGCTACGTCCCGAACACGGCGGCCCGCGCGCTGGCGGCCAACCGCACCGACGCGATCGCGCTGGTCGTGCCCGAACCGGAGACCCGGTTCTTCGCGGAACCGTACTTCTCCGACATGCTGAAGGGTGTCGGCGCCGAACTCTCCGACACCGAGATGCAGCTGCTCCTGATCTTCGCGGGCAGTGACCGGGAGCGCGAGCGGCTCGCCCAGTACCTGGCCGCACACCGTGTGGACGGTGTCCTGCTGGTCTCGGTGCACGCCGACGACCCGCTGCCCGACCTGCTGACCCAGCTGGAGATCCCGGCCGTGATCAGCGGCCCGCGCTCGGCCACGGAGTCGCTGGCCTCGGTGGACTCGGACAACTACGGCGGCGCCCGCTCGGCCGTCGAGCACCTGCTGACCCGCGGCTGCCGCCGCATCGCCCACATCACCGGCCGCCTCGACGTCTACGGCGCCCAGCGCCGCGTCGACGGCTACCGCGACGCCCTGCGCGACGCGGGCCACGCGGTGGACGAGGGGCTGATCGAGGCCGGTGACTTCACCGAGGAAGGCGGGCGCCGCGCGATGGAGGAGCTGCTGCGCCGCAGTCCCGACGTGGACGCGGTCTTCGCCGCCTCGGACGTCACCGCCGCGGGTGCCCGCCAGGCGCTGCGCGAGGCGGGGCGGCGCATCCCGGACGACGTGGCACTGGTCGGCTACGACGACTCGGCGATAGCCCGCCACATGGAGCCGCCCCTGACCAGCGTCCGCCAGCCCATCGAGGAGATGGGCCGCGCGATGATCGACCTGCTCCTGACCGAGATCGCGGACCGCCGCCCGGCGGCTTCGCGGGGGCTGGAGCGGCACCAGGTGGTGCTGGCGACGGAGTTGGTGGAGCGGACGTCGTCCTGAGCGGCTGCCGCGACGACGCCGAAGGGCGTCAGGGAGGCCCCGGCCCCGGCGTGGCCGCCGGCGTCCGCCCGGCCACCGCCCGTCGCGGCCCGGTGGGCGGTCGGTGGGCGGTGGTGCGGCCGAGTGCGCCGCGCCACCGGCTGCCGGTCGCATCCGGCGGGTGAGCAGGGCGGGCCGGTGGAAGGTGGCCCGTCCGGGTCGGACGGCGGCCGGGCGGGGCGGCCGCCCGGCCCCCGGTCAGCCCGAAGCGGGCTCCCCGCGTTCCAGGACCGTGGCCTCGGCGCCCCAGCCGAGGGGGACGACGCGGGTGACGTGCCAGCCCGTGCGGGCGGCGAGGGCGGCGATCGCCGTGGAGTCGCGCAGCGGGGCACCGGTCGCTGCGTAGGCGTGCAGGGCCACCTCGGCCGCGCGCGGGCTCAGGCCGTCGGGGCGGGAGGCCTCGACCAGGACAGCCGTCGGGACCCAGCCGGCCAGCCGCTCCAGCAGCGCCACGGCCTCGTCGTCGGTCCGGTGGGCGAGGGCCTTCGCGGCCACGGCGACGTCGGCCGGGCCGCCCGTCCAGTCGATCCGTTCCGGTGCCGTGACGCGGCCGCGCAGGACCGCCGCGGGAACGTCGTCCTCCGCGACGCGCAGCCCCGGCCGGAGCCCGGCGTCGTCGAGGGCGGCGACGACGGACGCGGTACCGGGACCGGTGAGCAGACAGGTCCCGACGCCGGTCCAGAGCGGGTCCGCGGTCAGGCCGGACAGCAGGAACGCCAACTGCTCGCACTCCTCGACCAGCTCGCCGTAGCGCTCCGCGTCCCGGACCACCGTGTCGTGCAGGGTGGCGCCCGACGCCCGCTGCCAGGGGGAGACGCCGTCCCGCAGCGCGGGCGCCAGTTCCGTGAGCGCGAGCAGCAGCTCCGCCTCCTGGCCGACGTACTCCTCCCGCTCGTGGTCGTCGAGCAGATCCTCGCCCGCCGCGCCGAGCCGCAGTCCGCCCTCGTCCCCGGCGACCACGCCGTGCGCGGTGAGCAGGGGCAGCAGTACGCCGATCCCCGCAGCCGGCACACCCACGCGCGCGGCGAGCGCCCCGAGCGGGATGCCCGGCGCGTCGGCGACCGCGTCGACCACGCCGAGCTGGAGCGCCGCCCGCGCCACCAGCCACGGCACCGGCGACGGAACGTGTCCGTGCTCCGGGGCGGGCGCGCCCTCCGCCTGCTCCGGGGCCGTCTCCTCGCGGTGCCAGTAGCCCGTGATGTTCAGCCGCTCCTTCGGGAGCCCCAGCTCGCGCCGCAGATACCGGCGTACCGGCAGCAGCGCCCGGCTCTCCGCCGCCGCCCACGCGTACCCGTCCCCCTCGGGGGCCGGCAGCTTGCGCACCGCGGCCTCCAGCGCGGCCGCGTCGCCGGGCTCCGCGACGACCCAGGTCACGGTGTCGCCGTCGCGCAACGCCAGTTCCTGGCGGGCGTCGTCGTCGGGCACGGTGACCAGGACGTGGGCGGGGGCGGCGACCGGACGCTCGTCCAGGAAACGGCCGATCGCGGGCAGCGCGGTCTCGTCGCCGACGAGCAGGATCCAGTCCAGCCGTTCCGGAAGCCGCAGCGACGACTTGGGGCCGACGAACCACAGCTCGTCGCCCTCCCGGGCCGACGCCGCCCAGGTCGCCGCCGGCCCGTCGCCGTGCACGACGAAGTCGAGGTCCAGCTCGCCGGCCGCCGCGTCCACCCGGCGGGGCGTGTAGTCGCGGGTCAGCCGGTTCTCCGCCGGCGTCCACTCGATGCCGTGCGGCAACTGGGCGGGCAGCGCGGCCCGGACGTCGCCGTCCGAGGCGAGGATCACCTTGACGTGGTCGTCGAAGCCGGGCGCGGCGAAACCGGGGTGGTCGACCCCGTCCCGGGTGAACGGGGCGAGCTGGTCGCCGCCCAGGACGACGCGCCGCATCCGGGGGGTCACCTCCGTGACGCGGCGCACCGTGACCCGGCGCAGGACGAGCGGGTGTGTCGTGAAGGCGCGTTGGGCTGCCATCAGGCGAACTGCTCCTCGATGATGTCCAGCAGCGCCATCGACTCGTCGTAGTCGCCGCGCAGCACCCAGTACGGCAGGTCGTAGGCGTGCCCCGACTTGAAGGCGGGCAGCGCGCCGTAGACCGGGTTCTTCTTGAGGGTGGCGACGTCGGTGGTGTCGGCGTTGAAGCCCATCACGAACACCGACGGCTGGGTGATCGTCTGACCGGCCTTCTCCGTCGACAGCTCGAACATGTCGCCGCCCCCGCCGTACACCTTGAAGCCGCCCTCGGCGAAGACGGGCGCCGGTTCGATGCCGACCTTCTTGAACTCCTGGGGCATGCCGACGCTCTCCACCAGCCCGTAGGCGGTGCCGTCACCGGTCATGGCCAGGAAGGAGACCGGACCGGGCGGGGGCGTGATGGCCTTCTTCACCTCGGCGACGCGCTTGTCGTAGGCGGCGAGGTGCTCGGTGTAGACGTCCTTCTTGCCGAAGACGTCGTCGGCGAGGAAGGAGAACTGGCTGCGCCAGTCGCCGAGCTTCTTGCCGACCAGCACCGTCGGGGCGATGTCGGACAGGTCGTCGTACACCTTCTCCGCCTGGAACAGCGGGAAGCCGATGCCGCCGCCCACGATCAGGTCCGGTTCGAGCTTGAGGATCGCCTCCAGATCGAAGCCGTCGACGCTCCACGGCAGGAAGGTCGTCTTGTCCTTCTTCGCCTCGTCGGCCCAGTAGGGGGAGAACTCGCCCTTGCCGTCGGCGTCCTCGGGGATCGTCGCGGTCACCGGCACGTCGAGGTCGTAGAGGTATCCGGCGAGCGCGTGGTTCAGCACGACGACGCGCTTCGGCTCGGCGGGCACCTCGACCTTGCCGTAGTCGGTCGCGACCGTACGGGGCTTCGCGGCGGACGCCTTGTCGCCGTCGCCGGAGGAGTCGTCGGCCGCGCAGCCGGTGAGAGCCAGCGCGGCGACGGCCGCGACGGCGAGCAGGCGGGCAGGAGCAAACATGGGACCTCACGCAGACAGGACGGGATCGCACATTCGACCCGTTGGTAAGGTGAGGCTAACCTCGCCGGTTCCGGGGTGTCGATCCAAACACGACATCGCCGGCGACGGACACGACACGTCGCAGGTACGGGAGGCAGGCTTGCCGGTGACATCCCTCGGCACCGTGGTCGCGGAGAACGCCATTCGCTTTCTCGGTCACGACACCCACCAGCACGCCGAGCCGCACCTCATCCACATCGTGACCGGCTCCGCCCTCCTGCTCGCCGACGGCGAGGAGTGGCGGCTCGGCCGGCAGGAGTCCGTGTGGCTCGCGCCCCAGGTGCCGCACGCGCTGCGGATCGAGCCCGGCGGCCTGGCGCTCGGCCCCACCCTCACCCCCGACGACCTGCCCCGACTCCGGGTCCAGCCGCTCGGCGTGGTGCCCGCGATCACCGAGGTGATGACCACCGTGCTGGGCGCCGCACCGGGCACCACGGCCGAGGTCCGGCCGTTCCGCCTTGCGCTCGGGCGGGTACTGCGGGGCATCTCCCAGCAGTACTTCCCGGTCGTCCTGCCCACCCATCCCGCGGTGCGGGCGCTCGCCCGTGAGGCCCTGCGCGACCACTGCGCGACGCTGGAGCTGCTCGCCGCCCAGCACCGGATGAGCCCACGTCAGGTGCAGCGGGTCTGCCTCGACGAGACCGGACTGCCCTTCACACGGTGGCGGAACCGGGCCAGGATGAACGCCGCCGTCGAGCACATCCTCGGCGGCGGCGAACTGACGGCGGCGGCCAGGGCGGCCGGTTACGCCACCCGGGCCGGGCTGCTGCGCGCGCTCAGCCGCGAGTCGGGGATACCGGTGGGCGTGCTCACGGCGGACGCGGCGGGTGCGCTCGGCGGACGGTGAGGCGCACTTCGGCAGTCCGGCACTTCGGTACTTCGGCAGTCCGGCGCTTCGGCAGTCCGGCGCTTCGGCAGTCCGGCAGTTCTGAAGTCCGGCCGGTGGTTCGGAATTTCGGCAGCTCGGCCCCGCCACATCCGGCGTGGGCTTCTCAAGGAGGATGGATGGCACAGGCGCTGGCGACGACGGCCGCGCTCCCACCGACCCGTTCGTCGCGTCCCACCGGACGCCGGCTGCTCGGCCTCGGTGCCGCCGTCGCCGTACTGCTCGCGGCGGTGGTGCTCAGCATCGCGCTCGGCTCGGCGATGCTCCCCCTGGACGTGGTGTGGCAGGCCCTCACCGCGCCCGACGGATCCGCGACCCATGCCACGGTCGCCGACGCCCGGGTCGGCCGCACCGTCGTCGGCCTGCTGGTCGGCGCGTCCCTGGGCGTGGCCGGGGCACTCATCCAGGCGCTCACCCGCAACCCCCTGGCCGACCCCGGCATCCTCGGCGTCAACGCGGGCGCGGGCTTCGCCGTCACGTTGGGCGTGGCCGCCTTCGGTGTCACCCGCATCGAGCAGTACCTTCCGCTCGCGTTCGCGGGCGCGGTCGCCGGCGCGGCCTTCGTCTTCCTCGCCGCCAGCGGTGGGCGGGGAGGCCGGGGCGGGCCCGCGCCCCTGCGGCTCACCCTGATCGGCATCGCGTTCACGGCGGTGCTCTCCGGCGTCTCGCAGACCCTCGCGCTGATCGACACGGAGACCTTCGACCGCATGAGGTTCTGGGAGGCGGGCAGCGTCACCGACCGTCCGGCCGGCACGGCCGCGGCGATCGCCCCCTTCGTCCTGGCCGGACTCGTCGTCGCCGTCTGCTGTGCGCGCCCGCTCAACGCGATCGCCCTCGGCGACGACGCCGCGCGGGCCGTCGGCCTGCGGGTGGGGGCGACCCGCTTCGGCGTGGTGGTCGCGGTGACGCTGCTGTGCGGTGCGGCGACGGCCGCGGCCGGTCCGCTGCTGTTCGTCGGCCTCATGGTGCCGCACGCCGTCCGGTGGCTCACCGGACCCGACTGGCGCTGGATCCTCGCCTACTCCGCCGTGCTGGCACCGGCGGTCGTGCTGATCGCCGACGTACTGGGCCGGCTGGTCGTGACCCCCGCCGAGCTGCCGGTCGGCGTGATGATGCCGATCATCGGTGCGCCGGTACTGGTCTGGCTGGTGCGCGGACGACGGGCGAGGGCGCTGTGAGCGGGGTGTTCGTCCTCAGGGCGGGACCCCTGAGCCTGCGTCTGACCCGCCGCGCGGTCGTCGTCTGCACGGTGCTGTGGCTGGTGCTGGTCGCGCTGTCCCTGTGGGCCTTCACCCTGGGCAGCTACCCGCTGAGCCTGGGCGACCTGACCGACGTACTCACCGGGTCGGCGCGCGGAAGTGTGCGCAAGGTGGTGCTGGAGTGGCGTGCGCCGCGCATCGTCGCCGCCGTCCTGTTCGGCGCCGCCCTCGCGGTGGGCGGCGCCGTCTTCCAGTCCCTCACCCGCAACCCGCTCGGCAGCCCCGACGTGATCGGCCTCACCACCGGCTCGTACACCGGCGTCGTCGTGATGCTGCTGGCGGGGGCGACCAGCTATTCGGCGCTCGCGGCGGGAGCGCTCGCCGGGGGGCTGGTCACCGCGTTCGGCGTGTACCTGCTGGCGTTCAAGCGGGGCGTGCAGGGATTCCGGCTGATCATCGTGGGCATCGCGGTGGGCGCACTGCTCTCCTCGGTCAACACCTGGTTCCTGGTGAAGGCCGACGTGGACACGGCGCTGCGGGTCGCGGTGTGGGGGGCCGGGTCGCTGAGCAACGTCGACTGGCCGGGCATCGGGACGGCCGCCGTCGTGCTGACGGCGGTGGCCGTGGCGGCACCGGTGGCACAGCGCAGGATGCGGCGGCTCGAACTCGGCGACGACACGGCGGCGATGCTGGGGGTGCCGGTCGAGCGGACCAAGGTGCTGCTGGTCGTCCTCGGGGTGGTCGCGACGGCGGCGGTGACCGCGGTGGCCGGCCCGATCGCCTTCGTCGCGCTGGCGGCCCCGCAGATCGCCCGCCGGCTCACCGGTCACGGCACCTCCGTCGACCTCGTCGGCTCGGCGCTGGTCGGCGCGATCCTGCTGCTCGGCGCCGACCTCGCGGCACAGCACACGATCCCGGGCGTGCTCCTGCCGACCGGCTCGGTCACCGTGTGCGTCGGGGGTGCCTATCTGCTGGTGCTGCTGGCACGGGAGAGCCGGCGCGCGATGTGAGGTGAGGGCGTTCCGGGGGGAGTCGTAGCGCGTGCGCAGTTTCGCGTAGTCCTGCCCGAAGGCGGGCAGTGTGGTCACGCCCGATCCGCCGGGGCCGCC
>NZ_JBHYJX010000015.1:85484-154668 GCF_042740985.1 Streptomyces sp. NPDC058985 | reverse complement strand
CAGCCCCCGGCGGCCGCCGGTCGCCGCGGGGACCCGCGCGCATGCGCCGCCCGGCCGCCCTCCGCGAACCGCGGAGGGCGCCCTCACTTCGTCGGACTCGGGTGGGCCCGGGATCAGTCCCGTCCGCCCGGGCCGTTCCCGGCCCCCCGGAACAGGTTTCCGGGGAAGCCGCCGTCCCCGTCCCCGCCGCCGTTGCCATTGCCGCCGTTGCCGGTCCCGCCGTCGACCAGGCCGCCGATGAAGCCGTCGTCGCCGTTGTTCCCGTCGTCCCGGCCCGGGTCCTCGGCCCCTTCGTCGCGGCCCTTGTCCTTCTCCTTCTCGCCGTCCGGGATGTCGACGAGGTTGAAGGAGGGGGAGTCCTTGCCGGCCAGGGCGCCGGTCATGGCGTCCTTCCAGATGGGACCGGGAACCGCGCCACCGAAGACGAGCGGGTGGTAGACGCCGCCGATCGTGATGTTCTTCATCTCGACCTTCTGGGTGGCGCTGCCGACCCAGACGGCGCCCGACATGTTCGGCGTGTAGCCGACGAACCAGGCGTTCTTCCGCTCGTCGGTCGTACCGGTCTTGCCCGCGTTGGCGCGGTCGCTGAGGCCGGCCTCCCTACCCGTACCGGAGTCGACCACACCCTGCAGCAGCGTGTTCACGCTGTCCGCGGTCTTCTCGGTCATGGCCCGCGAGCACGTGGACTTCGGCACCTCGAGCGACGTCTGCTTCTTGCCGACCTTCTGCGTGATCGACTCGATGGCGACCGGCGTGCAGTACATGCCGCGCGAGGCGAAGGTCGCGTAGGCGCTCGCCATGGTCAGCGGGGACATACCGACCGAGCCGAGGGCGAGGGCGGAGGGGTTCTGCGGCAGCTTGTCGCCGTTGCCCTGGTGGACGTCGAGCTTGTCCGCCATCTCGGAGACCGGGCACAGGCCGATCTCGGCGAGCATCTGCACGAAGTAGGTGTTGACCGACTTGGCCATCGCCTCCTTCAGGCGGTACGGGCCGACCTCCGACTCGTTCTCGTTCTCCACGCGGTAGTTCTTGTCGTTGATCCAGGGCTTGTCGCAGGTCTGGATGGGGCTCGGGTAGTCCATGTCGTACGGCGACGAGTACTCCTTCGTCGGCGGTACGTTCTGCTCCAGCGCCGCGGCCGCCAGGAAGGGCTTGAACGTCGAACCCGTCGGGAAGCCGTAGTTGGAGCCGCCGTAGGCCGCGTCGACCGAGTAGTTGTACTCGGTCTCGTTCTTGCCGTAGCCGTACGGCTTCGACTGGCCCATCGCGACGATCTTGCCGGTGCCGGGCTCGACCAGCGTGCTGGCCGCGGCGACCGAGTCCGACTTGTTGACGTGGTCCTTGAGCGACTGCTGGACCGACTCCTGGGCCTGCGGGTCCATCGTCGTACGGATGGTCAGGCCGCCCTGGTTCCAGACCTTGGCCCGGTCCTGGCGGGTCTTGCCGAAGACCTTGTCGCTGAGGAAGACCTCGCGCACGTAGTCGCAGAAGAAGCTGGCGTTCTTCACGGCCGTGATGCAGCCGTTCTTGGGCCGGCTGACCTTCAGCCCGAGCGGCGCCTCCTTCGCCTTGTCGGCCTCCGCCTGGGAGATGTCGCCGACCTGGGCCATCCGCGTCAGGACGGTGTTGCGCCGCTTGGTGGCCTCGGCCTCGTCGTTGACCGGGTCGTACCGGCTGGGTGACTGGACGATGCCGGCCAGGAGGGCGGACTCCTGGATGTTGAGGTCCTTGGCGGACTTGGAGAAGTAGCGCTGGGCGGCGGCCTCGACGCCGTACGCCTGCTGGCCGAAGAAGGTGATGTTCAGGTAGTTCTCGAGGATCTTCTTCTTGCCCAGCTCCTCCTCGACCTGGATCGCGAGCTTCAGCTCCTGGATCTTGCGGCCGAGGGTCTGCTGGGTGGCCTGGGCGACCTTCGTCGGGTCGTCGCCGGCCTCCTCCACGAAGACGTTCTTGACGTACTGCTGCGTGAGGGTGGACGCGCCCTCGGAGACCTCGCCGCTGCGCGCGTTCTTGTTGAGCGCGCGCAGGACGCCCTTGAGGTCGATCGCGCCGTGCTGGTAGAAGCGCGAGTCCTCGATCGCGACGATCGCCTTCTGCATGTACGGCGAGATGTCCTTGAGGTCGACCACCGTGCGGTCGCGCGAGTAGACCGTGGCGATGATGCCGCCCTCGGCGTCGAGGATGGCGGTGCGCTGGCTCAGCGGGGGAGTCTTCAGGTTGGCCGGGAGGGCGTCGAAGCCCTCCACCGACCCCTTGGCCGCCAGCCCCAGCGCGCCTACGGCGGGCAGCGCGATGCCGGCCAGCACCGCTCCCGCGAGCACACTGACACCGAGGAACTTGGCGGCCTGCTGCGTTGGCGACAGACCACCGCCCGAGCGCTTCTTTGGCATGAAGGCAGCCTACGTTCTCATTCGCCGGACACGCGTATATGCCTTGGCCTAAGCTGCACTCAACTGTCACAGCAGTGCGGCCACGTATCAATACGTCCGGCGACCCCGAATCGTTCCGGATCCGCTCGGTTTTTTTCTGAGGGGCCCCACTGGGGGCGCGTTGGTGTGTGTCGGCGCGTGCCACGGCGTGTGGATTACGTGTCCGAATCCGCCTTGTGTGTCAATCGGTGTCCGTTGTGGCGCAAGAGAGATGACCCGAATGTCGGGATCGTCGCGCATGTCGCCAGCTCACTCCCCCGGGTGATCTGCCGCTTACCCATAGTCCGTTCGGGCCATTCAAGATTGGGCCCGAAGGGGGTGTTGCGCTGTGCCCACCTTCCGTAACGTCCTCAACTGGCGGCGGTGAATATGCCGCTGCCGCCGTGGGGGAGCCTCGATTCGGGAGAGGACGGCGCCGGTATGGGCTGGGTAACCGACTGGAGTGCGCAGGCCGCCTGCCGCACTACCGATCCGGACGAATTGTTCGTTCAGGGAGCAGCGCAGAACAGGGCCAAGGCGGTGTGCACCGGATGCCCGGTGCGGACCGAGTGCCTGGCCGACGCGCTGGACAACCGCGTCGAGTTCGGCGTGTGGGGAGGCATGACGGAGCGGGAGCGCCGCGCACTGCTGCGCAGGCGGCCCACCGTGACGTCCTGGCGCCGGCTGCTGGAGACGGCGCGGACGGAGTACGAGCGGGGGGCCGGCATCCTGCCTCTCGACGACGACGAGGTGTACGAGGACTACATGGCCGTGGGCTGAGCACGGCCGTGGGCTGAGCCGCCGCTCCGGGCTCCTCGGACGACCCGGTCGGTGTCAGACGTCCGTCTCCGGCAGCTCGGGGTGGACCGTCGCGAGACGGACCCCGATGTCCCGCAGGCCGGCGAGGTCGTGCACGTCACCGGGGAGCGCGGCCACTTCGGTGACCGCCACCTCGGGATGACGCGCCGTGAAGCGGTCGCGCGTGCGCTGCTCGCGGGCGAGCAGGTGCATCCGGTCCGCATGCAGCCTCAGCAGGCCCGAGGCCAGCTGGTCCACGGACCGCTCCGGCGTGCCCACGTCCGGCGTGTCGGGGCCCTGCGTGTCCGCGTCCTGCGTGTCCGCGTCCTGTGTGTCCATAGCCGGCGGCGCTGCGTCCGGCGTCGCCGCGTCCGGTACGTCGTCCTCGTGAGGGGCTGAACTTCCGTGCGTGTCGGGGGAGTTACGAAGTCCAGCTTTCCCGCCGCTCTGATCCACAATGCGGGGCTCCTCAAGATTTTCCGCGGCGGCGAGCGCCCGCTCGGCGGACAGCCGGTCGGCGCCGCTGCCGTGGACCCTGTTGAGCACCAGACCGGCCAGCGGCATGTCCTCGGCCGCCAGCCGCTCCACGAAGTACGCGGCCTCGCGCAGCGCGTCCCGCTCCGGGGCCGCGACCACGAGGAACGCCGTGCCGGGCGCCTGGAGCAGCTTGTACGTCGCGTCCGCGCGCGTACGGAACCCGCCGAACATGGAGTCCATCGCCGCCACGAAGGTCTGCACGTCCTTCAGGAACTGCCCGCCCAGCACCTTCCCCAGGACGCCGGTCATCATCGACATGCCGACGTTGAGGAACTTCATGCCGGCCCGGCCGCCGACCTTCGCGGGTGCCAGCAGGACCCGGATCAGCTTGCCGTCCAGGAAGGACCCGAGGCGCTTGGGAGCGTCCAGGAAGTCCAGTGCCGAACGGGACGGCGGCGTGTCGACGACGATGAGGTCCCACTCGTCCCTCGCCCGCAGCTGCCCCAGCTTCTCCATCGCCATGTACTCCTGCGTGCCCGCGAAGCCCGCCGAGAGTGACGCGTAGAAGGGGTTGCCCAGGATCGCCGCCGCCCGCTCGGGATCCGCGTGCGCCTCGACGATCTCGTCGAAGGTGCGCTTCATGTCGAGCATCATGGCGTGCAGCTCACCGCCCGCCGAGTCGTCGACGCCCTTCACCCGGCGCGGAGTGTTGTCCAGAGAGTCGATGCCCATCGACTGGGCGAGCCGCCGGGCCGGGTCGATGGTCAGGACGACCACCTTGCGGCCCCGCTCGGCCGCGCGCAGGCCCAGGGCCGCCGCGGTGGTCGTCTTGCCGACCCCGCCCGCGCCGCAGCACACGACGATGCGGGTCTTCGGGTCCTCCAGCAGCGGGTCGACGTCGAGCACGCGCGCGTGGGAGAGGCGCCGCGCGCCCTCCTGGGGCCGGGCGGCCGGGTCCGGACTCATGCGATCCCCTGCTTCCGCAGTTCGGTGGCGAGTTCGTACAGGCCCGCGACGTCCATGCCCTCGGCGAGCAGTGGCAGCTCGTGCAGCGGCAGGCCGAGGTCGGTCAGGACGGACCGCTGCTCCTGCTCCAGCGTGTACCGCTCGGCGTACTCCTCGGCCTGCGCCAGCAACGGGTCCACCAGCCGCTCGGCATGCCCGCCGCGCCGCGCCCCGCCCAGCCCCGCGCCCGACAGGGACCGCGCCAGCGCCGTACGCGGGGTGTCCCGTACGAGGTCCAGGTCGGTGGCGTCCAGCACCGCGGGACGGACCATGTTGACGACGACCCGGCCCACCGGGAGGCGTGCCGCGCGCAGCTCGGCGATGCCGTCGGCGGTCTCCTGGACGGGCATCTCCTCCAGCAGCGTCACCAGGTGCACGGCCGTCTCCCGCGACTTCAGCACCCGCATCACGGCCTGCGCCTGATTGTGTATCGGGCCGACCTTCGCGAGGCCCGCCACCTCGTCGTTCACATTGAGGAACCGGGTGATGCGGCCGGTCGGCGGGGCGTCCATGACGACGTAGTCGTAGACGAAATGTCCGCTCTTGTCCTTGCGGCGGACCGCCTCGCACGCCTTGCCGGTCAGCAGGACGTCCCTGACGCCCGGCGCGATGGTGGTCGCGAAGTCGATCGCGCCGAGCTTCTTCAGGGCCCGGCCGGCGCTGCCCAGCTTGTAGAACATCTGGAGGTAGTCCAGCAACGCCTGTTCGGCGTCGATGGCGAGGGCGTACACCTCCCCGCCCCCTGGAGCGACGGCGATCTTCCGCTCCTCATAAGGCAGCGCCTCCGTCTCGAAGAGCTGCGCGATGCCCTGGCGGCCCTCGACCTCGACGAGAAGCGTGCGCTTCCCCTCGGTGGCGAGGGCCAGCGCGAGGGCGGCGGCCACCGTGGTCTTACCGGTTCCGCCCTTGCCGCTGACGACCTGGAGCCTGCTCACGTATTCGAGCGTAACCAGTCCGCGCGCGGAGTACGCCGGAGGCTGTGGACAACGTCGCCGTGGTCGGCCCGCGGAGGGGCTCCGTGCAACGGCTAGAGTCGGCCGCATGACCAAGTGGGAATACGCAACCGTGCCGCTGCTCGTCCATGCCACGAAGCAGATTCTGGACACCTGGGGCGAGGACGGCTGGGAGCTCGTCCAGGTCGTGCCCGGGCCGAACAACCCCGAGCAGCTCGTCGCCTACCTGAAGCGGGAGAAGCAGGCATGAGCGCCGTCGAGGCGAAGCTGGCCGAGCTCGGCCTGACGCTGCCCGAGGTGGTGCCCCCGCTCGCCGCTTACCAGCCGGCCGTGCAGTCCGGGCCTTACGTCTACACCTCGGGCCAGCTGCCGATGGTGGACGGCGCGCTTCCGGTCACCGGCAAGGTGGGTGCGGAGGTCACCGCCGAGGAGGCCAAGGAACTCGCCCGCACCTGTGCGCTGAACGCCCTGGCCGCAGTGAAGTCCGTAGCCGGTGACCTCGACCGCGTCGCACGCGTGGTGAAGGTCGTCGGCTTCGTGGCCTCCGCGGCCGACTTCACCGGCCAGCCCGGCGTGATCAACGGCGCCAGCGAACTGCTCGGCGCGGCCCTGGGCGACAAGGGCGTCCACGCCCGCAGCGCGGTCGGCGTGGCGGTCCTCCCCCTGGACGCTCCGGTCGAGGTCGAGATCCAGGTGGAGCTGGTCCAGGCGTAGCCGGGCACGAACCGCGGGGGTGGCGTGACGGGGCGTCGCGCCCCTCTTTGCCACCCCGGCAACAATCCTCGCCTCCCTCGCCTGCCACCCGCAGGATCGGACCCGGAGACCGGGCCGTGCATCCGGGCCCGGTCGTTCGGCCGTACGTGTCAGGAGGAGTCGTGCCGCAGTCGCCGTCCGTGAATGATCAGTGGGTCCACCGGCTGGTGCCCTCGCCCGCGGGGCGGGTCCACCTGGTGGAGCAGGGCAGCGGGCCCTTGGTCCTGCTCGTCCACGGTTTCCCCGAGTCCTGGTACTCCTGGCGCCGCCAGCTGCCCGCGCTGGCCGCCGCCGGGTTCCGGGCCGTCGCGATCGACGTACGGGGCTACGGGCGCTCCTCGCGGCCGGACGCGGTCGAGGCGTACCGGATGCTGGACCTGGTGGCGGACAACGTCGCCGTCGTGGAGGCCCTGGGGGAGCGCTCCGCCGTCGTCGTCGGCCACGACTGGGGCGCGAACATCGCCGCGCACTCCGCGCTGCTGCGGCCCGACGTGTTCCGCGCGGTGGGGCTGCTGAGCGTGCCGTACACGCCGCCGGGCGGCCCGCGGCCCAGCGACGTCTTCGCGGGGATGAGCGGCCCCTCCGGTCCCTTCGCCGGGCAGGAGTTCTACGTCTCCTACTTCCAGGAGCCCGGACGCGCCGAGGCGGAGATCGAGCCCGACGTGCGCGGCTGGCTGGCCGGCTTCTACGCCGCCCTCTCCGCCGACACCATGCCCCCGCCCGAGGCCCCCGACCCGCACTTCGTCGCCCCCGGCGGCAGGCTGCGCGACCGGTTCCCGGCCGCCGGGCGGCTGCCCTCCTGGCTGACCGAGGCGGAGCTGGACGTCTACGCGGCGGAGTTCGAGCGCACCGGCCTGACCGGGGCCCTCAACCGCTACCGGAACATGGACCGCGACTGGGCCGACCTGGCGGGACACGCGGGCGCCCCGGTCACCCAGCCCGCCCTGTTCCTCGGCGGTGCCCTGGACGCCTCCACGACCTGGCTGTCCGACGCGATCGAGGCGTACCCCACGACCCTGCCGGGTCTCAGCGCCTCGCACCTGCTGGACGGCTGCGGGCACTGGCTCCAGCAGGAGCGCCCCGACGAGACGAACCGGCTGCTCACCGAGTGGCTGGCCGGCCTTCCCGGCTGACGTACGTCCCTGCCGTCCGTCCCGCTTCTGGGACCACTCGAACATCCGCCCGTCACCGGATAGCCTCCGGCCATGGCGAATCCGCAGGCGAACGGGCAGTGGTACCCACCGGAGTGGCCGGACCGCATCCGCGCGCTGGCGGCCGGCACCCTCACCCCGGTCGCCCCGAAACGCGCGGCCACGGTCATGCTCCTCAAGGACACCGGCGCCGGTACGGCCGTCCACATGCTGCGCCGACGCACCTCCATGGCGTTCGCCGGGGGCGCGTACGCCTACCCGGGCGGCGGCGTCGACCCGCGTGACGACGACCGCGCCGTCGGCTGGGCGGGCCCCACGCGCGCGTGGTGGGCGGACCGGCTCGGCGTCGACGAGGCGGGCGCGCAGGCCATCGTCTGCGCGGCCGTCCGGGAGACGTACGAGGAGGCGGGCGTCCTGCTCGCCGGCCCGACCGGCGACTCCGTGGCCGGCGACACGACCGGCGCAGACTGGGAGGCGGACCGCGCCGCCCTGGTCGCCCGCGAGCTGTCCTTCGCGGAGTTCCTGGACCGCCGGGGCCTCGTCCTGCGCTCCGACCTGCTGGGCGCCTGGGCCCGCTGGATCACCCCGGAGTTCGAGTCCCGGCGCTACGACACCTGGTTCTTCGTGGCCGTGCTCCCCGAGGGGCAGCGCACCCGCAACGCCTCCACGGAGGCCGACCGCACGGTGTGGATCACGCCGGCGGAGGCGACGGCCGGGTACGACAAGGGCGAGCTGCTGATGATGCCGCCGACCGTCGCGACCCTGCGCGGGCTCGCGGCCTGCGGTACGGCGGCCGAGGCGCTGGCGTCGGCGCCGGGCCGCGACATGACCCCGGTGCTCGCGCGGGCGCGGCTGGAGGGCGACGAGGCGGTCCTCTCCTGGCCGGGGCACGAGGAGTTCACCAAGCACGTGCCGAGTACGGCGCCGGCGCCCGCGACACCTTCCGACCCGACCGGGGGAGCCACCGCATGACGGACGCAGCAGCACTGCCCGGCCAGCCCAGGGGCGGCGTCCTCTCGGGACCGGCCACCGCACGCGCGGTGAACGTCCTGGCGCCCAATCCCTCCGCCATGACGCTGGACGGCACGAACACCTGGATCCTCGCCGAACCCGACTCCGACCTGGCCGTCGTGGTCGACCCGGGCCCACTGGACGACGTCCACCTGCACCACGTCGTCGACACGGCCGCCCGCGCGGGCAAGCGTGTCGCGCTGACCCTCCTGACGCACGGTCATCCGGACCACGCGGAGGGCGCAGCGCGCTTCGCCGAGCTGACGGGCACGCACGTCCGGGCGCTGGACCCGGCCCTGCGGCTGGGCGACGAGGGGCTGGCGGCGGGCGACGTGATCGGCGTCGGCGGCCTGGAGCTGAGGGTCGTACCGACGCCCGGGCACACGGCCGACTCGCTGTGCTTCCATCTCCCGGCCGACCGCGCGGTCCTGACGGGCGACACGATCCTGGGGCGCGGTACGACGGTGGTGGCCCACCCGGACGGCCGTCTCGGGGACTACCTGGACTCGCTGCGCCGGCTCAGGTCGCTCACGGCCGACGACGGGGTGCACACGGTGCTGCCGGGCCACGGGCCGGTCCTGGAGGACGCCCAGGGCGCCGTGGAGTTCTACCTCGCGCACCGCGCCCACCGCCTCGCCCAGGTCGAGACGGCGGTGGAGAGCGGTCACCGGACGCCGGGCGAGGTCGTCGCCCACGTGTACGCGGACGTCGACCGGTCGCTGTGGCCGGCGGCGGAGCTCTCGGTGCGGGCGCAGCTCGAGTACCTGGACGAGCACGGGCTCATCCAGCCACTCGGCTGACGAAGGGACCCGGGGCGCGGGCCGGCGGGGTCAGCGGGAGCGCTTGGCGAGCCGCTCCACGTCCAGCAGGATCACCGCGCGGGCCTCCAGGCGGAGCCAGCCGCGCCCGGCGAAGTCCGCCAGCGCCTTGTTGACCGTCTCGCGGGACGCGCCGACCAGCTGGGCCAGCTCCTCCTGCGTCAGGTCGTGCACGACGTGGATGCCCTCCTCGGACTGCACGCCGAACCGGCGGGAGAGGTCCAGCAGGGCGCGGGCGACGCGGCCGGGGACGTCCGAGAAGACCAGGTCCGACATGGCGTCGTTGGTCTTGCGCAGGCGGCGCGCGACGGCGCGCAGCAGGGCGGTGGCCACCTCGGGGCGGACGTTCAGCCAGGGCTGCAGGTCGCCGTGGCCGAGGGCCAGCAGCTTGACCTCGGTCAGCGCGGTGCCGGTCGCGGTGCGCGGGCCCGGGTCGAAGAGCGACAGCTCACCGATCAGCTCGCTGGGACCGACCACCGCCAGCATGTTCTCGCGCCCGTCGGGGGACGTGCGGTGGAGCTTGACCTTGCCTTCCGTGACCACGTAGAGGCGGTCTCCGGGGTCCCCCTCGTGGAACAGGGTGTCGCCGCGGGCGAGGGTCACCTCACTCATGGAGGCGCGGAGCTCCGAGGATTGCTCGTCGTCGAGCGCCGCGAAGAGCGGGTTGCGCCGCAGAACGTCGTCCACGAGTTCTCTCCTTGTCGACCGGCTCAGAGGATCTTGTTCCCCCGGTGTACCAGGGGTCCGTGGTGCCCATTTTGCCGGACAGTCCAAACAGTGTGATCTGTCACAAGGATGCCGCACTGGTGTCCCGGGGTACGCGGCAGGGGTCCAATTGGACGTCGATCTTCGGGGTCCGGGGCGGATGTCGGTGCCGGGCCGTAGGCTGGCCGGGTGTCCAAATCGCCGGTGAGAGCACAGGCCGAGGGGGCTGCGCGGGTGACTGTACGTCGCGATTCCGCTGTGGGCGAACAGGGCCCCGATGGCGGTAGGAAAACGGCGAAAGCGACAAAGAGGGCGGCGCCTGCTGCCAAGAGGGTGACCGCGGAGAAGGATGCCGTGAAGAAGGCCGCGAAGAAGGCTGCGCCCGCGAAGAGGACTGCGCCCGCGAAGAAGGCTGCGCCCGCGAAGAAGACTGCGGCCGCGCAGAAGACTGCGGCCGCGCAGAAGGCGGCCCCTGCGCAGAAGGCGGCCTCCGCGAAGAAGGCCGCGCCCGCCAAGAAGCAGGCATCCGCCAAGGCCGGGAAGCGAGCCCCCGCCAAGGCCGGGAAGCAGACCCCCGCCAAGAGGCAGGCCCCCGCCAGGACGCCCGCCGTCGCCCCCAAGAAGGCCTCCGCCGCCGTCAAGGGCGTCGCCCCGGCGAAGACCGTCGCCGCGAAGCCGCCGCGCGGCGAGTCGCGCACCGCCCTGGTCCGCCGGGCCCGACGGATCAACCGCGAGCTGGCCGAGGTCTACCCGTACGCCCACCCCGAGCTGGACTTCGAGAACCCGTTCCAGCTGGTCGTGGCCACGGTGCTGTCCGCCCAGACCACCGACCTGCGGGTCAACCAGACCACCCCGGCGCTCTTCGCCAAGTACCCCGCCCCCGAGGACCTGGCCGCCGCCAACCCCGAGGAGGTCGAGGAGATCCTGCGCCCGACCGGGTTCTTCCGGGCCAAGACCAAGTCGGTCATAGGGCTGTCGAAGGCCCTGGTGGAGGACTTCGGCGGCGAGGTCCCCGGCCGCCTCGAAGACCTCGTCAAACTGCCCGGTGTGGGCCGCAAGACCGCCTTCGTCGTGCTCGGCAACGCCTTCGGCCGCCCCGGCATCACCGTCGACACGCACTTCCAGCGCCTGGTGCGCCGCTGGCAGTGGACCGAGGAGACCGACCCGGACAAGATCGAGGCCGCCGTCGGCGCGCTCTTCCCGAAGAGCGACTGGACGGACCTCTCGCACCACGTGATCTGGCACGGCCGCCGCATCTGCCACGCCCGCAAGCCCGCCTGCGGCGCCTGCCCCATCGCCCCGCTCTGCCCGGCGTACGGCGAGGGCGAGACGGACCCGGAGAAAGCGAAGAAGCTGCTGAAGTACGAGAAGGGCGGCTTCCCCGGCCAGCGGCTGAACCCCCCGCGCGCCTACCTGGACGCGGGCGGGAAGGCGGCACCGCCGCTGGGGTCCGGGTGACGGAACGATCCCGGGGGCGTCGGGCGTTGGAGTCGGCAGGACGGGGGTGTGGATGACACGGGCGAGCGACACGCAGGGCCACGCGCGGGGAGCGATGCTCAGCAAGGAGGGTCTGCCCGACTGGCTGGACCCGGTGGTGCGGGCCGTCGAGACGGTGCGGCCCACGCAGCTGAGCCGCTTCCTGCCGCCCGCGGACGGTGCCGGCCGCCAGTCCGCCGTGCTGATCCTCTTCGGGGACGGCGCGGGCCGGGCCGGCCGCGGCCCCGAGCTGCTGCTCATGGAGCGGGCCGGCTCCCTGCGCTCCCACCCCGGACAGCCGGCCTTCCCGGGCGGTGCCCTCGACCCCGAGGACGGTGATCCGCGGGGCGACGGGCCGCTGCGGGCCGCCCTGCGCGAGGCGGAGGAGGAGACCGGGCTCGATCCGTCCGGTGTGCAGCTCTTCGGTGCCCTGCCCAAGCTCTACATCCCGGTCAGCGGCTTCGTCGTCACCCCGGTGCTGGCCTGGTGGCGCGAGCCCTCCCCGGTCGGCGTCGTCGATCCCAACGAGACCGCGCGGGTCTTCACCGTCCCCGTGGCGGATCTCACGGACCCGGCCAACCGGGTGACCACCGTCCATCCCAGCGGACACCGGGGCCCGGCATTCCTGGTCGAATCGGCGCTCGTGTGGGGCTTCACCGCCGGCGTCATCGACCGGTTGCTGCACTTCGCGGGCTGGGAGCGGCCCTGGGACCGGGACAAGCAGGTCCCGCTGGACTGGCGCGCATGACAGGGTGGCCTGCGTACCGAAGACGACAAGGCGAGGCCTGAATCAGTGAACGTGCTGGACATCCTGTTGCTGCTGGCCGCCGTCTGGTTCGCGATCGTCGGGTTCCGTCAGGGCTTCGTCGTCGGCATCCTGTCGGTGACCGGCTTCCTCGGGGGCGGTCTCGTCGCCGTCTATCTGCTTCCGGTCGTCTGGGACGTACTGACGGACAACGCGGAGGTGAGCACGACCGCCGCCGTCGTCGCGGTCGTCGTCATCATCCTGTGCGCCTCCGTCGGCCAGGCCCTCACCACGCATCTGGGCAACAAGCTGCGCCGGTACATCACCTGGTCCCCGGCCCGCGCGCTGGACGCGACCGGCGGCGCCCTGGTCAACGTCGTCGCCATGCTCCTGGTCGCCTGGCTGATCGGTTCCGCGCTGGCCCGGACCACGATGCCGACGATCGGCAAGGAGGTGCGGCAGTCCACGGTGCTGGGGGGTATGCAGGAGGTGCTGCCCGCGGGTGCCGACAGCTGGTTCGAGAGCTTCACGTCGGCCCTTGAGCAGAACGGCTTCCCGCAGGTCTTCAGCCCCTTCGCCAACGAGTCGATCCCCGACACGCAGCCGCCCGACCCCGCGCTGGCGAACAGCCCCGTCGCCGACCGCGCCAAGCGGTCCATCGTCAAGGTCATGGGCACAGCCCCCGACTGCGGCAAGGTCCTGGAGGGCACCGGCTTCGTCTTCGGCGACCGCCGGGTCATGACCAACGCCCATGTGGTGGGCGGCGTCGACGAGCCCACCGTGCAGATAGGCGGCGAGGGCAGGAAGTACGACGCGACGGTCGTCCTCTACGACTGGCGGCGCGACATCGCCGTACTCGACGTGCCGGAACTGGACGCGCCCGCCCTGCGGTTCGCGGACGAGGACGCGAGCCGCGACGACGGCGCGATCGTCGCGGGCTTCCCGGAGAACGGCGCGTACGACGTCCGTGCCGCGCGGATCCGCGGGCGCATCACCGCCAACGGTCCGGACATCTACCACCGCAACACCGTCGGCCGCGACGTCTACTCGCTGTACGCGACCGTCCGTCAGGGAAACTCCGGTGGCCCCCTGCTGACGCCCGAGGGCGAGGTCTACGGCGTGGTCTTCGCCAAGTCCCTGGACGACCCCGAGACCGGCTACGCGCTCACCGTGGACGAGATCCGCGAGGACATCAGCGAGGGCCGCGCCGCCAACCAGCAGGTGGACAGCGACAGCTGCGCGCTCTAGCGGTCACCCGGGGGATCTAGACCTGCGAGCCGCGTTGGTGGCGCAGTCGTACCGAGACCCAGCGGGCCCGGCGGCGCAGGATGAGGGGGATGCCCACCCGTGGGTCCGCACCCGCCAGTTGCGGGGTGCCGCCTCGTCGGTGGATGCTCATGCCGCTCGTGGAGCGGCCGTCGCGTGCTACGTCGTTGTAGTCGTGCGTCCAGCCCATACCGGCACGTGTGCCCCCGACCCAAGGTCGATAACCGCTCGGCGGGCGCCCAATTGGCCTATGCGCGAGGCAAGTGGCCGTTCATAGGACAAGCGTTCTGGTTCGGATGCGGGGTGCGTTCGTTCCGTCACCGATCGGGTTCGGGATCCTTCAGCCAGTTGATCAGTTCGGTCGAGAACGCGACCGGGTCCTCTTCGTGCGGGAAGTGGCCGAGATCGTCGAACAGCCGCCAGCGGTACGGCGCTTCGACGTACTGCCCGGACCCGGCCGCGCTCCGCGTCCGCATCACAGGGTCGAGCGAACCGTGCAGGTGCAGGGTCGGCACGCGCACCGGCCGCTTCATGCGGCGGTAGAACTGGATGCCGTCCGGACGGGCCAGCGAACGCACCAGCCAGCGGTACGGCTCGACGGAGCAGTGCGCCGTGGACGGGACGCACATCGCGCGCCGGTACGCCGTCACCGCCTCCTCGTCCAGCAGCCGCGGCCCCGACCAGTCGTGGAGCAGCCGGCCGACCAGCGCGCCGTCGTCCGCGGTGAGCTGACGCTCCGGCACCCACGGGCGCTGGAACCCCCAGATGTAGGAGCCCGCCCGGCTCTGCCGGACGTCTCCGAGCATGGCCGAGCGCCAGCGCCGGGGGTGCGGCATCGAGGAGACCGCGAGCCGCCGCACCAGCTTGGGCCGCATCGCCGCGGCCGTCCAGGCCAGGTAGCCGCCCAGATCGTGGCCGACCAGCGCGGCGTCGGGCTCGCCGAGCGAGCGGACCACCCCGGTGATGTCCAGGGCCAGGCCGGCGGGGTCGTAGCCGCGCGGGGTGCGGTCGCTGCCGCCGACGCCGCGCAGGTCCATGGCGACCGCGCGGAATCCGGCGTCGGCGAGCGCCACGAGCTGGTGCCGCCAGGTCCACCAGAACTGGGGGAAGCCGTGCAGCAGCAGCACCAGCGGCCCGTCGCCCAGCTCGGCGATGTGGAAGCGCGCGCCGTTGGCCGCGACGTCCCGGTGGATCACCTCGTGGCCGCCGGGCATGGCCGGCCGGACGACCGAGGTGGGGGGCGGGCCCGAAGGGGTGGTGGAGCCGGTCATGAGGACGAGCGTGCCACAGCCTCGATGGCTTCGGGGGACCGGTCCGCGGGCAGTTCCGGACGCGGGTGCGGCTTGGCGTTCTGCAGTACGCCCGCCGACTGCTTCACCGAGGCGGCGACCTTCTGCGGGCCCTTGCCCTTCTTGGCCTTCTTCGCGAAGACGATGCCGATCAGCGCGAGGAGGGCCGCGACGAGGACGTTCGCCGCGAAGGACAGCAGGAAGCAGACGGCCATGTTCCAGCCGCTCCAGGTCCGGATGGCGTAGGCGAGCGCGAAGCTCAGCATCGGCAGCGAGAACAGGAGGACGGCCCCGGCCGCGGAGAACGCGCCGCCGCTCGTCGCCCCGCGCTTGACGTCCTGCCTCAGCTGCGCCTTGGCCAGTGCGATCTCGTCGTGCACGAGCGCCGACAATTCGGTGGTCGCCGAGGCGAACAGCTGGCCGATGCTGCGTTCGGTGCCGACCGGGCTGCCGTCGGGTGCGCTCATCGCGGTCTCCCTCTTCTGCTGGCTCATCTGCGTACGGTTTCGTGACGCCGTCCTCGGCCCCGATACGTCCGGTCCGAGTGCGAACGGTCCCGTCTTCTGTACCGTCTCGTCAGATCATGCCGGACCGCCGCCCTCATCGCCTGCCCCGCCCTTCACTTCGGCAAGCCGTGCGGTCTCCATCTCCTCGGCGATCCGGCGGTGCTCGGCGGCCTTCTTGTCGTAGATGGCGGCCACGCGCAGGTGGTAGGCGGGGTCGTCCTCCTCGTAGATGTCCGGTACGCCGCTGAGGTCGTCGTCGCGCTCCTCGTTGGCCACCAACCCGCGGTACTTGGCGTTCCGTATCTTCAGCAGCACCGTCGCCAGGCCCGCCGCGATCAGCGAGCCGGTGAGGACGGCGGCCTTCACCTCGTCCGTCAGCGCCGCGTCGCCCTCGAAGGCCAGCTCGCCGATGAGCAGCGAGACGGTGAACCCGATGCCGGCCAGCGTCGCCACCGCGAACACGTCGGCCCATTCGAGGTCGTCGCTGAGCGAGGCCTTGGTGAAGCGCGCGGTCAGCCAGGTGCCGCCGAAGATGCCGACCGTCTTGCCGAGCACGAGGCCCAGCACCACACCGAGGGTCTCCGGCCTGGTGAACACGTCGGCGAGCGCTCCACCCGAGATGGACACACCCGCGCTGAACAGCGCGAAGAGCGGCACGGCCAGGCCCGCCGACAGCGGGCGCACCAGGTGCTCGATGTGCTCGCCCGGCGAGTGCTCCTCGCCCTCGTTCCGGTGGCAGCGCAGCATCAGACCCATCGCGACACCGGCGATGGTGGCGTGGATGCCGCTGTTGTACATCAGCCCCCAGATCACGAGGCCGAGCGGGACGTACACGTACCAGCCGCGCACGCCCTTGCGCAGCAGCAGCCAGAAGACGCCGAGGCCGACGACCGCGCCGCCCAGGGCGGCGAAGTTCAGGTCGGACGTGAAGAAGACCGCGATGATCAGGATCGCGAACAGGTCGTCGACGACCGCGAGCGTCAGCAGGAACGCGCGCAGGGCACTCGGCAGGGACGTGCCGATGACGGCGAGCACCGCGAGCGCGAAGGCGATGTCGGTGGCGGTGGGCACGGCCCAGCCGGCCAGGGAGCCGCCGCCCGTGGTGGCGGTGACGGTGTAGACGAGGGCCGGTACGACCATGCCGCACAGGGCGGCCACCACGGGGAGGGCGGCGGCCTTGGGGTCCTTGAGGTCACCGGCGACGAGTTCGCGCTTGAGCTCGATGCCGGCGACGAAGAAGAAGATCGCCAGGAGCCCGTCGGCGGCCCAGTGTGCGACGGAGAGGTCCAGGCCGATGGCCGCGGGGCCGAAGTGGAAGTCGCTGACGCTCTCGTAGCTGTCGTGCAGCGCCGGTATGTTCGTCCACACCAGTGCGGCGACCGCGGCGACCAGCAGCAGCACACCGCCGAGGGTCTCGGTGCGCAGCGCCTCCGCGACGTAGTTCCGTTCCGGGAGGGACAGGCGTCCGAAGGCTTTGCGGGGGGTGTGGGGCGCGGTCACGGGGCAGACCTCCGGTCTGTGGGCAGCACTGAAGCACTCGCCGACCAGACTTCCCGGCACACCATGAGGATCTTGTGGGTTCTCTTACGCGCTTTTTAGGGTACCCAAACCCTGGCGCGGTGGCCGGGTGATCTTTGCAACTGTGCATAAGGGTGCCAAGCGCGCGAAAAGGGCACCCGGCGGTGTCGCCGGGTGCCCTCGGAACGGGTGGTTCAGTCCTCGCTGGGTGCCGCGGGGAGCTTCGTCTGGATGAGGTCCATGACGGTGGAGTCGGTCAGGGTGGTGACGTCTCCGAGCTGGCGGTTCTCCGCCACGTCCCGCAGCAGGCGCCGCATGATCTTGCCGGAGCGGGTCTTCGGCAGCTCGGCCACCGGCAGGATCCGCTTGGGCTTGGCGATCGGGCCGAGCGCGGTGCCGACGTGGCCTCGCAGCTCGGCGACCAGGTCCTCGGACTCCGCCGCCGTGCCGCGCAGGATCACGAAGGCCACGATGGCCTGTCCGGTCGTCTCGTCGGCCGCGCCGACCACGGCCGCCTCGGCGACCGAGGGGTGGGAGACGAGGGCCGACTCGACCTCGGTGGTGGAGATGTTGTGGCCGGAGACGAGCATCACGTCGTCGACCCGGCCGAGGAGCCAGATGTCGCCGTCGTCGTCCTTCTTGGCGCCGTCGCCCGCGAAGTACCTGCCCTCGAAACGCGACCAGTACGTGTCGATGAACCGCTGGTCGTCGCCCCAGATGGTGCGCAGCATCGACGGCCACGGCTCGGTGAGGACCAGGTAGCCGCCTCCGCCGTTCGGCACCTCGTTCGCCTCGTCGTCGACGACGGTGGCGGAGATGCCGGGCAGCGCGCGCTGGGCGGAGCCGGGCTTGGCCTCGGTCACGCCGGGCAGCGGTGTGATCATCATCGCGCCGGTCTCGGTCTGCCACCAGGTGTCCACGACCGGGGTCGCGTCCGCGCCGATGTTCTTGCGGTACCAGACCCATGCCTCGGGGTTGATCGGCTCGCCGACCGAGCCGAGGACGCGCAGGGAGGACAGGTCGAACTTCGCGGGGATGTCGTCGCCCCACTTCATGAACGTCCGGATCGCGGTGGGCGCGGTGTAGAGGAGGGAGACCTTGTACTTCTGCACGATCTCCCAGAACCGGCCCTGGTGCGGGGTGTCCGGGGTGCCCTCGTACATGACCTGCGTCGCGCCGTTGGCCAGCGGGCCGTAGACGATGTAGGAGTGCCCGGTGACCCAGCCGACGTCGGCGGTGCACCAGTAGACGTCGGTCTCCGGCTTGAGGTCGAAGACCGCCCAGTGCGTGTACGCCGTCTGGGTGAGGTAGCCGCCGGAGGTGTGCAGGATGCCCTTGGGCTTACCCGTCGTACCGGACGTGTAGAGGATGAACAGCGGGTGCTCGGCGTCGAACGCCTCGGGCGTGTGCTCGGCCGGCTGCCGGTCGACGGTCTCGTGCCACCACTTGTCGCGGGAGTCGTCCCAGGCGACGTCCTGCCCGGTGCGGCGGACGACGAGCACGTGCTCGACGATGCCGGCCCGCTCGGCGGCCTCGTCGACGGCAGGCTTGAGCGCGGACGGCTTGCCGCGCCGGTAGCCGCCGTCGGAGGTGATGACGACCTTGGCGTCGGCGTCCTGGATGCGGGTGGCGAGGGCGTCGGAGGAGAAGCCGCCGAAGACCACCGAGTGGGCGGCGCCGATCCGGGCGCAGGCCAGCATGGCGATCGCCGTCTCCGGGATCATCGGCATGTAGACCGCGACCCGGTCGCCCTTCTGCACGCCCAGCTCCAGCAGGGCGTTGGCGGCCTTGGAGACCTCGTCCTTGAGCTCGGCGTAGGTGACGGAGCGGCTGTCGCCGGGCTCGCCCTCGAAGTGGATGGCGACGCGGTCGCCGTGCCCGGCCTCCACGTGCCGGTCGACGCAGTTGTAGGCGACGTTGAGCTTGCCGTCCTTGAACCACTTGGCGAACGGCGGATTCGACCAGTCGAGCGTCTCGGTCGGCTCCTCGGCCCAGGTCAGCCGGCGGGCCTGCTCGGCCCAGAAACCGAGCCTGTCTGCCTTGGCCCGTTCGTACGCCTCTGCCGTGACGTTGGCGTTCGCGGCCAGGTCGGCGGGGGGTGCGAACCTGCGTTCTTCCTTGAGCAGGTTGGCCAAGGATTCGTTGCTCACGACATCTCCCTTTCTCAGGGTTGTCCGTTGTGTCCCAGGCCACAGCTCATCAGACCCGGGGGGCCGGTGACAAGGGCCGACGGGCAATTGGTTTAGACCTGTCGTGTTCCTTCGCCGCGTTCCCTTCACGGCCCTGGTCACCCGTACCCACGGACGTCGGTGGTGCCGAGTTCAGCCTCTGTAACGCCCGTCACACCCCAGGGGCGGTCAGGCGGTCAGGTCGGTCTCCAGCACCCGCTCGAACACGGCCTCCCCGCCGCCCTCGGCCAGCAGGTACGACTGGGCCTCGCCGACATGGAAGTACATGCCGTGCAGTTCCAGGTCGCCCGTGCCCAGGGCCCGGGACACCGACTCATAAGCCCGCAGGTGCTCCAACTGCTGGACCACGTTGGCCAGGCAGAGCTGCTCCGCCGCGTCGGCGGGCCCGCGTCCCGCGAGCCGGGGCAGGGTGCCGTCGTCCTCGGGCAGGCGCTCCAGGCTCGGCAGCCCGTGCCGCAGCCACCTCTTGAGCGGCGTCTGTCTGCCGCCGGGCTCGGCGCTGAGCAGCGTCTGCATGGCTCCGCACCCGGAGTGCCCGCACACGGTGATGGACCGCACCTTCAGTACGTCCACCGCGTACTCGATCGCGGCGGCCACCGAGTCGTCGCCCTCGTCGCCGGGCAGCGGCACGAAGTTGCCCACATTGCGTACGACGAAGAGGTCGCCGGGGCCGCTGGAGGTGATCATCGATGTGACGACCCGGGAATCGGCGCAGGTCAGGAAGAGCTGGGAGGGCTGCTGTCCCTCCCGGGCCAGCCGGGCCAGCTCGCCGCGGACCAGGGGGGCGGTGTTGCGCTGGAAGGCGCTGATGCCGCGCGCGAGTTCGCGTCCGTCGGCGGCACCGGGGGCCGTGTCGGGGGCGTCGCCGGCGGCGCCGGTGGCATCCGGCCGGCCGGTGCCGGGCGGGGGCGCGGTGGGCGGCCGTTCGCACTGGTGGTTGCGCCAGGGGGTCCAGGGGCGGCAGCGGCAGTTGTCCGTGTCCGCCGGTTCGGAGATGCGGGTGCCGGGACGGCGGCCGGTGATGTCGACGGAGCCGCCCTGCGCGGTGTGCGTCTTCTGCCAGTCCTGCAGCGTCTCGAACGCCGCGTGGTCCATGAACGACCCGTCCAGCTCCACGACGGCGGCCGATCCGTGCGGCACCTGGTGCAGGATCCGGCTGAGCCGGGGCACCGCGAGGAACGTCAACTGGCCCCGTACGTGGACGTGGTGGACGCCTTCGGCCTCGTCGTGGGTGATGCGCATGCGGGTGAGCCGGTGCAGGGCCACGGCGACGGCGACGGCGATGCCCAGGGCAACGCCCTCCAGGACGCCGAGGAACACCACACCGGTGGTGGTGACCGCGTAGACCAGCACCTCACGGTGGCGGGTCACCGTACGGATGTGGTTCAGCGAGACCATCTTGAGGCCGACGGACATCACCAGGGCGGCGAGCGAGGCGAGCGGGATCAGCTCCAGCGCCGGGACCAGCAGGAGCGCGGCGATCACTACGAGAACGCCGTGCAGCATCGTGGAGTTCCGGCTGACGGCGCCCGCCGCCACGTTCGCGGAACTGCGCACGGCCACCCCGGCGATGGGCAGTCCGCCGAGTGATCCGGAGACGATGTTGGCGGCGCCCTGTCCGAGCAGCTCGCGGTCGAGGTTGGAGCGCTCGACGCGGCCGGTCGGCCCCGGCCGGGCGGCGACCAGCTTGTCCACGGCGACCGCGCCGAGCAGGGACTGCACACTGCACACCAGCGTGGTGGTGAGGACGGCCGCGACCAGCCCGAGCACCGGACCCTCGGGCAGCGTCGCCAGTGCGTGACTGCTCCAGGACGGCAGGTCGACCTTGGGCAGGCGGAGTCCGGCGAGGGCGGCGACCGCGGTGGCGCCCGCGACGGCGATCAGGGCGGCCGGCATCTTGCCCAGGAGCCGCCCGGCCCGGCCCGGAACACGGGGCCAGAACGTCAGCAGGGTCAGCGTCAGCACGCTCACCGCCACGTCGGCCGGGCGCAGGTTCGCCAGTTGCGCGGGGAGCGCGACCAGGTTGTCGGGCACGGAACTCTGCGGGGTGCCGCCGAGGACGATGTGCAGCTGGGCGACGGCGATGGTGACGCCGATGCCGGCGAGCATGCCGTGCACGATGGCGGGGCTCACCGCGAGGGCCGAACGGGCCACGCGCAGGCATCCGAGGCCCAGTTGGGCGAGGCCGGCGACGACGGTGATGGCGCAGGTCGTGCGCCATCCGTACTGCTGGATGAGGTCGGCGGTGACCACGGTGAGGCCGGCGGCGGGGCCGCTGACCTGCAGGGGGCAGCCGCCGATCCGCCCGGCGACGATCCCGCCCACCGCGGCGGCGACGAGGCCTGCCTGGAGGGGGGCGCCGGTGGCGAGGGCGATGCCCAGGGAGAGGGGCAGGGCGATCAGGAAGACCGCGATGGCGGCCGACACGTCGGCGCCCGCGACGCGGAAGCGCCGGGGGCCGCGGGGCGGCGGGCTGTGCGGTGGGTGGACGTGCTCGGCACGGGCCGAATCGGCGTGGGCGGGGACGCAGGCTGACATCTTTTCCCGTCTCCTCCGGGGCTGCGCGGTCGCGGTCATGCGGCCGTGGGTCACGGCGTACAGCGGCGGGATGCCAGAGCGCTCGGTGATTGCGCTCAGTAAACAGAGCGTAATTCAGAGTAAAGAAAAGGCATAGGCTTTTCGCGCAAATGGAGTAATGGACCGCTCGACCGAGTGAACCGGTTATTTCATCGGCTTGTCGTACTAATTCCCTCTCATTTCCGTGTCACCTTGACGGCGCTGACGGCACGGCCCGGCTCAGCACCCGACATCGCCTCGTCGGCGTTGGCCCGAGAGAAGGAAGAAGGTGGGCGGAACATGGCCACCACCCACAGGATGGCCGCGTGCACCGTGGTCGCGGCGGTCTGCGCCTCCGCGCTCGCCGGTTGCGCGCTCGACAGCGGCAGCGGTTCCGGCGAAGGGACACACGGCTCGCAGAGGGAAAGGAAGGAAGCCGCCCCGGCGCCGAAGAACGCGGTCCGGCTGATCGGCGACGGTTCCACCGCGTACACCGGGGCGCAGCCGCACCTGCCGCGCCCCGAACGGCTCAAGCCCGGCCAGAAGCCACCGCAGTTCGTGGTCTTCTCGTGGGACGGCGCGGGTGAGGACAGTCAGAAATTGTTCTCCCACTTCCGTGAAGTGGCCAAGGAGAACAACGCCACGATGACGTACTTCCTGAGCGGCGTGTATCTGCTGCCGAAGGAGAAGCGGGACCTGTACAGGCCGCCGCAGCATTCCCCGGGCCGCTCCGACATCGGCTTCAACGACGAGCAGGGCATCGCCGACACCGTCGAGCAGTTGCGTCTGGCGTGGCTGGAGGGCAACGAGATCGGCACCCACTTCAACGGGCACTTCTGCGGCGCCGGCGGCGGCGTCGGCGAGTGGTCGGTCGAGGAGTGGAAGGACGAGATCAGCCAGGCCAAGCAGTTCGTGAAGTCCTGGAAGACCAACACCGGGACGAGGAACGCGTCGCCCCTTCCGTTCGACTACGACAAGGAGCTGATCGGCGCCCGCACCCCGTGCCTGGAGGGCCAGAAGAACTTCGTGCGGGCCGCGAGCGAGATGGGCTTCCGCTACGACAGCAGCGGCGTCAACAACCAGGTCTGGCCGGCCAAGAAGCAGGGCCTGTGGGACCTCTCGATGCAGCTCGTGCCGTTCCCCGGCCACTCCTACGAGCAGCTCACCATGGACTACAACTACATGGTCAACCAGTCGGGCACCACCACCCAGGGCGACCCCGCCAAGCGGGAGTTCTGGGGCGACCAGATGCGTGACAGCCTGCTCCAGGGCTTCCGGCGGGCCTACGACGGCAACCGCGCACCCCTGATCATCGGTAACCACTTCGAGTCCTGGAACGGCGGCACCTACATGCGCGCCATCGAGGAGGCCATCGAGCAGATGTGCAACGAGAAGGAGGTGCGCTGCGTCTCCTTCCGGCAGCTCGCGGACTGGCTGGACGCACAGGATCCGAAGGTCCTGAAGAAGCTGCGCACCCTCGGCGTCGGCGAGGCCCCCGCGAAGGGCTGGGCGCCCTTCCTGTCGGCCGCGCCCGCACCGGCGCCGAAGGGCGTCCCCGGGGCACCGGCCGCCAAGCAGTAGCCAGACGGCCCCCGCGCGGGGGTCACACGGGGGCGGCGACCTCCTCGCCGAGCACGAAGCCGGGGTCGACCTGCGCCGCCAGGTCGGCCCCGGTGCGCTCGTTGCCCCAGCTCTGGGCGTTCTTCAGGTGGAAGTGGACCATCTGGCGCGTGTAGCGCTCCCAGTCCCGCGACTCGTACGTCTCGTCCGCGGCCGTGCGCAAGGCGCGCAGCGCACGGCCGTTGACGTCCTCCAGGAGGTCGAACCGGGGCGGGCGGCCCTTCTCCATGGCGCGCACCCAGTCCGAGTGCCCGACGGTCACCAGGAGGTCGTCGCCGACCTGTTCGCGCAGGAAGTCGAGGTCGTCCGGTCCCTGCACCTTGTTGCCGACGACCTTCAGGGTGACGCCGAAGTCGCGGGCGTACTCCTTGTACTGCCGGTAGACGGAGACGCCCTTCCGGGTCGGCTCGGCGACGAGGAACGTGATGTCGAAGCGGGTGAACATGCCGGAGGCGAACGAGTCCGAGCCGGCGGTCATGTCGACCACGACGTACTCGTCACGGCCGTCGACCAGGTGGTTCAGGCACAGCTCCACCGCTCCCGTCTTGGAGTGGTAGCAGGCCACTCCCAGGTCGGCGTCGGTGAAGGGGCCGGTGACCATCAGACGGACGGCCCCGCCGTCGAGCTGGACCGGCCGGGCGCAGGCGTCGTACACCGGGTTGTCCTCGCGCACCCGCAGCAGGCGTGAGCCCTCGCCGGGCGGCGTCGTCTTGATCATCGTCTCGGCGGAGGAGATGCGCGGATTGGTGCCGCGCAGGTGGTCCTTGATCAGCGGCAGGTGCGCGCCCATCGCGGGCAGCGCGGCCGACTCCGCCTCGTCGAGGCCCAGCGCGGCCCCGAGGTGCTGGTTGATGTCGGCGTCGATCGCGACGACGGGTGCGCCGCCGGCGGCGAGATGGCGGACGAACAGGGAGGACAGGGTGGTCTTTCCGCTGCCGCCCTTCCCAACGAAACCAATTTTCATGTTCACCAAGCGTAGCTGCTCGATAGCTTTCCGTGTCACACGGGGCCGGTAATACGTGAAGAAGACCACTCATTCGTGGGGTGCGGCGCCGGGATGCGTAGGGTCGTACTCATGAGTACGACAGGCGCGACCGCCGATCCGCTCGCGGCCCTGGGCGCACTGCCCGGCGTGGCCGAGTCCGTGGAGTCCGTGCGCAAGGCCGTGGACCGCGTCTACGGCCACCGGATCATGCGGCGCCGCAGCAACGAGATCACCTCCGAGGCGGCCCTGCGCGGCGCCCGGGGCTCGGCCGCGCTGTCCGGCGCGGACTGGGCCCTGGAGGAGGTCCGCAGGCGGACCGACTTCAGCGGTGACGCCGAGGCACGCGCGGTGGGCGCGGCCCTGCGGCTGACCGCCGAGGCGGGGCAACTGCTCTCCATCTGGCGTCAGTCGCCGCTGCGGGTGCTGGCCCGGCTGCACCTGGTCGCGGCCGCCGACAAGGCGGACCAGGTGGGACGGCCCCGCCAGGAGGGCGAGCCGGTGGACGAACCGCTCGTCGAACTGCCGCTGCCCGGCGCCGGGGAGGCGCACGGCCGGCTGGACGGGCTCGCCGCGCTGGTCACGGCGGGCGGCTCCGCGCCGGCGCTGGTGACGGCCGCCGTCGTGCACGGTGAACTCCTGGCCCTGCGGCCCTTCACCTCCCACAACGGGCTGGTCGCGCGCGCGGCCGAGCGCATCGTCCTGGTCGGCAGCGGCCTCGACCCCAAGTCGGTCTGCCCGGCCGAGGTCGGCTACGCCGAACTGGGGCGCGCGCCCTACCTGGCGGCGCTCGACGGCTACGTTTCGGGGACTCCCGAGGGCATGGCCGCCTGGATCGCCCACTGCGGCAGGGCGGTGACACTGGGCGCGCGCGAGTCGACAGCGGTGTGCGAGGCGCTCCAGCGCGGGGCGGCATAGGCGCCGGGCAGAGAAATGCGGCGGTACGAAGGTTCGTACCGCCGCTGGCATGTCCACCGGGGTACCAAGCGTCCTCGGTGTGTTGCCCATCAGGCCGGGTACTTTGCCCGTCACCTGGTGCGGCTGGCCCGTAATCGACGGGTCGACGTCGCGTGGGTGCCCAGTGGCCATGCTCGGTCCGTGGGGCCAAATGCGTTCTCTAAGGTGATCCTTTCGGATGTCCTTGGTCTCGCGGGCCGTTGATTCCTTTGTACTCCTGCCCCCGGACAAGCGGAAGTGCTCGCCGCACTTCTTTACTTTTGCGCTCATACGCGGGTGAAAGGGCCCTACTGGATCGGCGTGCCGTCAGGCTGCCGCCGCGGACCTCCGTCGGCTCGCGTACCAGACGAGGCCCGCGGTGGCCGCCGCGGCGCCGACCGCCGCGGCGGCCACCAGGGCCGGGCGGGGCGGGACGGAGAACCCTCGGATCCGCTGCTTGAGCCGCACCGGCCGGTGGAAGTCGAGAATCGGCCACCCGCGCGTGAGGGCCTCGCGGCGCAGCGCCCGGTCCGGGTTCACCGCGTGGGGATGGCCGACGGCCTCCAGCATCGGCAGGTCGGTCGCCGAGTCGCTGTAGGCGTAGCAGCGGGACAGGTCGTAGCCCTCCGACCCGGCCAGCTCTCGGATCGCCGCCGCCTTCGTGGGCCCGTACGCGTAGTACTCCACCTCTCCGGTGAAGCAGCCGTCGTCGCCCACGATCATGCGGGTCGCCACCACCCGGTCCGCGCCCAGCAGTTCACCGATCGGTTCGACGACCTCGGCGCCCGACGTGGAGACGATCACGACGTCGCGGCCGGCGGTGTGGTGCTCCTCGATCAGGGAGGCGGCCTCGTCGTAGATGATCGGGTCGATCAGGTCGTGCAGGGTCTCGGCGACCAGTTCCTTGACCAACTGGACGTTCCAGCCCCGGCACAGTGCGGACAGGTACTCCCGCATCCGCTCCATCTGGTCGTGGTCGGCCCCTCCGGCGAGGAAGACGAACTGGGCGTATGCGGTACGCAACACAGCCCTGCGGTTGATCAGTCCGCCTTGGTAGAACGACTTGCTGAACGTCAGTGTGCTCGACTTCGCAATGACCGTCTTGTCCAGGTCGAAGAAGGCCGCTGTGCGAGGCATGGAGTGGGGCAAGGAGGGGTTTTCCACGACCCCGAGCATAGGCGCAGCCCATTCGGCGTAAGGTGGGGCGTGTGGGTTTGCCTGAGAAGGCTCTCGGGTACACCATGGAAGTCACGGATCGTTCGCGACCGTGCTAACCCGGTCCGACTCCTCCCCCCCCGAGTCGGCCGTGGAGACGACCCCCGCTCTCCCCCCCGGCGGGGGTCGTCGCATGTCCGGGTGGGTTTTCCGGCTCTCGTCCCGTTCCGGTCTCCGTGTCGTGGTGACGTACGGGGTCCTGTTGTCATGCCCATGAGCGACTACTCAGTGTAGTCGTCGGGCTGCTCTGCGGCAGCCGCGCACGGGTTCGGGCGCGGTGTGGACGGGGTGTGGGCGCGAGTACGGGAAGCCCGGCAGGGCTCACCGGTTTGAGTGACGGCGATATTCACAATCGTCAACTTGTCCACAGTTTTGGACCAAGATCCACACTATTTCCGCGTTCGCCGCACCGTGATTCCCATGCGTCCGGGCCGCGCCGACTTCATGGCCGGATCTCTTTGCCGGACGCGTCATGTCGGCCGTTCAGGCGGGGACCGCTTTCCGGTTCTCCCCACGGCCGCGAATCGAAGGGGGAAGCGAACCATGGCCGGAAACATCACGCACGATCCGCCGCCCACCGCGGGAGGGCGGCACGGCGGGCCGCTGATCGTCACCGAGGACACCGAACTCCTCGACGATCTGCTGCGCCTGTGCGCCGCGGCCGGCGCCACACCGGAGGTGCACCACTCGCTGCCGGCGGTGTCGGGGGCGTCCGCCGGGGGGACCGGGGGCGGTACGTCCGGACAGCTCGGGCGCTGGGAGGCCGCGCCGCTCGTGATCGTCGGTGACGACGCCGCGCGGCGCGTGCGCGGAGCGGCGCGGAGGCGGGGCGTGGTCCTCGTCGGCCGCGACCAGGACGACTCCGGGGTCTGGCAGCGGGCCGTCGAGATCGGCGCCGACCACGTCCTGGTGCTGCCCGACGGCGAGCAGTGGCTGGTCGACCGCATCGCCGACGTCACCGAGGGCGTCGGCCGGCCGGCCCTCACCGTCGGCGTCATCGGCGGCCGGGGCGGCGCGGGAGCGTCGACGCTGGCCTGCGCGCTCGCCGTCACCTCCGCGCGGGAGGGGATGCGCAGCCTGCTGGTGGACGCCGATCCGCTGGGCGGGGGTCTGGACGTCCTCCTCGGCGGTGAGACCGCCGACGGTCTGAGGTGGCCCGCGTTCGCCGCCTCGCGCGGACGCGTCGGGGGCGGCGCCCTGGAGGAGTCGCTGCCGGAGCTGCATGCGCTGCGGGTGCTCAGCTGGGACCGGGGCGACTGCGTCGCGGTACCGGCGCAGGCCGTCCGCGCGGTGCTCGCCGCGGCCCGGCGCAGGGGCGGCACGGTCGTCGTCGACCTGCCGCGCCGGATCGACGACGGCGTCGCGGAGGTCCTCGCCCAGCTCGACGTCGGGATCCTCGTCGTCCCCGCCGAGCTGCGGGCCGTCGCGGCGGCCGGCCGGGTGGCCACCGCGGTCGGCATGGTCCTGCGCGACCTCCGCGTCGCGGTACGCGGGCCGTACGCCTCCGGACTCGACGACCGCGAGGTGGCCCGGCTGCTCGGACTGCCCCTGGCCGGCGAGGTGCCGGTCGAGTCGGGACTCCTGCGCGCCACGGAGAGCCGACGCCCACCGGGCACGTCCGCCCGCGGACCCCTGGCGCGCTTCTGCCGGGAGTTCTGGGACCGGGCGCTGGTGGAGACGGGGGGTGCGGTGTGAGCGCGGTGGGTTCGGTCTTCGCGGGGGAGCTGGGCGGGGGAGTGGGTGCCGTGGACGAGGGATCCGGAGGGCGCGGTTCCGAGACGCCGAGGGGGCGGACTGCCGGAGTCGTCCCCGGCTGGGCCTCCCGGACGCCCTCGGGTGGCGCCGGTCCGGTCCGGACGGCCGGTTCGGTCCGGTCGGCCGGTTCGGTCGCGGGTGGGTCTCAGGGATCGGCTCCCGCTCCCGGGATGCTCGACGGGGTGCGGAGGTGGCTGGCCGAGAGCGGGGCGGAGCCGACACCCGCGCGCGTGGCGCAGGCCCTGCGCGAACAGGGGCGGGTGCTCGGGGACGCCGAGATCCTCGGCACGGCGGCCCGGCTCAGGTCGGAACTGGTCGGCAGTGGGCCACTGGAACCGCTGCTCGCCGACCCGTCGGTGACCGACGTGCTGGTCTCCGCACCGGACCGGGTCTGGGTCGACCGGGGCGGTGGTCTGGAACTCACGCCGGTCTCCTTCCCGGACGCCGGGGCGGTACGGCGGCTCGCCCAGCGCCTCGCCACCGTCGCCGGACGAAGGCTCGACGACGCCCGGCCGTGGGTGGACGCCCGGCTGCCCGACGGCACCCGGCTGCACGCGGTGCTGCCACCGGTCGCCGTCGGCTGCACCTGCCTGTCGCTGCGGGTGGTGCGCCCGCGCGCGTTCACGCTCGACGAGCTGGCGGCGGCGGGGACCGTGCCGCCGGGCGGGGACCGGGTGCTGCGCGCCCTGTTGCGAGCCCGGCTGTCGTTCCTCGTCAGCGGAGGCACGGGCAGCGGCAAGACGACGCTCCTGAGCGCGTTGCTGGGGCTCGTCGGACCGGACGAGCGCATCGTGCTGGCCGAGGACTCGGCCGAACTGCGGCCGGATCACCCGCATGTCGTCCGCCTGGAGACCAGACCCGCCAACCAGGAGGCCGCGGGCCTGGTCACCCTTGAGGACCTGGTCCGGCAGGCGCTGCGCATGCGCCCGGACCGGCTGGTCGTGGGCGAGGTGCGCGGCCCCGAAGTGGTCCATCTGCTCGCGGCGTTGAACACCGGTCACGAAGGCGGGTGCGGGACGGTGCACGCCAACGCCGCCGCCGACGTACCGGCCCGGCTGGAGGCGCTCGGCACGGCGGCCGGCCTGGACCGCGCGGCCCTGCACAGCCAGCTCGCCGCCGCCCTCTCGGTCGTCCTGCACCTGGTCCGCGACCGGACCGGCGGGCGTCGGATCGCCGAGGTGCACGTACTGGAGCGGGACCCGTCGGGGCTGGTGCGGACGGTACCGGCCCTGCGGTGGGGCACGTCGGCCTTCGTGGCCGAACGCGGTTGGGAGCGGCTGCGGGAGCTGCTGCGTGGCGAAGGGCGCGGAGAGCTCGGAGGGCTCGGAGGGCTCGGAGGGTTCCGGGGACTCGACGGATTCGGAGGGCCAGGAGGAGCCGGAAGGCTCGATGGAGTCGGAGGACTCGAAGGAGCCGGAGGGATCGACGGGCTCGACGGGCGGACCCGTAGGACGGGAGGCGGGCGATGACGGTGACCGGAGCGGGTGAGCTGTCGACGGGTGTGGCCCTGGCGTGCCTGGGGACCGCCGCCTGGCTGGCGGGCGGATGGCACTCCGGCGTACGACGCGCGCGGGCGGTGCTGGCGAAAAGGGCTGAGGGCGGGACCGGACCGCCCTCGGTGCGCCGGGTGACGGAGCGGCTGTGGCGGGCCCTTGGCCGGCTGGGGTTCGAGTGGTGGTCCCCGGCCGCGGGGCTGGTGCTGGCGCTGCTGGGCGCCTCGGTGCTGCCGCTGCTCGCGGGAGCGGCCGGGGTGCCGGTACTGCGGCGGACGCGGCTGGCCGGCGATGAGAGGCGGGCCCGGGAGCGGCGGCAGGACGCGGTGCTCGCGCTCTGCGGAGCGCTCGCCGGGGAAGTGCGGGCGGGCCGGCAGCCGGGCGAGGCGCTGTTGTGCGCCGAGCGTGACTCCGGCGGGCTGGGGGACGCGCAGGCCGCCGTGCTGGCGGCGGCCCGGTTCGGCGGGGACGTTCCCGCGGCGCTCGCGGCGGCGGCGCGGCAGCCGGGCGCCGAGGGGCTGCGGGGTCTCGCCGCCTGCTGGCGGGTCGCCGTCGACCAAGGGGCGGGGCTGGCCGCGGGACTCGACCGGCTGGAGGCCGCGTTGCGTGCCGAACGGGATCAGCGCTCCGACCTGCGCGCCCAGTTGGCGGGCGCCCGGGCCACGGCGGTGATGCTCGCGGGTCTGCCGGTCCTCGGTCTCCTGCTCGGCGTCGCTCTCGGCGCCGATCCGCTGCACGTGCTGCTGCACACCGGAGCGGGGCTCGGCTGCCTGCTGGCCGGCGGGCTGCTGGAGGGCCTGGGCGTGTGGTGGGTGACGCGGATCGTGCGCGGAGCGGAGGCGGTGTCGTGAGCGGTGACGTTGTCCACAGGCTGGGGGTGGTGGTGGGGGTTCTGGCGGCGGTCGTCTGGCCGGCGCGGATGCTCGGAGCCGCGCGGCGGGAGCGGACGGTGCACAGGCGGCTCACGGGGCTGCTGACGCCGGTCCCGGTCGCCGTGACGCCACGACGCACCGAGGAGGTGAGGGCCCTCGCCCGCGCGTGGCTGCCGCTGCTGGGCACGGTGTGTGCCGGCTGGGTCGCGGTCGGGGGTGCCGTCGGTGCCGTCGTGGGACTGGCGGGCGCGGCGTGGCTGTGGCGGCGACGCTCCCGACGTCCGGCCGCCGGTACGTCCGAGGCGGGGACAACCGCCGCACAGGCCGCGCGTCAACTGCCCTTGGCGGCCGATCTGGTGGCGGCCTGTGTCGCCGCGGGAGCGAGTCCGGTGACCGCCGCGCGGGCGGTCGGGGACGCCTTGGACGGGCCCGTGGGAGAGGCGTTGGGGCGGGGCGCCGCGGAGGTGCGACTCGGCGGTGAACCGGAGCGTGCCTGGCGGGGGTTGGCCGAGATTCCGGGCGCCGGTCCGCTGGCGCGGCTGCTGGAACGGGCCGACGTCTCGGGACTGCCCGCGGCAGGTCCGGCCGCCCGGCTCGCCGCCCAGGCCCGCGCCGACTGGGCCCGCACCACGACGGCTCGGGCCCGCCGGGCGGCCGTCATGGTCACCGCGCCGGTGGGGCTGTGCTTCCTGCCCGCCTTCATCGCGGTGGGCGTACTGCCGGTCGTCATCGGGCTGGCCGGCGGTGTGCTGGGAGACGGAGGAGGTGGTCGCTGACGGAAGCGGGTGTACCGGCGCGGGCCGGAGAGCGAGTGACCAGAAGGACGAGCGAGTGAACAACGGGACCGAACCTCACGGGGGTTGAGATGTATCAGGCGGTACGGGCACGGCTGCGTGCCCTGGTGTGCGGAGCACGGACGGCGCTGCGGGGACGGGGCGTGGGGCGGGACGCGGGCATGGTCACGTCGGAGTACGCGATGGGGATCGTCGCGGCGGTGGCCTTCGCCGTGGTCCTCTACAAGGTCGTGACGAGCGGTACGGTCAGCGCCGAGTTGCAGGGCATCGTGAAGCGGGCGCTCGATGCGCGGATGTGAGCGGACGGCGGGGACGGAGGCCGTGCCGGCGGCACGCCGGGGGTGCGGCCGCCGCTCGGACGGAGGGTTCGTGACCGCCGAGACGGCCGTGGTGCTGCCGGTGTTGGTGGTGTTCGCGATGGCACTGGTGTGGGGGCTGCTGGTGGTGGCCGCCCAGATCCAGTGTGTGGACGCGGCCCGCGCCGGCGCACGTGCGGCGGCACGCCAGGACCCGGACGGCGCGGTCGTCGAGCTGGCCCGGGAGGCGGCGCCGCGCGGGGCACGCGTCACGGTCGCCCGGGAGGCGGGCCTGGTCCGGGTGACCGTGGTGGCCGAGCCGCCGGCGTTGCACGGCCTGCCTTTCGAGGTACGGGAGGAGGCCGTGGCGCCGGCGGAGCGAGCGGTGGGGGCGGAGCCGTGAGGCGCGCTCACGACCAGGGGTCCGCCACGGTCTGGAGTGTGGGTGCCGTCGCCGTCCTGTGCCTGGTGTTCGGCCTCGTGCTGGCCCTGGGACAGGCGGTGGTGGCCCGGCACCGCGCCGCCGGGGGCGCCGATCTGGCCGCGCTGGCGGCGGCGGACCACTGGGACCGGGGCGGCACGGCGGCGTGTGCCGAGGCCGACCGGGTCGCGCGGGCCCAGGGCGCGCGGTTGGTGCGCTGCGTGCTGACCGGGCAGGTCTCGGACGTGTCGGCGGCGTCGGGCCGGGGCCCCTTCGCGGCGGAGGTCCGTGCGAGGGCGGGCCCGGGCCTGCCCACCGGGCGTCAGCCCACCGAGCCCCGGCCAACCGAAGCCCGGCCCGAACCTCGGCCCACCGAACCCCGCCCCACCGAGCCCCGGCCAACCGACGCCCGGCCCGAACCTCGGCTCACCGAACCCCGCCCCACCGAACCCCGCCCCACCGAACCCTTGCCTACTGGGCCTCCACCGCCGCTGTCGCCGCCTCCGCGCCCCGCAGCAGCACCGTGAGCAGCCGCACCGCCCCCCGCTTGTGCAACGGGTCGTTCCCGTTGCCGCATTTGGGCGACTGGATGCAGGACGGACAGCCGGCGTCGCACTCGCAGGAGGCGATGGCCTCCCGGGTGGCCGTAAGCCATTCACGGGCCGTGTGGAAGGCGCGCTCGGCGAAACCCGCGCCGCCGGGGTGGCCGTCGTACACGAAGACGGTGGGGAGCAGCGTGTCCGGGTGCAGCGGGATCGACACCCCGCCGATGTCCCAGCGGTCGCAGGTCGCGAACAGCGGCAGCATGCCGATGGAGGCGTGCTCGGCGGCGTGCAGGGCGCCGCCGAGGATCTCCGGGTTGATCCGGGCCGCGTCGAGCTGGTCCTCGGTGACCGTCCACCACACCGCGCGCGTGCGCAGCGTCCGAGGCGGGAGGTCGAGCTTCGTCTCGCCCAGGACCTCGCCGGTGATGAGGCGCCGGCGGAGGAAGGAGACCACTTGGTTGGTGACCTCGACGGAGCCGTAGCACAGGCGTCCGTCGCCCCAGGGGACCTCGATGTCGGTCTCCAGGACCGAGATCGCCGTCGTGTCGCGGGCGACCGTCGAGTAGGCGGGGGTGGCCTGTTCGACCAGGGCGACGGAGTCCTCCAGGTCGAGCGAGCGGACGAGATAGGTGCGCCCCTGGTGGAGGTGGACCGCGCCCTCGTGGACGCTCGTGTGGGCGGCACCGGCGTCCACCGTGCCCAGCAGCCGCCCCGTACCGGCCTCGACGACCTGGACCGGACGCCCGCCCTCCCCGCGGATGTCCGTCAGGTCGGCGGCCCGCTCCCGGCGTGTCCAGTGCCAGGCCCGGGTCCGCCGGCGGAGCAGCTTGGCCGCCTCCAGCTGGGGCAGCAGCTCCTCGCAGGCGGGACCGAAGAGCTTCAGGTCCTCCTCGGTCAGGGGCAGCTCGGCCGCCGCCGCGCACAGGTGGGGGGCGAGGACGTAGGGGTTGTCGGGATCGAGGACGGTCGACTCGACGGGCTGGTCGAACAGCGCCTCGGGGTGGTGGACGAGGAAGGTGTCCAGCGGGTCGTCCCGGGCGACCAGCACCGCCAGGGCCCCCTGCCCCGCGCGACCGGCCCGCCCCGCCTGCTGCCACAGGGATGCCCGGGTGCCCGGGTACCCCGCGATCACCACGGCGTCCAGGCCGGAGATGTCGAGGCCCAGTTCGAGGGCGTTGGTCGCCGCGAGACCGAGGAGTTCGCCGGAGTGCAGGGCGCGCTCCAGGGCGCGGCGTTCCTCGGGGAGGTAGCCGCCGCGGTACGCCGCCACGCGCCGGGTCAGGGAGCGGTCGACCTCGGCGAGGCGCTCCTGGGCGATCACCGAGATCAGCTCGGCGCCGCGCCGGGACCGTACGAAGGTGATCGACCGCATGCCCTGGACGGTGAGGTCGGTGAGCAGGTCGGCTGCCTCGGCGGTGGCCGTGCGGCGCACCGGGGCGCCCTTCTCGCCCTCCAGCTCGGTCAGCGGCGGCTCCCACAGGGCGAACACCAGTTCACCGCGTGGTGAGGCGTCGTCCGCGACCTCGACGACCGGGAGCCCGGTGAGCCGGCGGGCCGCCACCGACGGCTCGGCGGCCGTGGCGGAGGCGAGGAGGAACACGGGCGACGCGCCGTAGCGGGCGCACAGTCGGCGCAGCCTGCGCAGCACCTGCGCGACGTGGGAGCCGAAGACGCCGCGGTAGGTGTGGCACTCGTCGACGACGACGTACTTAAGCGATTTCAGGAAGGAGGACCAGCGGGGGTGGGACGGCAGGATGCCGCGGTGCAGCATGTCCGGGTTGGTCAGCACGTAGGTGCCGTACTGGCGGATCCACTCGCGTTCCTCGAACGGCGTGTCGCCGTCGTAGACCGCGGCGCGGACGGCCGTGCCGAGGGGTTGTGAAAGTTCCTTCACCGACCGGCACTGATCGGCCGCGAGCGCCTTGGCCGGGGCGAGGTAGAGGGTGGTGGCGCCGCGTCCGTTGGGGGCCTCGGAGCCGTCCAGCAGCGTCGAGAGCACCGGCACCAGATAGGCCAGCGACTTGCCGGAGGCGGTGCCGGTGGCGACCACCACGGAGTCGCCGTCCAGGGCGTGCTCGGCGACCCGTGCCTGGTGGGCCCACGGGCGTTCGATACCCGCGGCCTGCACGGCGGCGACGACCTCCGGCCGAATCCGGTCCGGCCAGCGGGCATGACGGCCCGCACGCGGGGGCAAGTGCTCCGTATGAGTGATGCGCGCAGCCCGACTCGGTCCCGCGGCGAGCCGGTCCAGGACCGTGCCTGGACCCGGCCGGGAGCCGGGCTCCGCCGGGGGTCGATCGGGTCGGTGATTCTTGGCCATCGGCACCGAGTCTGTCACTGGCGTGACGGACAATGGGACCAAGGCGTCGTGCACGCCTGCCGGTAAGTGATTGAATGCCATCGCGGCTGGCGTACCGTCCTGGGGGCTTCAAGCCGAGGTGTCCCGATGGACGACCGCTCGATAGCAAGGTGCTGGAGGATCCGTGGACCTGTCCCTGTCGACCCGTACCGTCGGCGATCGTACGGTCGTCGAGGTCGGTGGCGAAATTGACGTATACACCGCGCCCAAGCTGCGTGAGCAGCTGGTCGAGCTCGTGAACGACGGGAGTTTCCACCTCGTCGTCGACATGGAGGGCGTGGACTTCCTCGACTCCACGGGGCTCGGCGTGCTGGTCGGCGGACTGAAGCGGGTGCGCGCCCATGAGGGCTCGCTGCGCCTGGTCTGCAACCAGGAGCGCATTCTCAAGATCTTCCGTATCACCGGCCTCACCAAGGTGTTCCCCATTCACACCTCGGTCGAGGAAGCGGTGGCGGCCACCGACTGACGACCGGTCCCGGGCCCGCGGGCCCGGGAGGGTGAGAGAACGAGGGGGGTCCGGGCCGTCGCCGGCCCGGACCCTCGAAAGCACGCCCGTAGTTCCGAGGGGGATGCATGGCCACCGTTGAACTCCGCTTCAGCGCGCTGCCCGAGCATGTCCGTACCGCCCGTCTGGTGGCGGCCGCGGTGGCACGCAGGGCCGGAGTGGACGAGGCCGTCCTCGACGAGGTCAGGCTCGCCGTCGGCGAGGCATGCACGCGGGCTGTGGGCCTGCATCAGCACGTCGGCATCACGGCGCCGGTCAAGGTGTCGCTGATCGAGGAGGAGAAGCAGTTCTCCATCGAGGTCGGTGACGAGGCGCCGCACGCGGTACCCGGTGACCGGACCCCGGGCTCCGGGGCCGACGAACCGGAGGCCGAAGAGGACGAGATGGGCCTCGCGGTCATCAGCGGACTCGTCGACGACGTGGAGGTCAAGGCCGGCGAGGACGGCGGACTGATCCGCATGACCTGGCCGACCGCGCCGGCGGTGCTGCCGCCGGTCTGACCGCTCCCGCCTCACCACCCGTATCACCCGTGTCACCCGAAGGGCCCTACCTCGTAGGGCCCTTCGTCATGTGCGGATCTACAGTGGTGCCGTGCGGGCGCCAAGTGAATTCATTCACGATCAATGGCGCGGTGAATTGATCACAAATGGATCGCAGCAGGAAACCGAGACGTTAATGCGGGAAGGGCATTACTACTTCCCCGCTCCGTGTGGTTGACAGGTCATTTCCTTTTGTCGTGCACTGTTTTGATCAGCTTCCGGTACCTACAATCCCGTCCACATCTTGAGCTCAGCCCAAGCGTCAAGGAGGACGAATGGCGGAGCTTTCCACCCCTCATCAGTTGGGCGACCCCTCGACCCTCGCGGCCGCCGTGCTCACCGACGGAAACCGTGTCCTGATCGCGGTCATCGCCGTCGTCGCACTGGCCGCCCTGGTGCTCGCGGGCATCCTGGTGCGCCAGGTGCTCGCGGCGGACGAGGGCACCGAGAGCATGAAAGAGATCGCGGCGGCCGTCCAGGAAGGCGCGAACGCCTATCTGGCCAGGCAGCTGCGCACGCTCGGCGTATTCGCCGTCGTCGTGTTCTTTCTGCTCATGCTGCTGCCCGCGGACGACTGGAATCAACGAGCCGGGAGATCGATCTTCTTCCTGATCGGCGCGGCGTTCTCGGCGGCCACCGGCTATATCGGCATGTGGCTCGCCGTACGCAGCAATGTGCGGGTCGCCGCGGCGGCGCGGGAAGCGACCCCGGCCCCGGGCGAACCGGAAAAAGATCTCACCCTCGTCTCGCACAAGGCGACGAAGATCGCATTTCGCACGGGCGGCGTGGTCGGCATGTTCACGGTGGGGCTCGGCCTGCTGGGCGCCTGCTGCGTGGTGCTGGTGTACGCGGCCGACGCGCCGAAGGTCCTGGAGGGCTTCGGGCTCGGTGCCGCGCTGATCGCGATGTTCATGCGGGTCGGCGGCGGCATCTTCACCAAGGCCGCCGACGTCGGCGCCGACCTGGTCGGCAAGGTCGAACAGGGCATTCCGGAGGACGATCCGCGCAATGCCGCGACCATCGCCGACAACGTGGGCGACAACGTCGGCGACTGCGCGGGCATGGCCGCCGACCTCTTCGAGTCCTACGCCGTCACCCTGGTGGCCGCACTGATCCTCGGCAAGGTGGCCTTCGGCGACTCCGGGCTGGCGTTCCCGCTGCTGGTGCCGGCGATCGGTGTGGTCACCGCCATGATCGGCATCTTCGCGGTGGCGCCCCGGCGCTCCGACCGCAGCGGCATGAGCGCGATCAACCGGGGCTTCTTCATCTCCGCGGTGATCTCGCTCGTCCTGGTCGCGGTGGCCGTCTTCGTCTACCTGCCCGGGAAGTACTCGGAGCTGGACGGCGTCACCGACGCGGCGATCGCGGGCAAGAGCGGCGACCCGCGGATCCTCGCGCTGGTCGCGGTGGCCATCGGCATCGTGCTCGCCGCCCTGATCCAGCAGCTCACCGGCTACTTCACCGAGACCACCAGGCGCCCCGTCAAGGACATCGGCAAGACCTCGCTCACCGGTCCCGCCACCGTCGTCCTCGCCGGTATCTCCCTCGGTCTCGAATCCGCCGTCTACACCGCCCTGTTGATCGGCCTCGGCGTCTACGGGGCCTTCCTGCTCGGCGGCGCCTCGATCATGCTGGCGCTGTTCGCGGTGGCGCTGGCCGGCACCGGCCTGCTCACCACGGTCGGTGTGATCGTCGCCATGGACACCTTCGGCCCGGTCTCCGACAACGCGCAGGGCATTGCCGAGATGTCCGGCGACGTCGAGGGCGCCGGTGCCCAGGTGCTCACCGACCTGGACGCCGTCGGCAACACCACGAAGGCCATCACCAAGGGCATCGCCATCGCCACCGCGGTCCTCGCGGCGGCGGCCCTGTTCGGGTCGTACCGCGACGCCATCACCACCGGCGCGGCGGACGTGGGCGAGAAACTCAGCGGCGAGGGCGCGCCGATGAGTCTGATGATGGACATCTCGCAGCCCAACAACCTGGTCGGGCTCATCGCGGGCGCGGCGGTCGTCTTCCTCTTCTCGGGGCTGGCGATCAACGCGGTGTCGCGGTCGGCGGGCGCGGTGGTCCACGAGGTGCGGCGGCAGTTCCGGGAGCGGCCCGGAATCATGGACTACAGCGAGAAACCGCAGTACGGCAAGGTCGTCGACATCTGCACCAGGGACGCCCTGCGGGAACTCGCCACGCCCGGACTGCTCGCCGTGCTGGCGCCGATCTTCATCGGGTTCACGCTCGGCGTGGGCGCGCTCGGCGCGTTCCTCGCGGGCGCCATCGGCGCGGGCACGCTGATGGCGGTCTTCCTCGCCAACTCCGGCGGCTCCTGGGACAACGCCAAGAAGCTCGTCGAGGACGGCCACCACGGCGGCAAGGGCAGCGAGGCCCACGCCGCCACCGTGATCGGCGACACGGTCGGCGACCCGTTCAAGGACACCGCGGGACCGGCCATCAACCCGCTGCTGAAGGTCATGAACCTGGTGGCACTGCTCATCGCGCCCGCCGTCATCAAGTTCTCCTACGGTGCCGACGAGAGCATCGGCGTGCGGGTGGCGATCGCGGTCCTCGCGTTCCTCGTCATCGCGGGGGCGGTCTACGTGTCCAAACGGCGCGGGATCGCCATGGGTGACGAAGACAACGCCGGCCACGAGCCCAAGTCGGCCGATCCGGCGGTGGTTTCGTAGCGGGCGTCGCGGTGGCCTCGTAGGAGGTGCAGCTCAAGGGCCGGGCGGACGGCGCGTGTTGGCGCTGCGTCCGCCCGGCCCGTGCCTGTGCGCTCCCTTCGCCGTGACCCTTCTCTCTCTTGGTGCAAATGGCTTCAATACGGTCTTAACGGATGTTCGTCCGGTGGATGTCCCCCATCCGGCGTGTATGTTCCGGGGCCGAGAGCCATGGAAGGGACCAAACCGGTGAACAAGAAGCTCGCGGTCGCACTGTCCGGCGGTGCGGTACTGGCACTGGCGCTGACGGGATGCGGTGGCAGCGACGACAACGAGAAGCTGAACTCCTGGGCGAAGGACGTCTGCGACGGCGTGCAGCCGCAGGCCAAGAAGATCGAGGCGGCCAACGCGGCGATCCAGAAGGAGACCTCGGACAACAGCACTCCGGCGGAGGTCCAGAAGACCGACGCGAAGGCGTTCCAGGACATGTCCGACGCCTACAAGGCGATGGGTACCACCGTCCAGAAGGCCGGCGCTCCGGACGTCGAGGACGGCGAGAAGAAGCAGAAGGACGCGGTCACCGAGCTGAACGGCCTCTCCACGTCGTACGCCTCCCTCAGGAAGCAGGTGGAGGACCTCGACACCGAGGACCAGGCGAAGTTCGCCGACGGCCTCAAGGACATCGCCACCGAGCTGAACAAGCTCAGCAAGAGCGGCAGCGACGCGCTGAAGACCCTGGAGGAGGGTGAGGTCGGCCAGGCGATGGCGAAGCAGGAGAGTTGCAAGGCGGCCTCCGTCACGCCGTCGGCCGCGGCGGGCTGATCTCCCCGGGCGGACACGGCGCGGAGGGCGGGGAGCGGGGCCACAATGGGTGGTGTGAGTAACGCCAGCCTGTCCCCCCTGCCCTCCGCCGACCGCCCCGACGTCACCGCCCGGCTGCGGGACGCCCTGCTCGGGGCCTCCTTCACCGCCGACGGCCTGCTGGAGCTGCTCGGCGCCCCCGCCTACGCGGCGCTGTCGCGCAGCGAGACCGTGCCCGCGCTCCGGGCCACCCGCGGCGACACGCCGCTCGAACTGCTCGTCCGGCTGTTCCTGCTCCAGCAACCCGTGCCCCACGCGCGCGTGACGGACGTTCTGCCCGTCGACGCCTGCCTGGAGACCGGCTGGCTGGTCCGGGCGGACGACGAGGTGGCGGCCACCGTGGACGTACGGCCCTACGGCGGACCCGGTGGCGAGGACTGGTTCATCGTCTCCGACCTGGGCTGCGCGGTCGGCGGCGCCGGAGGCATCGGCAACCACGCCCAGGGCGTCGTCCTCGGCGTCGGCGGCGCCTCCATGACCCTCGCGGGCCTCACCGTGCGCACGCCCGTCTCCGCCGCCCTCGACCTCGGCACCGGCTCGGGCATCCAGGCGCTGCACGCCGCCGCGCACGCCACGCGCGTGACCGCGACCGACGTCAACCCGCGCGCGCTGCACATCACCGCGCTCACGCTCGCCCTGTCCGGGGCTCCGGCCGCCGAGCTGCGCGAGGGCTCGCTGTACGAGCCGGTCGACGAGGACGCGACGTACGACCTGATCGTCTCCAACCCGCCCTTCGTGATCTCGCCCGGCGCCCGCCTCACCTACCGCGACGGCGGCATGGGCGGGGACGATCTGTGCCGCCGGCTCGTTCAGGAGACGGGGGAGCGGCTGAACCCGGGCGGGTTCGCGCACTTCCTCGCCAACTGGCAGCACGTGGAAGGGGAGGAGTGGACGGACCGGCTGCGCTCCTGGGTGCCGCGCGGCTGCGACGCCTGGATCGTGCAGCGCGAGGTGCAGGACATCACGCAGTACGCCGAGCTGTGGCTCAGGGACGCGGGCGACCACCGCGGTGACGCGGCCGAGTACCAGGCGCGATACGACGCGTGGCTGGACGAGTTCGAGGCGCGCAAGGTCAGGGCCGTCGGCTTCGGCTGGATCACGCTGCGCCGGACCGGGGCCGCCGAGCCCTCGGTCGTCGCCGAGGAGTGGCCGCACCCGGTCGAGCAGCCGCTCGGCGAGACGGTGCGCGCGCACTTCGACCGCGTCGACTACCTCCGCGCCCACGACGACGCCGCCCTGCTCGAAGCGCACTTCACGCTGGCCGGCGAGGTCGTCCAGGAGCAGGTCGGGCTGCCCGGCGCCGAGGACCCGGAGCACGTCGTCCTGCGCCAGAACCGCGGCATGCGCCGGGCCACCCGGGTCGACACGGTCGGCGCCGGTTTCGCCGGCGTCTGCGACGGCACCATGAGCGCGGGCCGCATCCTGGACGCCATCGCCCAGCTGGTCGGCGAGGACCCGGTGGCGCTGCGCGACCGCACGCCCGCCCAGATCCGGCTGCTGGTGGAGCAGGGCTTCCTCGAACCGGCGTAGAGACCGGCGTAGAGACATGCCGCGCGCGGGCTGTCTCGTAGAGACATGCCTCACCGGCCCCCGGCCTCCCTCGCCGAACGGGAAGAACGAGCCACGCGCGGTGGACGGCCGCCCGTCGGCCCCCCGTTCACCTCGGGTTCGCCTGCCCGCCGCCCACGCGTGACAGCGTCCCCGATGCTGCACACGCGCGGGCTGGAGAAAAGGGGCACGGGGCCATGGAGAGCGGGCCGGCGATCTTCGCGGGACTGGTGTTCGCCCTGTTCGGGGCGGGTCTGCTGGTGTGGACCACGACGCGGGTGCGGCACGGCCGGCCCGTCGCGCACGGTGTGAGCCCCGTCGCATCGGCCACCGTCGCGAGCGTCGCCGGCGTGGTCGCGCTGATCCTCGGGGCCTGGTGCCTGACGCACGTCTGAGAGGCCGGTTCCGGCCCCCCTCCGCATCCTCCGCCGGGTAATCGGGGGATCGCGCTCCGGATATCCGGATCGGGGCCGGTGACCACTCCGGGCGGCAGGAACCGGGTTCGTCGGGTTACCGTTCGAGTGGCCGTTGCGGGCTTTTCCCGTTTGACACGGGGGCGGGAGGTACCGTCACACTCCGCAGCGTCACGACCGAAACGCAGTACGACCCGACCCCGGGGACCACGGCCCGGGGAGGCCAGCGTCGACCGGAGAGAAGAGCGAAGTTGTCCCCGACCAGCGAGACCGCGAACGGCGGCCGCCGACTCGTCATCGTCGAGTCGCCTGCCAAGGCGAAGACGATCAAGGGCTATCTCGGCCCTGGCTACGTCGTCGAGGCGAGCGTCGGGCACATTCGCGACCTTCCCAGCGGCGCCGCCGAGGTGCCCGAGAAGTACACCGGCGAGGTCCGCCGCCTCGGTGTGGACGTCGAACACGACTTCCAGCCGATCTATGTGGTCAACGCCGACAAGAAGGCACAGGTCAGGAAGCTCAAGGACCTGCTGAAGGACTCCGACGAGCTCTTCCTCGCCACCGATGAGGACCGCGAGGGCGAGGCCATCGCCTGGCACCTCCAGGAAGTCCTCAAGCCGAAGATCCCCGTCAAGCGCATGGTGTTCCACGAGATCACCAAGGACGCGATCCGGGCCGCCGTGGCCAACCCGCGCCAGCTCAACCAGAAGCTGGTCGACGCCCAGGAGACCCGCCGCATCCTCGACCGCCTGTACGGCTACGAGGTCTCGCCGGTCCTGTGGAAGAAGGTCATGCCGAAGCTGTCGGCGGGCCGCGTCCAGTCCGTCGCCACCCGTCTCGTCGTCGAGCGGGAGCGCGAGCGCATCGCGTTCCGCTCCGCCGAGTACTGGGACCTCACCGGCACCTTCGCCACCGGCCGCGCGGGCGACGCCTCCGACCCGTCGTCGCTGGTCGCACGCCTCCAGACGGTCGACGGCCGGCGTGTCGCGCAGGGCCGCGACTTCGACTCCCTGGGACAGCTCAAGGGCGCCAACACCCTCCACCTCGACGAGGCGAACGCCCGCGCGCTCGCCGCCGCCCTGGAGAACACGCGCTTCGCCGTCCGCTCGGTCGAGTCCAAGCCGTACCGCCGCTCGCCGTACGCCCCGTTCCGTACGACGACGCTCCAGCAGGAGGCGAGCCGCAAGCTCGGCTTCGGCGCCAAGGCGACCATGCAGATCGCCCAGAAGCTGTACGAGAACGGCTACATCACCTACATGCGTACGGACTCGACGACCCTGAGCGACACGGCGGTCTCCGCCGCCCGCGCCCAGGTCACGCAGCTGTACGGCGCCGACTACCTGCCCGCGCAACCGCGGACGTACGCCGGCAAGGTCAAGAACGCCCAGGAGGCGCACGAGGCGATCCGTCCGTCGGGTGATCGTTTCCGCACGCCCGCCGAGACCGGGCTGACCGGCGACCAGTTCAAGCTCTACGAGCTGATCTGGAAGCGGACCGTCGCCTCCCAGATGAAGGACGCGACCGGCAACAGCGTCACCGTGAAGATCGGCGGCGCCGCCTCCGACGGCCGCGACGTCGAGTTCAGCGCCTCCGGCAAGACCATCACCTTCCACGGCTTCCTCAAGGCCTACGTCGAGGGTGCCGACGACCCGAACGCCGAGCTGGACGACCGCGAGCGCCGCCTGCCGCAGGTCGCCCAGGGCGACGTGCTGACGGCCGAGGAGATCACGGTCGACGGCCACGCCACCAAGCCCCCGGCCCGCTACACCGAGGCGTCGCTGGTCAAGGAGCTGGAAGAGCGCGAGATCGGCCGCCCGTCGACGTACGCGTCGATCATCGGCACCATCCTGGACCGCGGCTACGTCTTCAAGAAGGGCACGGCACTCGTCCCGTCCTTCCTCTCCTTCGCCGTGGTCAACCTCCTGGAGAAGCACTTCGGGCGGCTCGTCGACTACGACTTCACCGCCAAGATGGAGGACGACCTCGACGCCATCGCGCGCGGTGAGGCGCAGGCGGTGCCGTGGCTGCGGCGCTTCTACTTCGGTGAAGGCACCGGGACCGGCGGCGCGGCCGAGGCCGGCAACGGCGACGGCGACCACCTCGGCGGCCTCAAGGAACTGGTCACCGACCTCGGCGCGATCGACGCCCGTGAGGTGTCCTCCTTCCCCGTCGGCAACGACATCAAGCTGCGCGTGGGCCGCTACGGCCCCTACGTCGAGCGTGGCGAGAAGGATGCCGAGAACCACCAGCGCGCCGACGTCCCCGACGACATGGCCCCGGACGAGCTGTCCGTCGAGCTGGCGGAGGAACTGCTCGCCAAGCCGAGCGGCGACTTCGAGCTGGGCACCGACCCGGCCACCGGCCACACCATCGTCGCCAAGGACGGCCGCTACGGCCCGTACGTCACCGAGGTGCTCCCCGAGGGCACCCCGAAGACCGGCAAGAACGCCGTGAAGCCGCGGACGGCCTCGCTGTTCAAGTCGATGGCGCTGGACACCGTCACCCTGGACGACGCCCTGAGGCTCATGTCGCTGCCGCGCGTCGTCGGCACCGACGCCGAGGGCGTCGAGATCACCGCGCAGAACGGCCGCTACGGGCCCTACCTGAAGAAGGGCACCGACTCGCGGTCCCTCCAGGCCGAGGAGCAGCTCTTCACGATCACGCTGGAGGAGGCGCTGGCGATCTACGCCCAGCCCAAGCAGCGCGGCCGGGCCGCGGCCAAGCCGCCGCTGAAGGAGCTGGGCACCGACCCGGTCAGCGAGAAGCCGGTCGTGGTCAAGGACGGCCGCTTCGGCGCGTACGTCACCGACGGCGAGACCAACGCGACCCTGCGCTCCGGCGACAGCGTCGAGGAGATCACGCCGGAGCGCGGCTACGAGCTGCTCGCCGAGAAGCGCGCCAAGGGGCCCGCCAAGAAGACGGCGAAGAAGACCACCAAGAAGACGGCCACCAAGAAGACGGCCGCCAAGAAGGCTCCGGCCAAGAAGGCGGCGGCGACCAAGAAGACGGCCGCGGCGAAGACCACGGCCGCCAAGAAGACCACCGCCGCCAAGAGCACCGCGAAGAAGACGGCCACCAAGAAGGCGACCGCCTCGCGGACGTCGGAGGACTGAGCCCGACTCAGGAACGCCTTCGCAAAACGAACGCCCCGGCATCATTCGGATGCCGGGGCGTCCGTACGTGCCGCCGGGCATGCCGGACTGTCGGCGGCGACCGATAGGCTGAACGCATGACGCGAGCCGAGCAACCAACGGCCCCTCACCCCGCCCCGGACGACGCCCTGGTCGCGGACTCCCGCGAGCGCGCCGTCCGCGCCCTGCTGCGCCGGCCGCAGCTGCGGCGTTTGTGGAGCGCACAGCTCGTGGGGGGTGTCGGCGACATCCTCGCCCTGCTGGTGCTGGTCCTCCTCGCCGTCCAGGCGGCGATCGGCGCGGGCTCGTTCGGCGGCGGCTACCGGGGCGTGGCGTTCGCGGTGGCGACCGTCTTCGGCGTCCGCATCCTGGCGACGCTGCTCTTCGGCGCCGTCCTGCTCGGGCCCCTCACCTCACTCACTTCGCAGGACGGCCCGCTCGACCGCCGCTGGACCATGGTCGGCGCCGACGGGCTGCGGGCCGCCCTGCTGATCGTCGCCCCCCTGTGGATCGACTGGACGCCGGACGACGCCCTGGCCGTCCTCCTGGTGACCGCCTTCGTCACCGGCGTCGCCGAGCGCTTCTGGACGGTCTGCCGCGAGAGCGCGGCCCCCGCGCTGCTGCCGGCGCCGCCCCCGGAGGGCGCGACCGTACGGCCGCTGCCCGACCACATGGACACGCTGCGCCGCCTGTCGCTGCGCACGGGCTTCGTCGCGATCCCCGTCGCCGCCGCCGTACTGGTCGTCGCGGCACTGGTGAACAACCTGCTGGGCGCCGGCATCGGCTGGTTCGCCGAGCACCAGGCGGCGCTCGCCTCGTACGTCGCGGCCGGCCTCTTCGCCGCGTCCCTGTCCGTGGTGACCTTCCTGGAGCTGCCCGGCGTCCGCACCCCGCGCGCGCGGTCGCCCCTGGAGGGCCTGCGCCGTCCCAAGAGCGGCACCGGCGTCGACAAGGGCCGCACCGGCGTCCTGCCCCTGCTGGTCTTCGCCTGCGCGGCGGTCGCCGCCGTCGTGGCCGCCGTGGTCGCCGTGGCGGTGCTGCACGCCAAGGACCTGGGCGGCGGCCCCGTGCTGTACGGGCTGATGGTGGGCGCGCTGACCGGCGGAGTCGTCGTCGGCATCCGTACGGCCCCGGCCCTGCTGCCCTCCCTGTCGCGACGCCGCCTGCTCGCGCTGGCGATCGCCTTCGCCGGCGTCGCCCTGCTGGCCGCCGGGCTCGTCCCGGACGACACCACCGTGCTGCTGCTCCTCGCGCTGGCCGGTGTCGGCGCGGGCGTGGCCGCGAACACCGGGCACGCGCTGCTCGACCAGGAGACCGAGGACGGCCGCCGCGCCCGCACGACCGAGCACCTGCACGCGGTCGTCCGGGTCTGCGTGGCCCTCGGCGCGGTCGTCGCGCCCGTGGTCGCCGCGGCGATCGGCCCGCACCGCCTGGAGAGCGGCAAGTTCGTCTTCGCGCACGGCGGCGCCGCGTTCGTCCTGATGCTGGTCGGCGCGCTGCTGCTGCCGGTGGCCGCGCTGGTGCTGGCCAAGGTCGACGACCGGTCCGGCGTCCCGCTCCGGCACGACCTGCGGGACGCGCTGCTCGGCGGCGACGACCCGGTGCCGACGCCCGCCACGGGCGGCTTCTTCATCGCGCTGGAGGGCGGCGACGGCGCCGGGAAGTCCACCCAGGCCGAGGCCCTCGCCGAGTGGATCCGGGGCAAGGGGCACGAAGTCGTGCTCACGCGCGAGCCGGGGGCGACCCCGGTGGGCAAGCGCCTGCGCTCCATCCTGCTGGACGTCTCCAGCGCCGGTCTGTCGCACCGCGCGGAGGCGCTGCTGTACGCCGCCGACCGCGCGGAGCACGTCGACACCGTGGTGCGGCCCGCGCTGGAGCGCGGGGCCGTGGTCATCTCCGACCGGTACATCGACTCCTCGGTGGCCTACCAGGGTGCCGGACGCGACCTGTCGCCCACCGAGATCGCCCGCATCAACCGCTGGGCCACCAACGGGCTCGTACCGCACCTGACCGTCCTGCTGGACGTCTCCCCGGAGACCGCGCGCGAGCGGTTCACCGAGGCGCCGGACCGGCTGGAGTCGGAGCCCGCCGAGTTCCACGCGCGTGTGCGCTCCGGTTTCCTCACCCTCGCCGCCGCCGATCCCGGGCGCTACCTCGTCGTCGACGCGGGCCAGGAGCCCGAGGCCGTCGGCACCGTCGTACGCCACCGGCTCGACCAGGTGCTGCCGCTGTCCGAGGCCGAGATCAAGGCCCGGGAGGAGGCGCGCCGCAAGGCCGAGGAGGAGGCCCGCCGCAAGGCCGAGGAAGAGGCCGCGCGCAAGGCCGAGGAGGAGCGCCTGGAGCGCGAGCGCCTCGAACAGCTGGAGCGGCTGCGCGCCGAGGAGGAGGAGCGCAAGCGGCGCGAGCTGGAGGAGGCGCAGCGGCGCGAGGCCGAGCGGCAGGCGGAGGAGGCCCGGCTCCGGGCCGAGGAAGCGAGCCGGAAGGCCGAGGAGGAGCGGGTACGGCTCCTCGCCGAGGAGAAGGCACGCGCCGAGGAGGAGGCGCGGCTGCGGGCCGAGGAGGAGCGCCGCCGCAGGCAGGCCGAGGAGGAGGCCCGGCTGCACGCCGAGGCCGAGGCCCGGCGGCTGGAGAAGCAGCGCAAGGCCGAGGAGGCCCTGCTGCGGGCCGAGGAGGCGCGCCGTGCGGCGGAGGCGGCGGCCGCCGCGGCCTCCGCGGGACCGAAGGCGTCGGCGCCGCCCGCCGCCGACGCGCCCCGGCCCAAGCGGACCGCGCCCCCCGCGGACGCCGCGACCGTGCCGACCCCGGTGGTGACCCCGACGAACGCCTCCGGCGGCCCCGTGGAGGACACGGCCGTCCTGCGGCCGGTGCGGGACACGCGGGACGGCGACACCGAGGGCGGATCCGGGGACGGCCCCCGGGCCGACGGGGCGTCCGGAGCAGCCGGGGCGTCCAGGGCCCGGGAGTCCGAGTCCGAGGTGACGGCCCAGCTGCCCAAGCCGCCCGAGCCGGCCGGATCGGCGGACGAGACGGCGGTACTGCCGGCCGTGGAGCCGCGGGACGTCGACGAGACGGCGGCCCTGCCCCCGGTGACGCCGGGCGCCGCGGACGAGACGGCGGTGCTGCCGCCCGTACGCGACGACGACCCCGCCGGCCGGGTCCCGCCGGGCTACTTCCGGGAGGACGGCCCCGGCGACGGTGCCGCCGACCGCGACCGGGCGGCCGAGGCACGGGACCGTACGCGCGAACTGCCGCAGATCGACCCGGACCAGGCGCCGCCCCGCCGGCGCCGTTCCGACTGGGCCGAGGAGACGCCGCTCGACGACCTGCCGACCCTGGCGGACGAGCTGCTCGGGCCGCGCGAGGACGAGGACGGCCGGGGCGACGGGGGCCGGGACGGCCGGGGTGGCGACGGTGGCCGCCGGGGCAAGGGCCGCGGGCGCCGCTGAGCACCGGGTCGCGGGCCCGCCGGTCGCGGGGCCGCCGGTCGCGATGTCCGGCCTCGTTGTCAGTGCCGCCCCGCACAATGGAAGGCGGTGCGACGCGGACAGGTGCGGCGCGGTGCGACGGCGGAGCGTGACGGAAGGACGGCGTGACCCATGACCGTGTGGGAGGACCTCGTCGGGCAGGAGAAGGTGAGCGAGCAGCTCACCACCGCTGCTCGGGACGCCGACGCCTTCGTCACCGCCGCCGCGGCGGCGGGCCCGCTGCCGGAGGCGTCGAGCATGACGCACGCCTGGCTGTTCACCGGCCCGCCCGGCGCGGGAGTCACCCAGACGGCGCGGGCCTTCGCCGCCGCGCTCCAGTGCGTGAGCCCCGACCGCGCCCTCGGGGGCGTCCCCGGCTGCGGCTTCTGCGACGGCTGCCACACGGCGCTCCTCGGCACCCACGCGGACGTCAGCACGGTGAGCGCGGTGGGCGCCGAGATCCTGGTGCGGGACATGCGGGACACGGTCCGCAAGTCGTTCACCTCACCGGCGAACGGCCGCTGGCAGATCATCCTCGTCGAGGACGCCGAACGGCTGAACGAGAAGTCGGCCAACGCCGTCCTCAAGGCCGTCGAGGAGCCCGCCCCGCGGACCGTCTGGATGCTGTGCGCCCCGTCCATCGAGGACGTCCTGCCCACCATCCGCTCCCGCTGCCGCCACCTGAATCTGCGCACACCGTCGGTGGACGCCGTCGCCGACATGCTCGTACGCCGCGAGGGCATCGAACCGGACGTCGCCGCAGCGGCGGCCCGTGCCACCCAGGGCCACGTCGAGCACGCCCGCCGCCTGGCCACCGACCCGGCCGCCCGGGAGCGCCGGGCCGCCGTGCTGAAGATGCCGCTGCGGGTCGAGGACGTCGGCGGCGCCCTCCGGGCGGCCCAGGAACTGGTCGACGCGGCGGCGGAGGACGCCAAGCAGCTCGCCGAGGAGATCGAGGCCAAGGAGACCGAGGAGCTGAAGGCGGCGCTGGGCGCGGCCCAGGGCGGCCGGCTGCCACGCGGCACGGCAGGCGTGATCAAGGATCTGGAGGCCGACCAGAAGCGCCGCAGAACGCGCACGCAACGCAACAGCCTCGACCTCGCCCTGACCGACCTCACCGCCTTCTACCGCGACGTCCTCGCCCTCCAGCTCGGCTCCCGCGTGGCGATCGCCAACGCCGACACGCAGGACGCCCTGGACCGGCTGGCCCACGGCAGCTCACCCGAAGCGACCCTCCGCCGCATCGAGGCGATCGCCGCCTGCGGTGACGCCCTGGACCGCAATGTGCCGCCGCTGCTGGCGGTGGAGGCGATGACGATGGCGCTCAGAGCGGGCTGACCCCGGCTGCCGTCCCGGCGCCGCATCCGCTGCGCCGCATCCGCTTGACGGGGTAACACGAACGAGGCACGCGTACCACGCACCGCATCAGTGTCGTCGCGGAGAGTTACGCTCGCTGAATGCACACAAGGCGCACTCACCGCAGGACCCGCATCGGCGGCACCCGGATCCGAGCCACGCTCCTCGCCGCCGCGCTGCTCGCCACCGCCTGCTCGGCGGGGGGCGCGTCGACGTCCGCCGGTTCGGCGGCTCAGGCGGCAGGGGCGACGGAGGCGGCGACGGCGTCCCTGGCCCCGCTGCCGAAGACCACGCCCGCCGAGCTGTCGCCGTACTACGCGCAAAAGCTCGGCTGGCGCGACTGCGGTGTCCCCGGCTTCCAGTGCGCCACCATGAAGGCCCCCCTCGACTACGCGAAACCGGCCGAGGGCGACGTCCGCCTCGCGGTGGCCCGCAAGAAGGCCACCGGCCCCGGCAAACGCCTCGGCTCGCTCCTGGTCAACCCGGGCGGACCGGGCGGCTCGGCCATCGGCTACCTCCAGCAGTACGCGGGCATCGGCTACCCGGAGAAGGTCCGCGCCCAGTACGACATGGTGGCGGTCGATCCGCGTGGCGTGGCCCGCAGCGAGCCCATCGAGTGCCTGGACGGCCGCGAGATGGACGCGTACACGCGGACCGATGTCACCCCGGACGACCAGGACGAGACGGACGTACTGGTCGACGCGTTCAAGGAGTTCGCCGAGGGCTGCGGGGCGGACGCGCCGGAGCTGCTGCGCCACGTCTCGACGGTCGAGGCCGCCCGCGACATGGACATCCTGCGCGCGGTGCTGGGCGACGACAGGCTGACCTATGTCGGAGCCTCGTACGGCACGCTCCTCGGTGCGACGTACGCCGGACTCTTCCCGGACCGGGCCGGGCGCCTGGTCCTGGACGGCGCGATGGACCCGTCCCTGCCCGCCCGCCGGCTGAACCTGGAACAGACGGCGGGCTTCGAGACCGCCTTCCAGTCCTTCGCGAAGGACTGCGTACGCCGAGCCGACTGCCCCCTCGGCGACAAGAACACCACCCCCACCCAGGTGGGCAAGAACCTGAAGGCGTTCTTCGACGACCTGGACGCCAAGCCGATCCCCACCGGCGACGCCGACGGCCGCAAGCTCACCGAGTCCCTGGCCACCACCGGCGTGATCGCGGCGATGTACGACGAGGGCGCCTGGCAGCGGCTGCGCACGTCGCTGACCTCGGCGATGAAGGAGAACGACGGCGCCGGCCTGCTCGCCCTGTCCGACAGCTACTACGAGCGCGAGGCCGACGGCGGCTACAGCAACCTGATGTTCGCGAACGCCGCCGTGAACTGCCTCGACCTCCCCGCCGCCTTCTCCTCGCCCGACGAGGTCCGCGACGCCCTCCCCGACTTCGAGAAGGCGTCCCCCGTCTTCGGCGAGGGCCTGGCCTGGGCCTCCCTGAACTGCACGTACTGGCCGGTGCAGGCCTCGGGCGAGCCCCACCGCATCGAGGCCGCCGGTGCCACTCCGATCGTCGTGGTCGGCACCACCCGCGACCCGGCCACCCCCTACCGCTGGGCCGAGGCCCTGGCCGACCAGCTCTCCTCCGGCCGCCTCCTCACCTACGAGGGCGACGGCCACACCGCGTACGGCCGCGGCAGCACCTGCATCGACTCGGCGATCGACACGTACCTGCTCCGCGGCACCGCCCCCGAGGACGGCAAGCGCTGCTCGTAGCGACCCCACACCCGCCTCACCCACCCCACCCGCCCCGGAATCCTGGCCTCCGGGGCGGGTACGAAGCACCCCCGGAAACTGTGTAGACTTACCGACGTCGCTGATCGCACCATGGTGCCCAGCACACGCCGCCTTAGCTCAGATGGCCAGAGCAACGCACTCGTAATGCGTAGGTCTCGGGTTCGAATCCCGAAGGCGGCTCCATCCCAAGCTCAGCTCAGACAGTGTCTGAGCTGAGCTTTTTCGTGGTGTGTGGCCGGTGGTGCGTAGCCTGGCGTCGTCCGGGACGGTTGCCGCCCCTTGCGAAGGGATGAGGCCCCGGGGAGGAGTGGGGAACGGAGGCCGGCGAGGGGGGCGGGCGCTCACTTCGCGTCCCCGTAGCACTCCACCACCGCCGTGGTGAACGGGAACCGCACCGGCGTGGCCCCGAACGTCAGCCGGCCCGCCAGCTCCGCGGACTCCCGGATCGCCGCCACGACCGCGTCGGCCTCCTCCTCGGGGCAGTGCACGATCACCTCGTCGTGCTGGAAGAAGACCAGCTCGGCCGCCATGTCCGCGCAGTGCCGCCGCAGCGCGGCGAGCAGCAGCAAGGCCCAGTCGGCGGCGCTGCCCTGCACGACGAAGTTGCGGGCGAAGCGGCCGCGCGCGCGGGCGTCGGTGGAGGCGTAGCCCGGCACCCACTCGTGCGGGCGGTCCGGAGGGCCGGTGGACTCGTCCTGCGGCAGGCCCGCCTCCTCGGCGCCGTCGGCGGCGCCGGCCGCCGGCGGGCAGGTGCGCCCGAGCCAGGTCCGCACGAGCCGCCCCTCCTCGCCCGCGCGGGCCGCGTCGTCCACGTACGCCACCGCCCTCGGGAAGCGGCGTCGGAGCGCGGCGAGGTTCTTCAGGCCGTCGCCGGAGGTCTGCCCGTACACCGCGCCGAGCACGGCGAGTTTGGCCTGCTCGCGGTCTCCGGAGAAGGCGCGGTCGGAGACCGACTGGTAGAGGTCGCTCTCCCGCCCGGCCACCTCCATCAGCCCGGGGTCGCGGGAGATCGCCGCCAGTACGCGCGGCTCCATCTGGTCGGCGTCCGCGACGACCAGCCGCCAGCCGGGGTCGGCGACGACGGCCCGCCGGATCACCTTCGGGATCTGCAGCCCGCCCCCGCCGTTGGTCACCCAGCGTCCGGTGACGGTGCCGCCGGCCAGGAACTCGGGGCGGAACCGTCCCCCGCGCACCCAGTCCTGGAGCCAGGACCAGCCGTGCGCGACCCAGATCCGGTACAGCTTCTTGTACTCGATCAAGGGCTTCACGGCGGGGTGGTCGAGCGTTTCCAGCTCCCAGCGGCGGGTGGAGCCGACCTTGACGCCCGCCTGCCCGAACGCCTTGACCACGTCCGCGGGCAGGTCGGGCCGCACCCGGCGGCCGAACGCCGCCGACACCTCCTCCGCCAGCTCGGCCAGGCGGCGCGGCTCGCCCCCGCCCGTGTACCGCTCGCCGAGCAGGTCGTGGAGGATCTCGCGGTGCACGTCGGCCCGCCAGGGGAGCCCCGCGTGGTTCATCTCGGCCGCCACCAGCATGCCCGCCGACTCGGCCGCGGTCAGCAGCCGCATCCGGTCGGGGTGGGCGGTCCGCTCGTGCCGGCGCTGCTGCTCGGCGTAGACGGCGAGCAGGTCGTCCAGGGGCAGGTGGACCCCCTGCGGTTCGAACAGCGGGGACTGCGCGCCCGGCTCGGCGGAGCGCTGCGGCGGATCGGCCGGTACGGGGCCGCCGCGCAGCCGGGCCAGGGCCGCCGCGGCCGAGCGCGGCTCCCCGTACCGCCCCTCGTGGCCTAGGAGCAGGGTCTCGGCCGCCTCCATGTCGTAGCACCGCTCGACTCGCACCCCCGTGGCGAGCAGGCGCGGAGCGACCTCGGCGGTGGACCGCCACACCCAGCGCGCGACCTCCGGCCTGCTCCGCACCGCCTCGGCGGGGCCGGCCTCGCGCCGCACCGGTCCGGCGGGCAGCCCGTCGGGGCCGAGGGGGGCGACGTCCACGCCACCGTCCTCGGCCACGGCGAGTGCCCACCGGTCGGCCATGTCGCGAGTGTCGCAGCAGGGTCTGACAACGCCCGAGCGGGACCGCGGCGGGGTTGTCATCCTGTCCTGCGGCGACCGCGGCGGCATGGTCACCCTGCCCCGCGGCGGCCGCGGGCGTCAGCCCTGTCCCCCGTCGCGGTCGTCCTCCGTCTTCATGAACTGCGCGAGTACCTCCGTGACGTACCGCTCGACCGACTCCTTGCCGATGCCGAGTCCGCTCAGTACGCCCTCGCCGTTCTCGTGCTCCAGCAGGGCGAGCAGGAGGTGCTCGGTGCCGATGTAGTTGTGGCCGAGGCGGAGGGCCTCGCGGAAGGTGAGTTCCAGGACCTTCTTCGCGGCGGGGCCGTACGGCACCAGTTCCGGGACCTCGTCGGCGGCGGGCGGCAGCTTCGCCGTCGCCGCCTCGCGGACCGCGTCGAGGGCCACGCCCTGCGCGTGGATCGCCTTGGCGGCCAGACCGTCGCGTTCGGTGAGCACGCCCAGGATCAGGTGCTCGGGCAGGCCCTCGGCGGCGCCCGCGGCCACCGCCTCGTTGTGCGCGGCCATCACGGCGTTCTGCGCGCGCGGCGTGTAGCGGCTGAAGCCCTGGCTCGCGTCCAGGTCGGCCGACTCCTTGGGCACGAAGCGTTTCTGCGCCGCCTGCCGGGTGACGCCCATGCTCTTGCCGATGTCCGTCCAGGACGCACCCGAACGCCGGGCCTGGTCCACGAAGTGTCCGATGAGGTGGTCGGCCACCTCTCCGAGGTGCTCGCCGGCGATGACGGCGTCCTGGAGCTGTTCGAGGGGCTCCGGGTGCACCTTCTTGATCGCGGTGATGAGTTCGTCGAGTCGTACGGATGACGTGATGCTCGGATTCGTCGCCATGTGTCAACCGTAGGTTGCGCTCCCGTGGCTGTCAACCAGTGGTTGACGGTACTCCTCGCGTTCGTCGGTTACTTCGGGGAAGCCACCACCAACCGCACCGCGAGTCCCGTGAACACCGTCCCAGAGACGATGTTGAGCCAGCGGTTCACTCGGGCACTGCGCCTGAGCAGCCCCGCCAGCCGGCCGGAGAGCAGGCCCACGAAGCCGTCCCACAGGAACCCCATCACCACGAGCGTGCCGCCGAGCAGCAGGAGCTGCGCGGGCACGTGACCGAGCGAAGGGTCGACGAACTGCGGCAGGAACGCCACGTTGAAGAGGATGACCTTGGGGTTGAGCAGGTTGGTGATCGCGCCCTGCCAGAAGGCCCGCCGCATCCCGGTGCCCCGGGCCGCCGCGTCCTCGCCCGGCACCGAACGGTCCCGGAACGCCTTCACCGCCAGGTACAGCAGATAGGCCGCGCCCGCCCAGCGCAGCACGTGGTACAGCGTGGGCAGCGTCGTGAACAGCGCCGACAGCCCGAGCGCGGCGGCGACCGCGTGCACCAGCATGGCGCAGGCCACCCCGGACGCGGCCATCACGCCCGCCGTGGGGCCGCCCCTCCCGCCCACCGCCACGATGAACATCATGTCGGGACCCGGGGTGACACAGAGCGCGAGAGCGGCGACGAGGAACGCCGCGTAGAGAGTCATGTCCACCATGCCCGCCATGCTCGACGCCACCGGGCCCCGCGCCGGTCGAATTCCGCGGAGTGAGACGGCCGGTGGGGCAACCACGCCCGGCCCCTGCCACCCCCTCCCTCCCACCACCCCCGAACCCGCCCCCGCCGGCCATGGCACGATCGCCGTGTGAGTACGTCCCGCACCGTCGACCGCGCCTTCGAGGCCGCCCTGTACGACACCGCCGAGCACGCCCTCGACACCGCCGCCTCGCTGCTCGCGGCCGACCCGGCGGCGGACGCGGAACTGGCCCGGCGCGGCGAGGAGTTCGTGGCCACGGCCTGGCGGCGCGGCTGGCAGCCCGCCGACCTCGTGCGCATCGTCCGCCGCGAACTGGACGACGTCCACGTACGGCTGGTCGCGGCGCTGATCCGCGCGCAGGCGCCGCACGACCGTGCGCGCGGCCCCCGCTGGGCGGCGCAGCTCGACGCCGTGCCGGACGGGACCGCGCCGCCCCGCACCGACCGCTTCTCGCACGCCACCGCCGTTCTGGAGCTGTACCGCCTGCTGCTGCGGCTGCCCGCGCTGGAGCCCCTCGACGCGGGGGAGGCCGGGCGGCCCCGGCAGGAGAACCGCCCCGAGTCCCGGGCCCTCGCCCGCATCCGCGCGCTGCTCGCCAAGGCGGAGGCGACGGGGTATCCGGAGGAGGCGGAGGCGCTGAGCGCCAAGGCGCAGGAGCTGATGGCCCGGCACAGTGTGGACGAGGCGCTGCTGTCGGCGCACGCGCCCTCGCCGGACGCCCCCGGCGCCTGCCGGATCGGCGTCGAGGCGCCGTACGAGCAGGTCAAGGCGGTGCTGCTGGACGCGGTGGCCGACGCCAACCACTGCCGGGCGGTGTGGAACGAGCCCCTCGGCTTCTCCACCGTCGTCGGTTTCGAGGCCGACCTGGAGGCCGTCGAACTCCTCCACACCTCACTGCTGGTGCAGGCCGAGGCCGCGATGACCAAGGCGGAGGCGGCCCAGCGGGCGGGCGGGCGCAAGCGCACCAAGACCTTCCGCCAGTCGTTCCTCGCCGCCTACGCCCACCGCGCGGGCACCCGGTTGCGGGCCGCCGCCGAGGCCGCCGCCGCCGAGGCCGGCCGCACCGGGGACGTGGACCTGCTGCCGGTGCTCGCCTCCCGGGACGTCGCGGTCACCGACCGGCTGGAGCGCATGTTCCCCGAGACGACCACGACCCGGCTGCGCGGCGCCGGTGACGCGGCCGGCTGGACGGAGGGCACCCGCGCGGCCGACCACGCCGAGGTCGGCCGCCGACGGCCGCTGCGGTAGGGGTCGACCGGAGCAGGCGCGGCTTCAGGAGCCGAGGCCCTCCGTCGGCAGGCCCGGCGGCAGCGACCCGCCCTCCGACTTGGTGTACGTCTCCTCGCCGAGACCGCCCTCCCAGATCATCTTGAGGGACTTGCCGTCCACCGACCCGACCGTGCCGGTCGACCGGTCGTCGCTGCCGTCGGTGCACTTGAGGCGGACGATCCGGGTGCCGGCGTCCTCACCGGCGGTGCCGCTGCACACCGTCCCGCCGGTGGCGAAGAGGGCGGCCTTGCCGCCGGTCACCATCAGCGCGACGGCCTGGCCGTCGGTGGTGGCCAGCCAGCTCCCCTCCAACTCCCCGGCGTCGGACGGCGACCCGCCGCTGCCGCCGCTCGGGTCCGTGCTCGCGGACGCCTCGGGCGCCGCCGAGGACTCGCCGCCCCCGCCCGAGCCACCGTCGTCGGAGCCGCCGTCGGTGCACGCGGTCAGCGCCAGCGCGCCGACCAGTCCGAGGGTTACGGCAGCGGCCCGCGCGGACCGCCGCGCCCGTCCGGGCGAGCGCTGCGCGCGGGGTGCCGGCAGAAGGCCATCCGTACTCGCCGTGCTCGCCGTACTCGTCGCGCTCGCCGTACTCTCCGCAGTCACCAACGTCACGGGAAGCTCCAAGCTGTTGCCGGACGGCCGGGCCTGCCCCGGGGCATCGCGGCCACGGGACGACCTGAGGACAGCCGCAAGTTACCAGGACGGCTTGCGGGCCCCGGCGGACGTCCGGCGCGCAGGGGGCGGACACGGGTGACGTACCTCTCCTTCAGAAGCGGCGGACGTAACTGTTAATGGAAGTCGTTTTCAGTAAGATGTCGGCATGGCACGCAACGAACTCCGCCCGGTCATCAAACTCCGGTCCACCGCCGGCACCGGCTTCACCTACGTCACCCGCAAGAACCGCCGCAACGACCCGGACCGGCTGATCCTGCGCAAGTACGACCCGGTGGCCGGCCGGCACGTCGACTTCCGAGAGGAGCGCTGACCCGTCATGCGCGAGGGAACCCTGGGCACCGCCGGACGCGTGGAGCGCTTCGCGCGCCGGTACGGGAAGTTCGCGCGCCGGTACGGGAAGGGTGGGGCATGAGCGGCCCGGACCGCCCGGCGCTGCCGGTGGTGATCGTCGGCGGGCTGCACGCCGAGGCCCGCCGGGCGACCGTGGCGCGGCTGCTGGCCGACGTGCCCGGCAGCGTCGTCCTCCACCACGACCTGGCGACGGCCACCGCGGGCACGGTCGTACGGACCGTGCGGGACGCCACCGGCATCCTCTCCGCCGGCGAGGCGCCCCTCGTCAACGACTGCGCCTGCTGCGCCCTGCGCGAGGACCTCGTCCCCGAGCTGGCCCGGCTGGCGGACGCCGGGGGCACCCCGCTGGCGGTGGTCGAGCTGTGGGACTCCGTGGAGCCCAAGGCCATGGCGGAGGTGGTGACGGCCGGCGGCTTCACCGTCACCGGCGTGATCACCGCTGTGGACCCGGCCCTGGTGCTGCCGTACCTGGGCAACGGCGACGACCTGGCCGAGGGTGGCCTCGCCGCCGCGGCCACCGACCAGCGCACCGTCGCCGACACCTTCGCGCGGCAGCTGGAGTACGCCCCGGTCCTCGCCCTGGCCGACTCCCTCCCCGGCTCGCCGGAGGCCGACGACGAGGACCGCGAGCTGCTGGCCCAGCTGCATCCGACGGCCCGCCGGGTGCCGGTCGGGCCCGGTGGTGGTCACGGCGGTGGCCAGGGCGATGGCCACGGTGGTGGCCAGGGAGACGGCCACGGCGGTGGTCACGGCTGTGGCCAGGGAGACGTCCACAGCGGATTCCCCGGGAGCGCCCCCGCCGCCGCAGGGAGCGCCCCCGCCGCCGCAGGGAGCGCCCCCGCCGCCGCAGGGAGCGCCCCCGCCGCCACAGGGAACGCCCCCGCCGCCCCGGGAAACCCGCCCGCCGCCCCCGGAAGCCCGCCCGCCACCCCGCCCTCCGAGCTGGCCCGCGCCGCCCTCGCCGGGTTCGACGTGGAGGCCGCGGCCGCCGCCCAGCACCCGGCCTGCGCCCTGCTGCCCGCCGAGGCCGACGCGCACGGCGTCACCACGCTGGTCTGGCACCGCCGCCGCCCCTTCCACCCGGGCCGGCTGTACACGGCGCTGGAGGACCTGACCTGTGCCGCCGCCCGCAGCCGGGGCCGGTTCTGGCTGGCTGACAAGGCGGACACGCTGCTGCACTGGGACGCCGCGGGCGGGGCGCTGTGCGTGGAGGGGGCGGGGCCGTGGCTCGCCTCGCTGCCCGACGCCGCCTGGGACCTGGTCCCGCCGGTGCGCCGCGCCGCCGCCGCGCTGGACTGGCACCCCGAGCACGGCGACCGCTGCCAGCACCTGGTCTTCACCTCTCCCGGCCTCGACCGCGACGGCCTGGCCCGGCTCCTGGAGTCCTGCCTGCTGACCGACGCCGAGTACGCCGCCGGGCGGGCCGCCTGGGAGCGGATGCCGTCCGGCTTCGACACCCTCCTGGAGGTCTGACCATGTCTGGGACCCCGCTGTCCCGGACCCTGTGTCCCGGATCCCACGGTCCCGGACCCCTCGCGGCGGTCAAGAACGCGCGCGAGATGGCCCTGCCGCCGTACGCGCCGCGCTGACCTGCGCCGCAGCCTCCCGTCCGGCGTCGCGCCGGGGGTCCGCCCAGCCGGGCGGATCCCCGGCGCTGTCGCATGTTGTTGCATGTTCTAGGAATTCGGGGGCAAACGGGGAACGTCTTCTCCGCCGTGGGCGTCCATCAGAGCAAGGGCTTTCGGGTAAAGCGGCCGTCAAGGCTGTAACCGCAGGAACACCGCGCGTGCACGTGCATTTGCTCATGCATCAGCACGTGAACGGGGTTATGATCCGGATCAGTTGACCACTGCATCAATGGCCACATCAGCCAGTGCACCACCGGGGAGCGACCTGTGGACCACGACGTGTACGACGTTGACCGCGTGTCCGGCGTGTACAACGGCATGGCCGCCACGCAGCTGCACGACGCAGCCTGGCAGAAGAGCCGGCACAGCAACTCGCAGGGGTCATGCGTGGAGTTCGCGCGGCTGCCCGACGGCGCCGTCGCGGTGCGCAACTCCCGCTTTCCCGACGGGCCCGCGCTCGTCTACACGCGGGCCGAGATCGAGGCCATGCTGCTCGGCGTGAAGGACGGCGAGTTCGACCACCTGGTCACGAGCTGACCCGCGGCGGCGCGTGGCACCCAGGGGGTGACACGCGTAGAACCGCGACGCGTCGAGGCGTCGCGGCGCTGCGTCATCCGTAGGCCGGGTCCGCTCCCTCGCAGGGCCTCGGGAGCCGGAACAGCGCCCAGACGACCTTGCCGTTGAGCGTCCCGGCGAGAGGGTGCCAGCCCCAGCTGTCGCTGAAGGAGTCCACGAGGAAGAGGCCGCGTCCCGACTCGGCCGAGAAGTCGTCGGTCTCGCGGGCCACCGGACTGTCGTGACTGGGGTCGCGCACCGCGCACACCAGCCGCTCGGTCCAGCGCATCAGGTGCAGCCGGACGGGGCCGTTGTGCTCGCCGTGCCGGGGGGTGTCCGCCGGCAGCGCGTGGCGCAGGGCGTTGGTGACGAGTTCGGAGACCACCAGGCAGACGTCGTCGAAGCGCTCGCCGGCGTCCCAGCCGTCCAGTGTCCTGCGGGTGAATCTCCGGGCCTCGCGCACCGCCTCGAAGCGCGGCGGGAGGGCGCAGGAGGCGGCGTTGGACACGGCCGCGGGGTCGAGTGGCGGAAGGCCCTGCCGTAACGGCTCGAGCATGGTCGATCCATTCGTCCCCATGCGAGGCACTCCCGAGAATTCGCGGTCGTAGCGATGCGGCGCGGTGGTGCGGGACCATGGTTTCGGATGCGTACCGCAGATGCAAGGGCAGATGCACGTGCACGTGACCGAAATGGACCTGCCCGTACCGCTTGTTGGGCAATTTTTCCGTCATTTTCGCCTCCCCTTCACCTTTGGCGACGACTGGTTTCGGATCACCGCCTGCATGATCCTGTGCGTTTCCTTTGGCTCGATTCCGTTTCCGTAACCGGACGAGTACTGCTCGGAGTGTTTTAGTGGCAGACTTCGGCCCCTGAAGACGGTTGGGGAGGCTGGCGAACGTGAGCGCGGGAGAGCCCGGATCGGTGGTGCGGCGCATGCTGCTCGGATCACAACTCAGGCGGCTGCGTGAGACGCGGGGGATCACGCGGGAGGCGGCGGGCTACTCGATCCGCGCCTCCGAGTCGAAGATCAGCCGGATGGAGCTGGGCCGGGTGAGCTTCAAGACGAGGGACGTCGAGGACCTGCTGACGCTGTACGGCATCACGGACGAGCAGGAGCGCACCTCCCTGCTCTCGCTGGCCAAGGAGGCCAATGTCGCGGGCTGGTGGCACAGCTACTCCGACGTGCTGCCCAGCTGGTTCCCCACCTATGTGGGCCTGGAGGGCGCCGCCTCGCTGATCCGGGTGTACGAGGTGCAGTTCGTGCACGGCCTGCTGCAGACCGAGGAGTACGCCCGCGCGGTGGTCCGGCGCGGCATGAAGGGCGCCGGCGCGGCGGACGTCGAACGGCGGGTCGCGCTGCGCCTGGAGCGGCAGAAGTACCTCGTCGCGGAGAACGCGCCCGAGTTCCACATCGTCCTGGACGAGGCCGCCCTGCGTCGTCCCTACGGCGACCGCGAGGTGATGCGCGGACAGCTCCAGCACCTGATCGAGATGTCGGAACGCCCCAATGTGCGGCTCCAGATCATGCCGTTCGGCTTCGGCGGACACTCCGGCGAGAGTGGCGCGTTCACGCTCCTCAGCTTCCCCGAGTCCGACCTCTCGGACGTCGTCTACCTGGAGCAGCTCACCAGCGCGCTCTACCTCGACAAGCACGAGGACGTCACCCAGTACGAGACGGCGCTGAAGGAACTGCAGCAGGACAGTCCGGGTCCGGACGAGAGCCGGGACCTTCTGAGGGGGCTCCTCCAACTCTCGTAAAACATAAGTACGATGACGCCCATTCAGGCGGCCCGCTCCGGCTGCGGCAGCTCAGGGGATTGAGGGATCACATGTCGTCGTACTTCACCGACCTCGCCCAGCAGTACATCGACGGCGAGTGGCGCCCGGGCACCGGCTCCTGGGACATCATCGACTTCAACCCGTACGACAACGAGAAGCTGGCCTCGGTCACCATAGCCACGGCCGACGAGGTCGACGCCGCCTACCGGGCCGCCGAGCGCGCTCAGAAGCAGTGGGCCGCGACGAACCCGTACGCGCGCCGCGCGGTGTTCGAGAAGGCGCTGCGCCTGGTGGAGGAGCGCGAGAAGGAGATCAGCGAGGCGATCGTCGCCGAGCTGGGCGGCACCCGTCTGAAGGCCGCCTTCGAACTGCACCTCGCCAAGGAGTTCCTGCGCGAGGCGGTCCACCTGGCGCTGCGCCCCGAGGGCCGGATCATCCCGTCCCCGGTCGACGGCAAGGAGAACCGCGTCTACCGGGTGCCGGTCGGCGTCGTGGGCGTCATCAGCCCCTTCAACTTCCCCTTCCTGCTCTCGCTGAAGTCCGTCGCCCCGGCCCTCGCCCTGGGCAACGGCGTCGTCCTCAAGCCGCACCAGAACACGCCGATCGTCGGCGGCACCCTGGTCGCGAAGCTCTTCGAGGACGCGGGACTTCCCGGCGGCCTGCTCAACGTCGTCGTCACCGACATCGCGGAGATCGGGGACGCCTTCATCGAGCACCCGGTCCCGAAGGTCATCTCCTTCACCGGCTCGGACAAGGTCGGCCGCCACGTGGCCACCGTCTGCGCCGCGCACTTCAAGCGCTCGGTCCTCGAACTCGGCGGCAACAGCGCCCTGGTGGTCCTCGACGACGCGGACGTCGACTACGCGGTCGACGCCGCCGTCTTCAGCCGGTACGTGCACCAGGGCCAGGTCTGCATGGCGGCCAACCGCGTGCTGGTCGACCGCGCGGTGGCCGACGAGTTCACCGAGAAGTTCGTCGCCAAGGTGAGCACGCTCAAGACCGGCGACCCGCGCGACCCGTCGACCGTCATCGGCCCGGTGATCAACTCCTCCCAGGCGGACGCGATCTCGGGCGTGGTCGAGCAGGCGCTCGCCGAGGGCGCCACCGCCCTGGTGCACGGCACGGTCACGGACAACCTGGTCGAGCCGTCGGTCCTGACCGGCCTGCCCGCCGACTCCGCGCTGCTGCGGCAGGAGGTCTTCGGCCCCGTCGCCTTCCTCGTCCCCTTCGACGGCGAGGAGGAGGCCGTACGCCTGGTCAACGACACCCCGTACGGGCTGAGCGGCGCCGTGCACACGGCGGACGTCGAACGGGGCGTGAACTTCGCCAAGCGGATCGACACCGGCATGTTCCACGTGAACGACGGCACCGTGCACGACGAGCCGATCGTGCCCTTCGGCGGCGAGAAGCACTCGGGCCTCGGCCGCCTCAACGGCGACACGATGCTGGACGCCTTCACCACCCAGAAGTGGATCTCGGTGCAGCACGGCCGCAGCGGGTTCCCCTTCTGACGTCCCCGGTGGCCGGGCCCTAACCTGGACCCCATGTCAGCGATCCGTCTCCTCGTGCTGGGCGCCGTGCGTCAGCACGGGCGGGCCCATGGCTACCAGGTGCGCAACGACCTGGAGTACTGGGGCGCGCACGAGTGGTCCAACGCCAAGCCCGGCTCGATCTACCACGCCTTGAAGCAGATGGCGAAGCAGGGGCTGCTGCTCGCGCACGAGATCGCGCCGTCCACGGCGGGCGGGCCGCCGCGCGTGGAGTACGAGGTCACCGAGCAGGGCACCGAGGAGTACCTCACCCTGCTGCGGGCCTACCTCACCGCCTACGACCAGCGGCCGGACGTGCTCACCGCGGCGCTCGGCTTCATGGTCGACCTCCCGCGCGAGGAGGCCCTCGCCCTGCTGGCGGAACGGGTGCGGAAGATCGAGGAATGGCGGGGCGCCGTCACCGAGTACTACACGCCCGAGGAGGGCCCGGGGCAGCTCGGGCACATCGGCGAGATCATGAACTTCTGGGTCCACTCGGCCGACACCGGCGCCGAGTGGACCCGGGGGCTCATCGAACGTGTCCGGGGCGGCGCGTACACCTTCGCCGGCGAGGGAGAACCGTTCGTCGGGGTGCTGGCGGAGGGGGAGGAGAACCCGTTCGCGGCGGGGCGGCCGCCCCGCGGAGACGACGGAGACGTCCGCTAATCAAGTTTGACCAGCCTTCGGTGGTGCGCTACTTTGGCGGAGTAGTCAAATTTGGCTAGCGAGGGGAGTGGCAGTGGCCGACGCGGCGATCACCGTCGAAGGGGCACGCAAGAAGTACGGGAAGAAGGACGCGCTGGACGGACTCGACCTCACCGTCGCGCGCGGCACGGTGCACGGCGTGCTGGGCCCGAACGGCGCGGGCAAGACGACGCTGGTCCGCATCCTGTCCACCCTGCTGCGGCCCGACGCGGGCCGGATCGAGGTGGCGGGGCACGACGTCGCCACCCAGGCGTACGCCGTACGGCTGCGCATCGGCCTGCTCGGCCAGCACGCGGCGCTCGACGAGGAACTGGGCGGCCGGCAGAACCTGGAGATGTTCGGCCGCCTCCACCACCTGGGCGCCAGACGGGCACGCGCGCGTGCCGACGAACTGCTCGCGCGCTTCGAACTGACCGACACCGGACGCAAGCCCGTCAGCGCCTACAGCGGCGGCATGCGGCGCCGCCTGGACCTCGCCGCCTCCCTGATCACCGAGCCGGAGGTGCTCTTCCTGGACGAGCCGACCACCGGACTCGATCCGCGCGGCCGGGCCGAGGTCTGGGACTCGGTCCGCTCGCTGGTCGGCGGCGGTACGACGGTCCTGCTCACCACCCAGTACCTGGAGGAGGCCGACCAGCTCGCCGACCGCGTCTCCGTCGTCGACGCCGGCCGGGTCGTCGCCGACGGCACGGCCGACGAACTGAAGGCCGCCATCGGCGGCGACCGCGTCGACGTCGTCCTGCGCGACGCCGGCCAACTGGGCGCCGCCGTCGCCCTGCTGCCCCTCACCGGCGTCCGGGTCGACCCCGACCGCCGCCTGCTCAGCGCCCCCGTCACCGACCGCATGACGGCCCTCTCCGGCGTCGTACGGGCGCTGGAGGAGGCCGGTCTGGAGGCCGAGGACGTGGCGCTGCGCCGCCCCACCCTGGACGAGGTGTTCCTGCACCTGACCGACCGCACCAAGGAGGCCGTGTGAGCACGAGCACCGTCCCGCACCCCCACCCCATGGCCTACGCCCTGACCGACTCCTGGACCATGACCCGCCGGGAGCTGGCCCGCTGGGCGCGGCAGCCGGTGACCATGGCCGTCAACCTGGTCTTCCCGGTCATGCTCCTGCTGATGTTCGGCTACCTGGTCGGCGGCGGCCGGGGCGTCAGCGGCGAGTACGTCGACTACCTGGTCCCCGGGATGCTGGCGCTCACCATGGCGTTCGGCCTGGAGGGCACCATGATCGCCGTCACCCAGGACCTCAACAAGGGCGTCGTCGACCGCTTCCGCTCCCTGCCGATGACCAACGGCGCGGTCCTGGTGGGCCGTTCCGCCGCCGACATGCTCCAGTCGGCCCTCGGACTCACGGTCCTGATCGCGGTCGGCCACGCGCTCGGCTGGCGGACCCACGGCGGCCCCGGCGCCTTCCTGGGCGCCGTCGGTCTGCTCCTGCTCTTCCGCTTCGCCATGCTGTGGATCGGCATCTTCCTGGCCCTGGTGGCCGGCAAGCCGGAGCTGGTGCAGGCGGTGCAGATCCTGGTCTGGCCGGTCGGCTTCCTCTCCAACGCCTTCGCCACGCCCGACTCCATGCCCGGCTGGCTGGGCACCGTCGTCCAGTGGAACCCCATGTCCCAGACCGCCACCGCCGTACGCGACCTGTTCGGCGGCCCCGGCGGCGAGTCCGGCCACGTGTGGGCGGCCATCGCCTGGCCCCTGGCCCTGCTCGTGGTGTTCTTCCCGCTGGCGGTGCGGAGGTTCGCGCGGCTCAGCCGTTGAGCGGGGGAGGTCAGCGCCCCGACCCGCCGTCCGCATGGGCGAGGAGACGGGCGCCCCTGCTCTCCGCGATGCGTGTCACGTCGGTCAGGGCCTCGTTCATGCGGGCCAGGAGGTAGCGGAGTTGGACGGCGGTCACGTCCGGGTCGTGCAGCATGTCGGCCGCGTGGTCGAGAAGGTCGACGGCCATGCCGAGTTGGACGCTCTCGACGGCGTCGGCGGCCCGGGAGAGGCGACCGGTGCCGTCGGTCAGGAGATAGCAGGGCTTGCCCTCGGGTCCTGCCCAGGGCAGGAGTCGGGCGGGAGTGGGGGCGTGGTGTGTCATGCGGTCAGTCCCAGGCGGTACGTCGGGTGCGGGGGCAGGTGGATGCCCTGGGGAGCGATCAGCAGGGAGCGGCGCCGGAGTTGTCGACGCCGTTCCTGCTCTCGACGTTCATGCGCTACGAGGTAGGGGCGTACGAGGCTGTGGTCCTCGCCGCGGAGGGGACGTGCGCCGAACTGGCGGGGGGCCGGGCCCTCGGCGGGCGGAGGAGGGAGGTCGTAGCCGCCCCGTGTGCCGAGCCGACGACGTCCCGTACCCGGGGCGACCAGGCTGAGCAGCGGTTCGAGGAGGCGAGTGATGAGGCCGAGCACGTGTGACTCCGTGATGGTCGAGGTCGCGTTCTGTAGTGATCGGCATACAGAGTGAGACGGCTCGGATTAGGCTCGCCAGGGGGTTCGAGGTGACAGAGCATTTGTCACAGAGGAGTTGATCTCGTGGGCACCAACTACGGCGACTGGCTCAAGGAGCAGCGCGAGACGGCGGGGCTGACGCAACAGCAGCTGGCCGAGGCGGCGGTCATGACTCGAACGCACATCGCGCATATCGAGGCGGGGCGCCGGGTGCCGTCGCGGGAGGATGCGCGGCGCCTGGACAACGCCCTGAACACGGGGAATGTGCTGAGCCGGTTCCTGCCGCAGGAGGAGGCGGCCGTCGCGGACTACTTCGAGGCGGCCCGGCTGCTCGAACAACAGGCGGTGATGATCCGGGAATTCGCCCCGTCATTCGTGCCGGGCATCCTTCAGACGGAAAGGTACGCGCGTGCGGTTCTGAGCACGTCGTTCCCTCCGGTGGGTGAAGAGGAATGTGACAGGCTCGTTGTCACACGCCTGGAGCGGGCGAAGGTCCTGGACGATCCGGTGACGCCCGTAGTGTGGGCGCTGCTGGACGAGGCGGTATTCCGGAGAGTCGTGGGTGGCCGCGAGGTCATGGCGGAACAGATCACGCATCTGGTTCGCTTGGTGGAACGGTGCCGCGTACGCGTGCATGTGGTCCCGCACGGGCTTGGTGCGTATCAACTTCTGCAAGGGCTGGTCACGCTGATGTCCTTCGAGGATCAACCGCCGTTGGCGTACTCGGAAGGCGTCCACGTAGGCAAGGTGCACGACTCTCCGTCTGTGGTCACACGCCTAGAGGGAGCCTACGATCTGGCACTGAGCGACGCGCTGTCGCTGAAGGATTCCGCTGCCATGATGCGGGCGATTGCGAAGGAGTACGGACGTTGTGAATGAGTCCCTCATAGCGGACGGAGCTTTGCTGAGCGGTTGGCGGAGGTCGTCGTACAGCGGCCCCGAGGCCGGTAGCTGCATAGAAGTACTGGACGGCCATCCTTCGGGCGTCCCCGTACGTGACTCGAAGAACCCCCATGGTCCCGCGGTGATCGTCCCGGCCCCGGCCTGGTCGACGTTTGTCACGGCGGTCGGGAGCGGCGCGTTCCCCTCCTGACCCGTCGGCGGAGCCGTCAGTGGTGGAACCCGGTGGCCGCCGCCTTGTCCCGGTCCAAGGGCCCCGGCTGTCGGCGCAGCTCCGGCAGCAACCGCTCCAGGTCGTCCAGGAGCAGGTCCGCCATGTCGGCGGAGAAGCCGTTGCGGCACACCACCCGCAGCACGGACAGGTCCTCGCGGTGCGGCGGGAAGGTGTACGCCGGCACCAGCCAGCCGCCCTCCCGCAGCCGCCGCGACACGTCGAAGACGTCGTACGCCGTCACGTCGTCGGCGGTCGTGAAGGCGAACACCGGCAACTGGTCGCCGCGGGTCAGTAGCCGGAAGTCGCCGAGCGCCTCGATCCGTTCGGCGAGCCCGCGGGCGGTGTCCCGCGCGGTCTGCTGCACCGCCCGGTAACCCTCCCGGCCCAGCCGCAGGAAGGTGTAGTACTGCGCCACCACCTGCGCGCCGGGCCGGGAGAAGTTCAGCGCGAAGGTCGGCATGTCGCCGCCCAGGTAGTTGACCCGGAAGACCAGCTCCTCGGGGAGCGCGGCCGCGTCCCGCCACAGCGCCCAGCCCACCCCGGGGTAGACCAGGCCGTACTTGTGCCCGGAGGTGTTGATCGAGGCGACTCGCGGCAGCCGGAAGTCCCACACCAGGTCCTCGTCCAGGAAGGGGGCGACCATGGCGCCGGACGCGCCGTCGACGTGCACCGGGATGTCGAGGCCGGTCCGCTCCTGGAGGGCGTCCAGGGCGGCGCACAGGTCGGCGATCGGCTCGTAGGAACCGTCGAAGGTGGAGCCGAGGATGCCGACGACCCCGATCGTGTTCTCGTCGCACAGCTCGGCGGCGGCCTGCGGGTCCAGGTGGAAGCGGTCGCCCTCCATCGGGACCTGCCGGGCCTCCACCTCCCAGAAGTTGCAGAACTTGTCCCAGCAGACCTGGACGTTCACGCCCATCACCAGATTGGGCCGCACGTCCTTCGCGGGGTACCGGTCGGCGTTGCGCAGGGCCCAGCGCCGCTTCAGCGCCATCCCGGCCAGCATGCACGCCTCGCTCGACCCGGTCGTCGAGCAGCCCACGGTCGCCGACGGGTCGGGTGCGTGCCACAGGTCGGCGAGCATCGCCACGCAGCGCCGCTCCAGCTCGGCGGTGCGCGGGTACTCGTCCTTGTCGATCATGTTCTTGTCCCGGCACTCGCTCATCAGCACCCCGGCCTGCGGCTCCATCCAGGTGGTGACGAAGGTGGCCAGGTTCAGCCGGGCGTTGCCGTCCAGCATCAGCTCGTCGTGGACCAGCCGGTACGCGCTCTCCGGCGGCAGCGGGGACTGCGGCAGCCGGTGGGAGGGCGGGGCCTCGGTCATGCCGCCGAGCGGGTTCGCCGCCGCGTGGAACGGGTTCACGGCGAGCCGGCGCCGGTCGCGATCGTCGCCGTGGCGCGGGCGGGGACCCTTGTGCAGTGACATGCGACCGACGGTAGGCCGGGACCCGCGGGCCCGCACCCGGGGCGGTACCGGCATGCACCGGGCTTGCACCTCACGTCGCGTGAGGCGGCAGCGTGGACGGCGTCAGAGAAGGGAGCGGAAGTGAGCTACTCCGTGGGACAGGTCGCGGGCTTCGCCGCGGTGACGGTGCGCACCCTGCACCACTACGACGAGATCGGCCTGCTCGTACCCGGCGGGCGCAGCCACGCGGGCCACCGGCGCTACAGCGACGCCGACCTCGACCGGCTGCAGCAGATCCTGTTCTACCGAGAGCTCGGCTTCCCGCTCGACGAGGTCGCCGCCCTGCTCGACGACCCGGCCGCGGACCCGCGCGCGCACCTGCGCCGCCAGCACGAGCTGCTGACCGCCCGGATCGAGAGGCTGGAGAAGATGGCGGCGGCCGTGGAGCAGGCCATGGAGGCACGCAGCATGGGAATCAACCTCACACCGGAGGAGAAGTTCGAGGTCTTCGGCGACTTCGACCCCGACCAGTACGAGGAGGAGGTCCAGGAACGCTGGGGGAACACCGACGCCTACCGCCAGTCGAGGGAGAAGACCGCCTCGTACACCAAGGAGGACTGGCAGCGCATCCAGGACGAGGCCGACGCCCTCACCCGGCGCTTCGTCGCCCTGATGGAGGCCGGTGAGCCCGCCGAGTCCGAGGCGGCCATGGACGCCGCCGAGGACCACCGGCGGGGGATCTCCCGCAACCACTACGACTGCGGGCACGAGATGCACACCTGCCTGGGCGAGATGTACGTCTCGGACGAGCGTTTCACGCGGAACATCGACGCCGCCAAGCCGGGCCTCGCCGCCTACATGCGCGACGCGATCCTCGCGAACGCCGTCCGGCACACCCACTGAGCGGTGGCCGTGGGCCCGGGGCCCCCCCCCCGGCCCCGACACCCCCCCCCCGCGGGCGGGAAGCCCGGGGTGGGGCGGGGGGGCC